>JAFSCK010000065.1 GCA_017436785.1 Oscillospiraceae bacterium | reverse complement strand
TTTGCTTTTGTAAATTCCAGTTCGCATTTGTAAGTTCCGGTAAAATCCACTTTTCGTGGTTTAGAGGAATTTAGTCTTGCAGAAAATCTCAGTAGCGTGCATTTACTTTTGCAAACTAGAATTTAGTTTTGCTATTCACCTCCTTTTGGTTTGTGATTCCATCATAGCAGAGAAAAATATGTTTGTCAACTAAAATTTAATGATAAACGATAAAATATTTACGAGATAAGAAAAAGCCTATCATCCCAAGCGAAACGGAGTGAAGACGAGGGATCTACGCACTGACATATCTGTACGCACTAGGATAGTGCGTAGATCCTTCGACTCGCTTCGCTCGCTCAGGATGACGACCGTTGTGCACAATGGGGAAAACGCCGCATTCCTTGACTTTCTTTTCCTTTTTGCGTATAATAAACTAGAATTATTATGGATAACTATGCAAATTCAGGTAGGTAACTGTAAATGGCGACTAAAAAGCAAAATGAACAATACGGAAATTCCAGTATCTCCATGCTGAAGGGCGAGGACCGGGTGCGTAAGCGTCCTGCGGTCATTTTTGGCTCGGATGACTTGGAGGGCTGCAAGCATGCGGTGTTTGAGATCCTATCCAACGCCATCGACGAAGCCAGAGAGGGCCACGGCGATACCATCATCGTCACCCGCTACGAAGACCTGTCCGTGGAGGTAGAGGACTTCGGCCGGGGCTGCCCTGTGGACTGGAACGAAAAGGAAAAGCGTTACAACTGGGAGCTGGTCTTCTGCGAAATGTACGCAGGCGGCAAGTACGGCGAAAACGGCGAAAACTACGAGTATTCCCTTGGCCTCAACGGCCTCGGCTCCTGCGCCACCCAGTATGCGTCGGAATTTTTTGATGTCATCGTCCGCCGGGACGGCTTCCGGTACGATCTTCACTTTGAAAAGGGCCGTATTAAGGGCAAAATGAAAAAGGAGGAAACGGATCGAAAAAAGACCGGCTCCTGCTTCCACTGGAAGCCCGATAAGGAGGTCTTCACCGATATCAACATCCCCGTGGAATACTACCGGGATGTGCTGCGCCGTCAGGCAGTGGTCAACAAGGGCATTCGCTTCAAGTTCCGCAATCAGGTGGGACGGAAATTTGAGGAAGAGGAATACTGCTATGCAGACGGCATCCGCCAGTATATTGAGGAACTGGTAGGGGACAACGCCTTTACCATGCCCACCTACTGGGAGACCGAGCGCCGGGGCCGGGACGCGGAGAATCGTCCCGAGATGAAGCTGAAGATCACTGCCTCCTTCTGCTTTTCCAAGCAGGTCAGCCACATCGAGTATTACCACAACTCCTCTTGGCTGGAATACGGCGGCAGCCCCGACCGGGCTGTGCGCCTTGGCTTCACGGCTGCCTTCGATAAATATTTGAAGGACAACAATAAATACACCAAAAACGAAAATAAGATCATCTTTCAGGACATTCAGGACAGTCTCGTGATGGTGACCAACTGCTTCTCCACCATCGGCTGCTTTGAAAACCAGACCAAAAAGAGCGTTAATTCCAAGTTCACGCAGGAAGCTATGACCGCTTTCTTTAAGGAGCAGCTGCAGGTCTGGTTCATCGAGAACGCGCAGGAGGCCGCCAAGGCCGCAGAGCAGATCCTCGTCAATAAACGGGCCAGAGAATCTGCCGAAAAGACCAAGTCCAGTGTCAAGAAAAAGCTGTCCGGCTCCATCGACATCGCCAACCGGGTCCAGAAGTTTGTAGACTGCCGCAGCCGGGATACCGCTCTGCGGGAACTGTACATCGTGGAGGGTGATTCCGCACTGGGCAGTGTCAAAATGAGCCGGGATGCGGAGTTCCAAGGCATCATGCCGGTCCGCGGTAAAATCCTCAACTGCCTGAAAGCGGACTACAGCAAGATTTTTGCCTCTCCCATCATCACCGACCTGATGAAGGTCTTAGGCTGCGGCGTGGAGGTCCAGGGCAAGAAGGCAAAGGAGCTTTCCTCCTTTGATATTGACAATCTGCGCTGGAATAAAGTGGTCATCTGTACCGATGCTGACGTGGACGGCTTCCAGATCCGTACCCTGATCCTCACCATGCTCTACCGCCTGTGCCCCACATTGATCCGGGACGGTTATGTGTATATCGCAGAGTCTCCTCTGTTTGAGATCACCTGTAAGGATAAGACCTGGTTTGCCTATAATGAGCAGGAAAAAGTGAAGATTTTGAAGGAACTGGAGGGCAAAAAGGTGACCATTCAGCGCTCCAAGGGTCTTGGTGAAAACGATCCCGAAATGATGTGGATGACCACCATGAACCCCGAGACCCGCCGGCTCATCAAGGTCATGCCCGAGGATGCCGAGCGTACTGCCCACTATTTCGATGTCCTGCTGGGCGATGCGCTGAACGAACGAAAGAACTTTATCGCCGAAAACGGCGCAAAATATCTGGAATTGGCGGATATTTCCTGATAGCTTACGATGATTACTGTCATTGCGAACCAGTCCGCAGACTGGTGTGGCAATCCCCTGATTTTTCCGGGATGTCTGAAATGATAGGGGATTCCCACGCCAGTGTGCGCACTGGCTCGGAATGACACGATGTTTTATAAAAGGAGCCAACTATGGCAAGAAAAAAGCAAGAACCTGAGAAAAAGAAAAAAATCAACACCGATGGCGTTATGGGTTTGGTTGGTTCCACTACGGAGCAGGCGATCTCCGAAACCTTGGAGATCAACTACATGCCCTACGCCATGTCGGTCATTGTTTCCCGGGCCATCCCGGAGATCGACGGCTTCAAGCCCTCTCACCGCAAGCTCCTGTACACCATGTACAAGATGGGCCTGCTGTCCGGCGGCAGGACAAAGTCTGCCAACATCGTAGGCCAGACCATGCGGCTAAATCCCCACGGCGATGCCGCCATCTATGAAACCATGGTCCGCCTCGCCAAGGGCAATGAGACCCTGCTGCATCCTTTCGTGGATTCCAAGGGCAACTTCGGTAAGGTCTACTCCCGGGATATGGCCTATGCTGCCTCCCGTTACACTGAGGCCAAGCTGGATCCCATTTGCAGTGAGCTGTTTAAGGACATCGACTCCGACACCGTAGACATGGTGGACAACTACGACGCCACCATGAAGGAGCCTGCCCTGCTTCCCACTACCTTCCCCAACGTGCTGGTGTCTGCCAATCAGGGCATCGCTGTCGGTATGGCATCTAATATTTGTTCCTTTAACTTAAAGGAAGTCTGTGATACCACCATTGCCCTGATGAAGAATCCGGACCATGACATTCTGGAAACTCTGCCGGGTCCTGATTTTTCCACCGGCGCAGAGCTGCTGTTTGACGAAGCTACCACCCGGGAGATCTATAACACCGGCCGGGGCAGCTTCAAGCTCCGGGCAAAGTGGCGCTATGTCAAGGAGGGCAACCTCATCGAGATCACCGAGATCCCCTATTCCACGGCTACCGAGGTCATCATGGACAAGGTGGCGGAGCTGATCAAGGCCGGTAAGATCAAGGAAATCGCTGACATGCGTGACGAGACAGATCTGGGCGGTCTGAAGCTGACCATTGATTTAAAGCGCGGCGTGGATCCGGAAAAGCTGATGCAGAAGCTGTACCGCATGACTCCCTTGCAGGACAGCTTCCCCTGCAATTTCAATATCCTCATTGCCGGAATGCCCCGGGTCATGGGCGTGGGAGAGATCCTCACGGAATGGACTGCATGGCGTACCGACTGCATTAAGCGGCGACTGTTCTTCCAGATCGGCAAGAAGGAGGACCGGCTGCACCTGCTGAAGGGTCTGGAGCGGATCCTGCTGGATATCGACAAGGCCATCCGGGTCATCCGGGAAACGGAGCAGGAGGCGGAAGTTGTCCCCAATCTGATGATCGAGTTTGGCATTGATGAAATTCAGGCAAACTATGTGGCAGAGATCAAGCTGCGCAACATCAATAAGGAATACATCCTCAAGCAGACCAAGGCCATCGATCAGCTGGAAACCGAGATCGAGGACCTGCGTTCCACGCTGAATAGCTCCCGAAAGCTGAAAAACGTCATCATCAAGGAGCTGGAGGAGGTTTCCAAGAAGTTTGGAAAACCCAGAAAGACGGAGATCATCTATAACATCGATGAGATCATTCCCGAGGAAGAGGAGGACCCCATCCCGGACTATCCTGTGACTGTTTTTGTATCCAAAGAGGGCTATATGAAGAAGATCACAGCCCAGTCTCTGCGGATGAGCGGTGAGCAGAAATTCAAGGAGGGCGACAGCCTGTCCTTTACCAAGGAAACCACCAACCGGGCAGAATTTTTGGTGTTTACCGATAAGTTCCAGTGCTATAAGTCCCGCCTTTCCGACTTCGACGACGGTAAGGCATCCCAGCTTGGTGATTATCTGCCCCAGAAGCTGGGCTTTGAAGCAGGCGAAACCATGGTGGCTCTGGTATTCTGCGGGGATTACAAGGGCTTCGTGCTGTTCTTCTTTGAAAATGGCAAGGTGGCCAAGGTGCCTCTGTCCGCTTACGAGACAAAAACCAACCGCAAGAAGCTCACCGGCGCCTACTCCGACAAGAGCCCGCTGGTGAAGGCTTTGGCACTGGATGCTGACGAGCAGATGGTGCTCTATTCCACCGATGGCCGGGCTGCCATCTTCTCCACAGCCCAGCTGCTGCCCAAGACCACCCGTAATACCCAGGGCGTGGCGGTCATGACCTTGAAAAAGAAGGCGGTGCTGAAGGATGCAGTTCTGCTGGACAATAGCGGCATTTCCAATCAGAGCCGCTACCGCAGCAAGACCATCCCCACTGCCGGTGCACTGCTGAAGGAAGAGGATTCTCAGGAGAAGCAGCAGAGCTTTGATGTGTAATATTACTTTTGCATGACGAAAAAACGTATGTCATTGCGAGGAGGCCGCAGGCCGACGTGGCAATCCCCTACGTTTTTCTCGGATCATGCTGTGGGATTCTGCGCGGACCTTTGGAGAAGATTGCACCACAGGCATTTCCTTCGGTTACCGATCCAGTGTGCGCACTGGATCGCAATGACATCCGATTTTGTTACACGAAAGAATTAAGGAGGCATACCCATGGGCAAATTATGGCACAAATATGGCTGGATCGTGGCGACGATCATCGGCAGCACCGTGTTTTCTGCCGGTTTTGCGTTCTTTTTACAGCCCAATGACATGAGCCCCGGCGGAATTTCCGGTCTGGCGCTGGTGATTGTGGAGGTTTTGGGGTTTGGCAGTGTGGGTACGCTGTCCATTCTCATCAATTTGCCTCTATTTTTGCTGGGCGGTGTCAAAATCGGCAAGCGCTTCTTCCTTGGCTCTCTGCTGGGTATGGTCCTCAGCTCGGTACTGATCGATACCTTTGCTGCATTGGGACTGCCTGCGGTGGAGCCGCTGATGGGCGTGATCTATGGCGGCGTGGTTTGCGGACTGGGCCTTGGTGTGGTGTTCGTTTCCGGAACCTCCACCGGCGGTTCCGATATTCTGGTGCGGCTATTAAAGCTGCGCTACCGCAATGTGCCCATTGGTCAGATCTCCATGTGCTTTGATGCCTTCGTGGTGCTGCTGACGGGTCTGGTATTTCAGGATGTGAACAAGGCCCTGTATACCGGTATTACGGTGTTTCTCTGCGGCAAGGTGCTGGATGCGGTGGTATACCGCTTTGACTATTCCACGGTGGCGCTGATCATTTCTTCGGAATATGAGGCAATAGCCCGGGATATCGGCCTGAAGCTGGACCGGGGAGCGACCTTCCTCCATGGAGAAGGGAGTTATAGCCACCATAATACAAAGGTAGTGCTGGCGGCGGTGAAGAAGCAGCAGCTTACGGAGCTGAAAGAACTGGTCATGGAGATCGATCCCAAGGCCTTCGTCATTGTGCAGGAGGCCCATCAGGTGCTGGGAGACGGCTTCTCCCGGTACTCCAAACATTCCCTGTAAAGGAGGGGCGCGATGAAACGGAAATTTTTGCTTGGGGCACTGCTGCTGAGCCTGCTGCTGTCCGGCTGCAGTTGGTCTGCCAGTCCTTATGTTTCTGTCACCCCCCATCAGGAGCAGCGGCAAAACAATCAGACCGATGTGGTGACAGCCTCCAACTATCTGGAGCTGCTGGAAGCCTTGAAGGCCATCATTGCCGATGGTGCCGAGGTTTCTGCCATCAATGTGGCGGAATACCCTGAGGATACACTAGCCTACAGCATGGAACGGGCGGTCCAATATGCCCTGCTGAACGATCCTGTTGGTGCCTATGCGGTAGAAAGTATCTTATATGAGACCGGCAGCAGCGGCGGCCTGCCGGCGGTATCCGTGAGCATCACTTACCGCCATCACCGCAGCGAGGTCCAACGTATCCGCCGGGTGGCGGATATGGATGCCCTCCGAGGGGCAGTGGCATTGGCATTGGAGGGGTTTGATCCCAGTCTGGTCATGCTGGTAGAGCAATATGAAACAGAGGACTTTACTCAGTTCGTGCAGGATTATGCGCTGCTGAATCCCCAGATGGTCATGGAGACTCCGCATGTTACGGAACGCGTGTATGGTACCGGAAATGAACGGGTGGTGGAGCTGATCTTCACCTATCAGACCAGCCGGGATGCTCTGCGGCGGATGCAGCAGGAGGTAAAGCCGGTGTTTGAGGCGGCGGCCTTGTATGTCAGCGGCGATGGCGAGGAGTACCAGAAGTTCTCTCAGCTGTTTGCCTTTCTGGTGGAGCGTTTTGATTATAAGCTGGAAACCTCCATCACACCGGTCTACAGCCTGCTGCACCACGGCGTGGGCGACAGCCGGGCCTTTGCCACTGTCTATGCGGCCATGTGCCGCAGCGCGGGGCTGGAGTGCATGACGGTGAACGGCACCCACTTTGGAGAGCCTTGGACATGGAACATTGTGCGGGAGGATGGGTATTACTACCATGTGGATCTGCTGCGCAGCAGGGAATTTGGCCGTTACCGGCAGTTTGCGGACAGCTCCATGGACAGCTATGTCTGGGACTATTCCGTGTATCCTGCCTGTATTGGCGCGCCCCGGTTCCGGCTGGAGCAGGAGGCTGCCCAGAAGCCGGGACAGGTGGAGCCTACGGTTCCCTCCGGGCCCTCACTTCCTACTGAGCCGAAGCCCTCTGAGGAGCCTATACGTCCGGAAGAAACCATCGTTCCTACTGTTCCTGAGGAGACGATACCGCCTACCGTCCCTGAGGAAACCACACCCCCCACAGTCCCGGAGATAACGGAGCCTCCGGCACCCTCCACGGAACCGTCACAGCCGGCTCCGACAGAGCCCCAGATCCTTCCGGGCGGGCCTGCAGAAAAAAGTTGAAAAAACTGAAAATTAGGACTTGACATTTTAAAAAAGCTTGTTATAATAAGTCATGTCCGTTGCGGGTGTAGCTCATCCGGTAGAGCGCCACCTTGCCAAGGTGGAGGTAGCGAGTTCGAGCCTCGTCACCCGCTCCATAAAAAAGAAAGTCTTCCGAAGGGAAGGCTTTCTTTTTTGTAGAAAAAGGATGTCGGAAGGCTCGAAGAATATAATCCGACAGTCCGGTGGACTGTCGGGCGCTGGACCCCTTCCCAGCGCTACCTTACGATGTGCCGAAAGGACACACCCACTCCAGTAAAGAAAAAAGAGGCTGCCTCACTTCGTGAGACAGCCTCTTCAACTGTATTACCATCCAATAGAAAAGCTTCCCTTTGCTTTTTCACCAGTCACACGCACCTGTACTTTGCCGGGAATGGGGACATCCACAGTGGCGGATCCCGTAAATCTCTCCTCGTAGAGGAGCGCACCCTGCTGATCGGTGACACGCAGGGTAAATGCGCCAGCCTCTGTGCGGAGCTCTGCGTGGAGCGTGGTGGGATCTCCCTGTACATTGACGGACCGCTGGCGGTAGCCTTGGAAGTAGGAATAGCCGGCATTCCAGCTTTCCAGCGTTTTGCTTTCGTGCCAGCCCACACGGCTGCCGGAGCCGGAGGACCACAGTCCGCCGAGGGCGGGGAACAGGGCCAAAGATAAGATCAGTACCGCGGTCACACCGAAGATGATCCGGTCCTGCCTTCCGCTGTAAGCCGGGCGGGGGGTATCTGGGGCAAATTCATATTTTCTGCCTACCACCACGACGGGGAGAAACATTCCGCCAAGGGTGATCAGCGGCATCACATAGGTCCAGCCGTAGGTCACAAAGCCGGGGAACAGCTTCCTGCAAAGGAAATACAGTGCAGGGCAGCCAGCCAGACCAATCATGGCCCACAGCTGCATCGCCCGGACGATGTAGGGCCAGTTGCTGTTGTTGAAGTAGACGCCGGGAATGTTCATCCGCAGGAAGCCGTCAGCGAAGGCGGAAACGCGATTGCTGTCATAGTAATCCGGGAGCCGCTCCTTGGCGAAGACGCAGAAATAGGTGCCGAAGAGGGCCATCAGTACCATCATGGTCAGCAGAGCCACCGACAGCTCGTCCCATGTGTAGCCATAGAGCAGCATAAGCCAGATCTCCAGCGCTCCGATGATGGCACTCAGAAGCAGCTGAATGCCCCGTTTCCAACGGTCGGGCCGGTATTTCTGGAGTCCACCCTCCGACAGCTGGATGACTGTTTTTACCAGCTCCTCTGATTGTCGGGATTCCTCCTGCGTCAGCCGCTGACATTTCAGAAGCTCCGTCACCGTTACCCCCAGCGCCTCCGCCAGCGGCATCAGGAGGGCGGTATCCGGAAGGGTAGTGCCGGTTTCCCATTTGCTGACCGCCTTGTTAGAAATGTAGAGCTGCTCTGCCAGCTCCTTCTGGGTCAGCCCCTTTTCTTTCCGAAGGGCAGAAACGAAGCTGCCGAAGGCTTCCTTGCTGATCTCGTACATAGGATCACCTCGCTCGTTTGGATGGGTTTATTGTAGCGAAAAAAGGATAATTTGGCAATCGCTTGTCAGGCGATTGGGACTTTTTGCCGGGAGAATAGGGGGAGAACAGAAAAAAGTCAGGGAAAATAAAAAAATAGGTCTTTACAAATCGGGAATTATCTGCTATAATTCAACTTGTTCTGGCCCGGTGGTGCAGTCGGTTAGCACGCCAGCCTGTCACGCTGGAGGTCGACGGTTCGAGTCCGTTCCGGGTCGCCAAATAAAAAACGCCATCCATATGGATGGCGTTTTTTATTTGCTCCGGATAAGGACTCGAAGAATGAAATGCAACGGTCCGGTGGACCGTTGCTCGGCGGGTAGGGCCCCGCCGACACCATAATGTAGCGAGTCCGTTCCGGGTCGCCGGAAAAGGGATTGCATTTCCCTATATCCCGGCTTATAATAAAAGAAAAACGGGAGGAAACGCCATATGTTTACCTACAATCAAAATGTTCCCATGCAAAACGGAGGCGTGGGTGTTACGCGAAAGGTGCTGTCCCACAGTGCAGATCTGATGGTGTGTGAGATTTGTCTGGAGGGCGGCTCGGTCATTGCAGAGCATGCCCATCCCCATCAGCAGATCACCTATATCATCTCCGGCGCCTGCCGCTACACGGTAGGTGAGGAGACCCGGGAAGTGGGAAGCGGTGACAGTGTGCTGATTCCCGGCAATGTGCCCCATAAAATTACTGTTTTGGAAGATATGAAGGTGATCGATGTATTTTCTCCTGCCCGGGAGGACTTTCTGTAAAGCAGTCCAATCGGTTAGACGGGAGGTGTTTCTATGAATATCCGCTGCATCTGGGAGCATAACGGGGAGGATTCCATCCTGTATGCTGAAAATTTCCCCGGTGCTTTTACAAGAGGGGAAAGTCTGGAAATTGCAAAAGGAAAAATGCCCGGAGAGATCAGGACCTATCTTCACTGGCGGGGCGGCAGTTGGTTGGATGCTGCTCAAATCGAGATCGTGCAGGAGCAGGCATCCCAGCTGCAGATCCGGGATGCGGATTCGGATGTGCTGTTTGGCAGTGAGAAAGCCCCTCTGACTTGGGAAGAATATGAGGAGCTGAGAGACCTTACGCTGAGATCAGCAGAAGATTTTCACAGACTGTATGAATCAGTGCCTGATAAACATGTAAGCTGCCTGCCGCTGCGCAGTACCTTCTACGGCCCGGTGCCCCGGACGGCGGAGGAAATGTACCGCCATACCAAAAGTGTCAACGCCTACTATTTCGGGGAGATCGGCGTGGAGGCAGACAACGAGGGAACCATTGCCCAATGCCGCCGACGGGGCTTTGCCGCGCTGGAGCAGCAGCCCGGTTTCCTGGAGAAAGAAGCCCAGGAGGGCAGCTACGGGGAATGGTGGTCGGTGAGAAAGGTGCTGCGCCGTTTTCTCTGGCATGATCGCATCCATGCCAAGGCCATGTACCGCATGGCAGGAAAGACCTTTGGCAAAGAAAAAATTCTTGACCCATTTTATTTTGGATAAGGAGAAGCAGGTATGTTGCTTTTGAGAAAACGCCTGATGATGGACACAAATGCGCAGGAGCTGGCCCGGGTGAAGCAGATTCTGGATAAAAACGGTATTCGTTATGAGGTGAAGACCACGGTTTCCGACAATGTACTCTCCCGCAGCTTCAATGCCAAGGCAGCAGAAACCGTCCGGACGACATATTCTGCTATGGCGACCCAGACCTATCTGTACCAGCTGTTTGTAAAGCCCGGCGATCATGCAAGGGCGAAAAAACTGGTATATGGAAAATAATTGAAAAGATACTAAAAAATGGGAGATCGATGTTCTGTCTATTGAAAAACATGCTGAAATATGGTATGAAAGAGGCAGAATATAATTTGAAAGGGGATATCCATTATGAGCAAAGATTCTCTGCTTCTGCAGCCCATTGCGGTGGGTGGTCTGACTCTGAAAAACCGTATCATGTTCCCGCCTCTGACGACCGGTTATGAGGAACGGGACGGTTCCATCGGAGAAAGAAGTCTGGCTTTCTACGAACGGTTGGCTAAAGGCGGCACCGGTTTTGTGGTCATTGGCGACGTGGCTCCTGTTATGACTGCTTCTCCGACTCCCAAGCTCTGTGATGACCGGCAGATCCCGACCTTTAAGCGGCTGGCGGATGCACTGCACAAGTACGACTGCAAGGTCGCTCTGCAGATATTCCATCCCGAGTACGATGTCCCCGAAGTGGGCCGCCTGATCCGGCTGGCCCAGATGGCAGCTAAGGAGGGCATGGAGGCCAAGGCCAAGGGCGATATGGCAACCTTTGGTGCTAAAATGAAGGAATCGCAGGAGTTCGGAAAGCGGGCTCATGGCAAGATCGCTCACGATATGCGCTTCTTCATTCAGGAGGTCACTCCGGAGCAGCTGGGCGGCATTAAGAAGGCCATTGCCGATGCCTCCCGCCGGGCACAGGAGGCAGGTATCGATGCCATTGAGGTCCACGGCGACCGCCTGCTGGGCAGTCTCTGCTCCCGGCTGATGAATTTCCGTACTGACGCGTACGGCGGCAGCTTTGAAAACCGGGTCCGTTATGCGCTGGAAGTGGTGGCTGCCATTAAGGAAGCCGCACCCAAGCTGATGATCGAGTACAAGCTGCCCATTATCACCAAAAATCCCGACGGCTCCGACCGTGGCAAGGGCGGCTTGCATCCGGAGGATGCAGTGGAATTTGCCAAGCTGCTGGAAAAGGCCGGTGTCCACATGATTCAGGTGGCACAGGCAAATCATACCGGCAATATGGCTGATACCATTCCTCCTATGGGTACCCGGGAAGAAAACTGGATCCTGCCTGTGACCCGGGCGGTGAAGGCTGCGGTTTCTATCCCCGTTGCCACCGTAGGCAAGGTCCTGACCGTGGAAAACGGCGAGAAGATCCTGTCTGACGGCGACGCGGACATCATTGCCTATGGCCGCAGCCTGCTGTGTGATGCGGATATTGCCAACAAGGTGGCATCTGACGAGCCCATCCGCCAGTGCCTGAACTGCAACAAGGGCTGCGTGGATGCCATCCAGAACCGCCGCTATATCTCCTGTGTGCTGAACGCCGAAAATGGCGAGGAAGCTGCCGTTTCTATCCAGCCTGCGGCAGAAAGCAAGCAGGTGGTTATCGTAGGTGCCGGTATTGCCGGTCTGGAAGCTGCCCGTGTGGCTGCCATCCGGGGCCACAAGGTGGATGTGTATGAGAAGTCCGACAAGGTGGGCGGCCAGATCCATCTGGCAGCAGTGCCTCCCAGAAAGGACGAGATCCTACGTTCCATCGAATACTACAACACCATCCTGCCGGGGCTGGGTGTAAAGATCCACCTAAATACTGAGGTTACCAAGCAGATCATGAACGCAGCAGATGCGGTCATCGTGGCAGTGGGTGCCCATGACTTTGCATTGCCGGTTCCCGGTGGTGACGGTGCCAATGTGGTGTCCAGCTGGGATGTGCTCTCCGGCAAGGCAGCGGTTTCCGGTCATTGCGCCGTCATCGGCGGCGGTCTGGTAGGAACCGAAACTGCCGAGTATCTGCTGGAAAAGGGCTGCACGGTTTCTATCATTGAAATGATGGACAAGATCGCAAACGGCGAATCCTCCACCATTCTGCCCACCATTCTGGCAGATTTCAAGGCCCATAATGTTCAGCAGTATGTGAACACCAAGGTCAGCGCCATTGAAGCAGGTGCTGTAAAGGCCATGCAGGGCGAAGCAGAGATCACCATTCTCTGCGATATGGTGGTCATGGCTGTTGGCTCCAAGAAGAATGTCTTCGATGTGGAGGGTGTCACCGTACCCGTCTACTACGCAGGCGATTGCTCCGGCGAGCGCACCGCCAGCATTGCTGAAGCCATCCGCGGCGGCTATAAGGCTGCGAACGAAGTATAATAGCGAGCCCCGCATTGCTTACGCAATGCGGGGCTTTGGCGTTCTTGGGATGGCAGAAGTAGCGGATATTCCGTCAATGGTTGTCTAATGCAGCTCTGGCAGCTTGTACGGCTTCCTCGCTGGTTTGCTGGATGTGCCATTCGTCTAGGCCGGGAAGGCCCATGGGGATGTCCTGACGGCGAAAGTGCATTTTGCTTTCTACTTCCGTTTTTCCGCTCATATGGAAAGCCCGGGCGGCGGGAAGCTGTTGACGGAAGAAGGTGATGAGACTGGCATTGACACCGGCACCGATGAGGACCTCGGGACCATTCATTTCGTCCCGGAGGGTCAGCAGCTGACCGATGGCTTCAAAGCCTGCTTTGCAGTTTGGGGCAGCACCGCTGGTCAGCACTGTGTCGATGCCAAGGGCGGCGGCAGAGCGGTAGGTTTGCAGGGGATCCTGGGAAACGTCAATGCAGCGGTGGAGGGTCAGCCCCAACCCCTGTGCGGCTTCCAGTAGGGGCACCATAGCAGTATGGTCTAATGCACCGTCTGGGGTCAGACAGCCGATGACGAAGCCGTCAGCGCCTGCTGCACGGAGGACGTCCATCTCCATGGCCATCTGGGCGATTTCCTCCCGGGTGTAGAGAAAATCACCGCCTCGTGGACGCATGAGGCAGCGTATGGGGATGGCGCTTACTTTACGGATTTGCCGCAGCAGGGCGGCGGAGGGGGTCAGACCACCCACGGCCAGCGCGCTGCAAAGCTCCAGCCGGTCTGCGCCGCCCCGGATGGCGGCCATGGCGGAAGCATAGGAATCTACACAGATTTCCAGAATTTTTGCCATATTTCTGCACTCCTGTCAAATTGTTTTTTGTAATTATAAGAGATAATTTATGGAAGCGCAATGAAAAGTTGACGAAAAACGAATTTTTCGGTATACTAAAAACCAGAAACCAAAGAAACGATATAGGAGGCATCCTTTTATGAGCAAATCTGTTCAGGACGTTATGTCCATGATTCAGGAAAACGGCATCCAGATGGTGGACTTCAAGATGGTAGACATCAACGGCCAGTACCGCCATGTGACCATCCCCGCTGCCGACTTCAACGAAGAAATTATGCAGGAGGGCGTTGGCTTCGACGCTTCCAACTATGGCTACGCTGTGGTGGAAAAGTCCGATATGGTCTTCATTCCCGATCCCGACACTGCTGTCATCGACCCCTTCTGCCAGGTTCCCACTCTTTCCATGACCGGCAACGCCATGATCATCGACTATCCCGCCAACCGTCCTCTGGCCCAGTATCCCAGAAACATCGTGCTGGCAGCAGAACAGTATATGAAGGATTCCGGCATTGCCGATACCATGCTGATCCTGCCGGAGTTTGAATTCTACCTTTTCAATCAGGTAGGCTGGGAGGTCCAGCCCTTCTCCATCGGCATGAATCTGGACTACGACCAGTCCTACTGGAACAGCGGCATTCAGGGTCAGGGCGTTGTGGTGCCCAAGCAGAAGAACTACCACATTGCAAAGCCCTTCGACCCCACCTATGAGTGCCGCAGTGAGATGTGCCTGCTGATGGAAGAGGCTGGCATTCCTATCAAGTACCATCATCCCGAGGTTTCTGCTTCCGGCCAGTTTGAGATCGAGCCCAAGCTGGGCCAGATGTCCAAGATGGCCGACGCTTCCATGATGATCAAGTATATCATCCGCAACACGGCCCTGAAGCACGGCTACAGCGCCACCCTGATGCCCAAGCCCGTCTATGGCGAGGCAGGCAACGGCATGCACGTCCACATGCTGCTGCTGAAGGACGGCGAGCCTGTGTTCTCCGACGACAACGGCTACAGCCACCTGAGCAAGGAAGCCCACTGGTTCATGGGCGGTCTGCTGAAGCATATTGCTTCCCTGTGCGCTCTGACCAACCCCTCCACCAACTCCTTCAAGCGTCTGGTGCCCGGCTTCGAGGCGCCTGTTACCGTTGGCTATGCCACCTCCAACCGCTCCGCCGTCATCCGCATCCCCGCTTACGCCAAGACCCCCAAGATGCGCCGCTTTGAGCTGCGCAACCCCGATGCCACCTGCAATCCCTATTTCTGCTACGCTGCCATCCTGATGGCAGGCTTGGACGGCATCAAGAATCAGATCGATCCTCATGAAAACGGCTGGGGCCCCTACGACATGAACCTGTACCACCTGCCCGAGGAAGAAAAGAAGAAGCTGAAGGGACTGCCCACTTCTCTGGAGGAGGCGCTGGACGCACTGGAAGCCGACCACGACTACCTCACCGCCGGCGGTGTCTTCCCCGAAATTCTGCTGCAGAACTTCATTAAGGCCAAGCGCGCCGAGTGCGCCGAGCTGAGCAAGATTCCCCATCCTGCGGAGTTTGAGAAGTATTATAACCTGTAAGCGCAAGCGGCCCTCCACAATTGGAGGGCCGCTGAATTTATGCCATTGCGGGGAGAAATAGGCTGGATGCCCTTTTCTTGTTTCGGCAAGAAAAGGGCGAAAAGAAGCCGACTTAAGAGGCGCTGAATGCCGCGCTCCCGCGCGTCAAAGACGCCCTCTTAAGAATCTCCCGTCACGCAATTACGATAATGCTGAGCAGCTTAACCTACAAACCGTTCCAGCAGAAAATGTTCCGATTTTCTACTGGAAAAGAAACCATTGAGATCGGATGGGCGAAAATCGGAACATTTTCGCCTTTCGTATAAAAATCTTCGGGCCTCGCCTCTTTCGGAGGGGAGGTTCTCAGGAGGGGGCGGCTTTGTGAAAAGCCCCCTCCTGTGCCGATTTCTTTGGTTCTTTCTTGTTCGATACAAGAAAGAACATTTTTGTCAAATTCTAGTTTAACTAACTATTACCATAGCGCATCTATTTCCGCAAAAACAGGCCCGGCAGAAATCCTCTGCTGGGCAAGGGAATCGCAAACAAATCCCCCCATAAAAGACTGTAAATTGCCGAAATAATACGCATTTTTTAGATACCTCTTGATTTATTCCCGAGAGAGTATATAATAACAATGTAAATTTGTCAAATTGATGGAATTTATGGATTGGATCAAGATGTTAAATGGAAAAAGTAGGGCGGGGTCATGACCCCGCCCTACAATAGGAGTGGGAGAAAAATGGATTTACGAAGCCTGAACATTTTTATTGAAGTGGCGGAACTGGGCAGCTTTACCCGGGCGGGAGAGAAGCTGGGGTATTCCCAGCCCACCATTTCCTTTCAGATCAAGCAGCTGGAAAAGGAGATGGGTGTGCCTCTGTTTGACCGGATCGGCCACACCGTCAGCCTGACGGATGCGGGGCGGGATGCCCTAAGCTATGCGCAGGAGATCTGCCACATGTCGCAGGAAATGGTGCTGGGCAGCGCAGGCCGCCGGGAGGCCAGCGGTGTGCTGCGGTTGGGCATGGCAGATTCTCTCTGTGCCCCTTTGATCGCAGGGGATTTCGGCAGATTCCGCAGCGACTATCCCAAGGTGTCTTTGCACATCTCCACCGGCGATACGGGTATGCTGCTGAAATATCTTGACCACAATGAGGTGGACATGATCTGCACCATGGACGACCATGTGTATGACACGAACTATATCATTGCCAATGAAGAGGAGATTCCGGCCCATTTTGTGGCCTCTGTCAGAAATCCGCTGTCGGGCAGACGGATCAAAAGCGTAGATGAGCTGCTGGATCAGCCCTTTCTGCTGACGGAAAAAGGTATGAGCTACCGCCGGTTGATGGATGAAAAACTGGCCCGAAATTCCCGGGAGATCCAGCCGGTGCTGGAAACCGGACGGGCAGACTTGATCTGCGCACTGGTGGAGGAGGATGCGGGTCTTGCCTTCCTGCCGGACTATGTGACGGAGGAAAGTGTCCGCAAGGGGAAGCTGAAACGGCTGGAGGTGCCGGATTTTCAGGTACTGGTGTGGAAGCAGGTGCTCTACCGCCGGGAAAAATGGGTATCCATGCAGATGCGGGCCATGATCGATCATCTGGCAGGGATCCGGCTGCTGGGAAGATAAAAGTGCGTAGGGGAGGGGCAAGACCCCTCTACGGAAATGAGGTAGGATGATGAAACGGTTTTTGATTTTGATTATATTGGCGTGCCTGCTGTCTGCCTGCGCCAAGCAGGAGAAGGTGAAAACCACGCTGCCCTTGGAAACGCTGGGAGCGGAAACGGTTGTGGTAACAGAAACGGAGGACACGCTTCCGGTGGTGGAAACCACGGCAAGTATCAGCAGGCCGATCCCGGCGGATAAGGATTTTGTAAGGGTCTGCGATTATCTTCCCGGCGTTTCTCAGGAGCTGATGTATGCTACGGAGGGGAATTTTACGGGACAGGTGATCTATGATTTTCAGGATGCCTACCTGCGCTACGGTACCGTGAAAAAGCTGGCTGGAGTCTGTCAGGACCTTGCGGAAATGGGGCTTTCCTTAAAAATCTGGGACGGCTTCCGTCCGGTGTCTGCCCAGTTCCGGCTTTGGGAGGTCTGCCCGGATCCCACCTATGTGGCGGACCCCAATGTGGGCTACTCCTCCCACAGCCGGGGCAATACGGTGGATGTGACACTGGTGGATGAAAACAGGGAGGAATTGGAAATGCCCACGGGCTTCGACGATTTTTCTGCAAAAGCCGACCGGGATTATTCCGACTGCACTGCTGCGGCGGCCAACAATGCGGAGATCTTGGAAATTCTTATGGAAAAGCATGGTTTTACCGGGTATGCGGGAGAATGGTGGCACTATAGTGATACCATGAGCTATCCCGTGGAGCGGGAGTTTGACCCCTGAGAGATAAGCGTGTACGCCGCATAAAAACATTTGTCAATATTTCACTAACGGTCCGTATATACGGGCCGTTTTTTATGTGATTTTTTGCATTGACAAATTCCTGTTTACAAGTATAATTGTATACATTCGTACAAAAGAGCGTGACCTACCCCTCGAAAGGAGTTTTGTGTATGTTAGAGATTTCCAGCAAGACCAACCTATTGGAGAAAAAATCCTATAAATACTCCCTGCAGGACGTGGCGGAGCCCAACCTGCACCGGGATGTCTATTCTTACGGCACCATTCCCAAGGTTGCCTTTAACCACCGCCGGGTGCCCATGTCCATGCCGGAGGAGATCTGGATCACCGACACCTCCCTGCGGGACGGTCAGCAGTCGGTGGAGCCTTACAGTGTTGAACAGATCGTCCAGATCTATAAGCTGCTGAACAAGCTGGGCGGCCCCTACGGCATCATCCGCCAGACGGAGTTTTTCATTTACAGCAAGAAGGATCGGGAAGCCATTGAAAAGTGCATGGAGCTGGATTACCAGTTCCCGGAGATCACCAGCTGGATCCGGGCCAGTAAGGAGGACTTCAAGCTGGTCAAGGACCTTGGAATCAAGGAGACCGGCATTCTGGTTTCCTGCTCTGACTATCACATCTTCAAGAAGATGAAGATGTCCCGCAGCCAGTGCATGGACTATTATCTGGGCACTGTGAAGGATGCCTTCAACGCCGGCGTCATTCCCCGCTGCCACTTGGAGGATATCACCCGGGCGGACTTCTATGGCTTCGTGGTACCCTTCGTCAATGAGCTGCAGAAGCTGAGCCGGGAGGCCGGTATCCCTGTTAAGATCCGGGCCTGCGACACCATGGGCTACGGCGTTCCCTACACCGAAGCTGCCATGCCCCGGTCCGTTGCCGGTATCATTTACGGTCTGCAGCACTACGCCGATGTCCCCAGTGAATGTCTGGAATGGCACGGTCACAATGACTTTTACAAGGCAGTTGCCAACGCCTCTACCGCGTGGCTCTATGGTGCCTGCGCTGTCAACTGCTCCTTGCTGGGTATCGGTGAGCGCACCGGCAATGTGCCGCTGGAGGCTATGGTATTTGAGTATGCTTCTCTGCGCGGTTCTCTGGACGGCATGGATACCACGGTAATCACGGAGATCGCCGACTTCTTCCAGAAGGATGTGGGCTACACCATCCCGCCCATGACCCCCTTCACCGGCTCTGCCTTTAACGTCACCCGGGCAGGCGTCCACGCTGACGGTCTGATGAAGGATGAAGAGATTTACACTATTTTTGATACCAAAAAGATTTTGAACCGCCCTGCCACAGTCCAGATCAGCAAGACCTCCGGCCTTGCGGGCATTGCCTACTGGATCAACCAGACCTACCGGTTAGAGGACGATGCCAAGCTGGATAAGAAGTCTCCGCTGGTCATCGCCATGAAGGAATGGGTGGATGCGCAGTATGAGGACGGCCGTCAGACGGCTATGACGGACCACGAGCTGGAAGAGAAGATCGCTCAGCTGGCTCCCGAATTGAAGAAGGGTTAAGGAGGCGCAAATATGTTGAAGCAATTTAAGAGTACTTCTCTGGCGGATCAGGTATTTGACCGTCTGGAAAACGATATCATTCAGGGTGTTTACCAAAAGGGCGAGATCCTGACGGAGCTGAAGCTGGTAGAGCAGCTGGGTGTCAGCCGCACCCCCATTCGGGAGGCCCTGCGGCGCTTGGAGCAGGAGCGGCTCATTGAGGATGCCGGTAAGGGCTCCCGGGTCCTGGGCATTACAGAGGGAGACCTGTGGGATATCATGACCATCCGGGAGCGGGTGGAAGGCGTTGCTGCCTACTATGCCACCGTCAACATGACCCCCGAGGGTCTGAAGGAACTGACCCATCTGGTGGATCTGCAGGAATTTTACTTTGAGAAGAAGGATGCCGAGCGGCTGCGTCAGGTGGATGATCAGTTCCATGACATCATCTGCTACCTCAGCAAGCGCACCGTTATCATGGACACCCTGATCCCCCTGCACCGTAAGACCCGGCGTTACCGCCGCATCGCCATGGACGACTGGGCAAGAGCTACCAAGACCAAGGGCGAGCATTACGAGATTTATAAGGCTATCGCCTCCGGCAACGCAGACCTAGCCGCCGAGCTGACGGCCCAGCATATTACCAACGCCAAGATCCACATGATGGAGGGACTGAACAATGGGTAAGACAATTGCACAGAAGATCATCGCCGCCCACCTGATTTCCGGCGATATGACGGTCGGCAGCGAGGTTGCCCTGCGGATCGACCAGACCCTGACGCAGGATGCCACCGGCACTATGGCGTACTTGGAATTTGAAACCATGGGCATTCCCCGGGTAAAGACCGAGCTGTCCATTGCCTATGTGGACCACAATACCCTGCAGTGCGGCTTTGAAAACGGCGATGACCACCGCTACCTGCAGACCGTCACCGCCAAGCACGGTGTTTATTTCTCCCGGCCCGGCAACGGCATCTGCCATCAGGTCCACTTGGAGCGCTTCGGTAAGCCCGGCAAGACCCTGATCGGCTCTGACAGCCATACCCCCACCGGCGGCGGCATCGGTATGCTGGCCTTCGGCGCAGGCGGTCTGGACGTGGCAGTTGCCATGGGCGGCGGCGCTTACTATATCACCATGCCCAAGATGTTCAAGGTGAACCTGACCGGTAAGCTGAATCCCTATGTCACGGCTAAGGATGTGTCTCTGGAGCTGCTGCGGATCCTCTCCGTCAAGGGCGGCGTAGGCGCTATCGTGGAATGGGGCGGCCCCGGTGTTGCCACCTTGTCCGTTCCCGAGCGCGGCACCATCACCAACATGGGCACCGAACTGGGTGCTACTACCTCCATTTTCCCCTCTGACGACATTACCCGCCAGTTTCTGGCAGCCCAGGGAAGAGAGCAGGACTATGTGCCTCTGGTTTCTGATCCCGATGCGGAATATGACCGGATCATCGATATCGACCTGAGTGCCCTGAAGCCCATGATCGCCTGCCCCCACAGCCCTGACAATGTGGTGGAAGTGGCATCCTTGAAGGACGTGAAGGTGGATCAGGTCTGCATCGGCTCCTGCACCAACTCTTCTCTCATGGACATGCTGAAGGTTGCCGCTATGCTGAAGGGCAAGACCATTCATCCTTCCGTTTCCCTGTCTGTTTCTCCCGGTTCCCGTCAGGTGCTGACCATGCTCTCTAACTGCGGCGCGCTGGCAGACATTCTGGCAAGCGGCGCAAGAGTTCTGGAATGCGCCTGCGGTCCCTGCATCGGCATGGGCTTCTCTCCCAATTCCGGCGGCGTGAGCCTTCGTACCTTTAACCGCAATTTCTTGGGCCGCTCCGGTACCAAGGATGGTCAGGTCTATCTGGTCTCTCCGGAAACTGCTGTGGCAGCAGCGCTGACCGGCTACATCACCGATCCCACCACTTTCTCCGAGCCTCTGGAGATCACCATGCCCGACAGCTTCCTCGTCAACGACTCTGCCGTGCTGGCTCCTGTGCGCGCGGAGGAGGCAGATCAGGCCGAAGTCCTGCGGGGTCCCAACATCAAGGAATTCCCCAAGAGCAAGCCCTTTACCGACTCTCTCACCGCACAGCTGGTGCTGAAGGTGGGCGATAACATCACCACTGACCACATCATGCCTGCCGGTGCCAAGATCCTGCCCTACCGTTCCAACATTCCGTTCTTAAGCAAGTTCTGCTTCGAGGTCTGTGACCCCACCTTCGCCGAGCGTGCCAAGGCAGCGGGAGATGGCATCATCGTTGGCGGCAGCAACTATGGTCAGGGTTCTTCCCGTGAGCATGCTGCGCTGGTGCCCATGTACTTAGGCGTTCGCTGCGTCATTGCCAAGTCCTTCGCACGGATCCATGTTGCCAATCTGATCAATGCAGGCATCCTGCCTGTGACCTTCGAGAATCCTGAGGATTACGACAAGCTGAATCAGGATGCGAAACTGACCATTTCCAATATCGTTGCCGGCATGGAGGCCGGAAAACTCACCGTTACCGACGAGAACGGCTTTGCCTTCAACGTCGTCTGCAATCTGACAGAGCGCCAGAGAGCGATCCTGCTGGCCGGCGGCCTGCTGAACTACACCAAGGAGGGCGGAGTATAATGTTTGAAGTGACCAAGGCCTGCGGGGCCTTTATGAAGCTGCTGGAGGAGCAGCTGGACCGGGTGGCCGGTATGAAGGATGAAAAGACTGACTTCTCCACCAAGGAATGCGTTACCATCGGTGTCATCGATGGCGATGGCATCGGTCCCATCATCACCAAGCAGGCCAGCCGGGTGCTGGAAAAGCTGCTGGCCGAGGAAATCACTGCCGGTTCCATCAAGCTGGTCTACATCGAAGGACTCACCATTGAGAACCGCATGGCCTGCGGAAAGCCCATCCCTGAGGATGTGCTGGCCCAGATCAAGCTGTGTGACGTTCTGCTGAAGGGCCCCACCACCACGCCCCACGGCGGTACCATGGAGTCTGCCAACGTGGCTATGCGCCGGGAGCTGGACCTGTATGCTAACTGCCGTCCCGTGTCCATCCCCGAGCAGAACATCGACTGGATGTTCTACCGGGAGAATACCGAGGGCGAATACGTTCTGGGCAGCCGGGGCATCGAGCTGCCCGGCATGGCAGTGGATTTCAAGATCACCACCGACAAGGGCACCCGCCGCATTGCCCGGGCCGCCTTTGAATATGCCAAGAATAACGGCAAGACCCACGTTTCCATCGTTACCAAGGCCAACATCATGAAGAAGACCGACGGCAAGTTCACTGCCATTGCTCATGAGGTTGCCAAGGATTATCCCGGCATCGAGGTGGAGGATTACTACATCGACATTATGACTGCAAACCTGCTGAAGGATCCTCTGCGGCAGAAATTCCAGGTGGTGCTGCTGCCCAACCTCTACGGCGATATCATCACCGACGAGGCCGCCCAGATCCAGGGCGGTGTGGGTACCGCAGGCTCTGCCAACATTGGTGACAAGTACGCCATGTTTGAGGCGATCCACGGCTCTGCACCCCGCATGATCGAGCGGGGAATGGGCGAGTATGCCAACCCCGAAAGCATCATCAAGGCCGCTGCTATGCTGCTGCGCCACATCTGCCGGGGTGAGGCTGCCGCCAAGCTGGAGGAAGCCATGGCCAAGTGCACTGTGGAGGTCAAGTCTGACGGTACCGCAGCCACCGCAGCCCAGTACGCCGATGCCCTGATGGAGCTGCTGTAAGAAAAAGACGTGTTGCAAAAATCCTGTCATTCCGAGCCAGTGCGTACACTGGCGTGGGAATCCCCTCTTAAGAAGGAGATTGCCACACCAGTCTGAGGACTGGTTCGCAATGACAGGAAGCTTGCAGCACGTCTATTATTAATTTAATAAGCCAGCGCCCGGTCGATGGCGTGAAGCAGGGGCTGATCTGTAAAGAACCGGGTCAGATTTTCACAGAACATATCCACCAGCGTATCCCGGGTATAGGCCAAGGTCATCTGACCGGAGCAGTGGGGCGTGATAATGAGATTTTTGGCTTCCCAGATGGGGTCCTCCTGAGGAATGGGCTCCTGACGGAAGACATCCAGAGCCGCACCGGCAAGCTTCCCGGTATTCAGTGCCTCTACGAGCGCTTCCTGATCCAGACAGTTTCCTCTGCCGATGTTGATGAGGAAGGCGTTCTCCTGCATCAGCGCCAGCCGCTCTCTGGTGATAAGGTTGTTGGTCAGAGGGGTGCCCGGCAGGGTCAGCACCAGCATATCCGCTTGGGGCAGAACGCTGTCTAAGTTTTCAATGGTCACGATCTCATCGAAGCCTTCGGCACTTCGTCCGGTACGGTTGACACCGATGACCTTGGCAGGGCAGAAGGGGCGCAGCCGCTGGGCGTATTTGGAGCCAATATCGCCGGTGCCGCAGATGACAAAGGTGGAGCCGTAAATGGAGCGGATCTTCAGATCGTTGCGCCAGCCCTTCTGGTCCACAAGCTGATGATATTCGGGATTGCGCCGCAGCAGCATCAGCGTGGCCATCACCAGATGCTCTGCAATGGTGACACCGTAGGCACCGGAACCGTTGGTCAGCAGGACGTTTTCCGGCAGCACTCCGGGGGCCAGCAGGGGGTCTACGCCGGCATAGAAGCTGGCAAACCATTGCAGCTTCGGCGCGGCGGCTACAGATTTGGGAGAATGGGCATCGGAGGGGCCGAAAACAATGGTGGTATCCTGCAAATGGGATGCCGCATCCATGTGGCTGGGATAAAAGTCCACAGCGCAGCCAAAGGCGCCGGCAGTACCGGTGATCTTCTCACGGTGATGCGCTTCAAAGGCGGTGCCCACTACAGCGATTTTATGTGTCATGGTAATTCCTCCCGTTTTTCTTTTATGATATCGGGAAAAGGGAAACTTGTCAATTTTATTCTGAAAGAAGATGGATTTATGTCGATCGAGAAAGTAAGAGCCTATTTTGCAGGCTTTCATATGGAAGAAAGGATACTGGAATTTCCCGTTTCCAGCGCCACGGTGGAGTTGGCGGCGCAGGCATTGAACACGGAGGGCTGCCGAATCGTCAAGACTTTGTCCTTTAAAGTCGGGGAGAAGGCCATTCTGATCTGCGCCGCAGGAGATGCCAAGGTGGACAATGCCAAATACAAGGCCCGCTTTGGCGTGAAAGCAAAAATGCTGTCCCATGAGGAAGCGGCCTCCATGATCGGTCATGCTGTGGGCGGTGTGTGCCCCTTTGCTGTCAATGAAGGGGTAAGGGTATATCTGGACGAGTCCATGAAGCGGTTTGCCACCGTCTTCCCGGCGGCAGGCAGCAGTAATTCTGCCATCGAGCTGACCATCCCGGAGCTGGAACAGTATTCCGACTACGAAGCTTGGGTAGATGTGTGCAAAGGCTGGCAATAAAATCAGAGGAGAGGCATTGCCCCTCCTTTCAGCGAGTCAAAAAAGTCTGAATTACAAAATCGTAGGGGGCGATGCCCACATCGCCCCGCAGTAAAACCTGCCGTATTTGCAAAACTTTACGGCGAAATCATGACATTGTGCAAAGGGCCGATGTCTTAGCGACCGTTGCTGCAAAGCAGCTTACGGACGCTTAGTGCATAGCTGGGCATCGGCCCCTACGGCTAAGTTTTTCGACAGTGTGAGAGGAGGGGCACCGCCCCTCCTCTTTTTGTATATGTGGGGTGCTCAGTCCAGCAGGGACATGTCCAGAACCTCGTCCTCCTCTGTCAGCTGCTCCAGAATGCCGTCTTTCAGGCGGTAGCCTTCGCCGCAGAGCAGCAGGCCATCATCGTCCTGATAGAAATAGCTGTTGTCCGGCAGGGCGAAGAATTGATGGCCCAGAGAATCCACATAGGTGATGTCCTCAAAGAGCCGCTTCCCATCGAGAATGTTATCCTTGACCTTCTGATAGTGAGGGAGAATATTGACCTCCGTCAGTCCCAAGCCGGGGGCGAAGCGCTCAAATTCCGGTGCGGATTCTCCCGGCTCCTCGGGCTGGACGTAGACAGTGCCTGCCGTATTCATGGAGCCGGCGCTGATGCCCATGACAGTACCGGCAAAAGCTTTCAGCAGGTGCCGCAGGCGGATCTTACGGAAAAAGGCATTCTGGGTGGGCACATGGCCGCCGCAGAGTACCACAAAATCGCAGTGGGACAGCATGCTGTAGGCTCGCCGGGCGGTCATGCCGGTGAGGACCTGATAGGAACCGAAATGGATCCCCACCTCCGCAAAGGCGGCGCAGGTGATGGAAGCGAAGGCACAGGTGCCTGCATGGTCCTGGGGGTCGGAGGCCACAAAGACCACGTCGGGATTCTCAGGCATAGCAGCCCGGATGCGGTCGATAAACTGGTTGCGGTCACTTAAAATGGCCTTGGGTGCCTCGTCGATAAAGGGAGAGCTGGTAATGAAAAGAGTCATGTTGAAAACACCTCTGTAAAGTAGATGTCATTGCGAGGAGGCCGCAGGCCGACGTGGCAATCTCCTTCGATGCTGGGGATTGCCAGCTCTGCATAACGCTCTGTAAGCAGCTATGCTGCAACGGAGCGTAAACGCCGCTTTGTTCCTCGCAATGACAGTATTGTATATTTAAATTTTTGCGCCGGGAAAATATTCCTCCACGAAGTCTACCTTATCCACCTGAAAGGACTTACCGTTCAGGTGCTCCAGAGAGCCTGCGTCGGTAGAGAAGGTGAAGGTCAGCTTGTAGGAATACAAGGCCTGATAATTCCGGTCAAACCGCTTGTCCAGCTTGCCATATTTGCCGTCACCCAGAAGGGGGTGTCCTGCATGGGCGAACTGGGCGCGGATCTGATGGGTACGGCCGGTGATGAGCTCACACTCTACCAAGGAAAGCCCGTTGCGGCTGGCGAGGGTCTTATAGTTGGTTTGACAGGACTTGGAGCCTGCCTGTGGGGTGTCGGTGACGAAGACCCGGTTCTTTTTGGCATCCTTGAACAGATACCCTTTCAGGGATCCCTCTCTGGGCTTCGGAGTGCCCTCTACGATGGCGAGATACCGTTTGTCCAGTTCCCGGTCCTTGATCTTTTGATTCATGACACGCAGGGCCTCAGCGGTCTTGGCGGCAATGACGATGCCGCCGGTATTCCGGTCAATGCGGTTGCACAGGGCGGGGGTGAAGGCGTTTTCTTCCCGGGGCCGCCATTCCCGCTTCTGGTAGAGGTAGGACTGGATGTGGTCAATGAGGGTCCGCCCATATTCCGCGCCGTCGTGGGGATGGACCGCAAGACCGGGGCGCTTATCCACCAGCAGGATGTGCTCGTCCTCATAGACGATGGTCAGCTTGGGGACGGCCACTGTCAGATAGGCGTTGTCCTCCCGGGGCTTGTCGAAAAATTCATCGTTGATGTACAGCTGTAAAACATCTCCGGGATTGAGCCGGGTGTCCCGGTCGATGCGCTTGCCGTTGCATTTGATGCGCTTCAGCCGGATATATTTCTGGGCCAGCGATGCCGGCAGCAGGGGGACCGCCTTAGCCAGAAACCGGTCCAACCGCTGCCCCGCATCATTGGGGCCAATGGTAAATTCTTTCATAGTTTCTCCAAATTTAGGATGTCATTGCGAGGAGGTCGCAGACCGACGTGGCAATCTCCATAATCGAAGGGGATTGCCACACCAGTGTGCGCACTGGTTCGCAATGACATGATTTTCGCCCCTACGTTATTTCATACTCTCGTCAAAATGCTTATTGATCTGCTCAGTGAACTCCAGAGCGGCATTATAGCCCATCTTCTTCTGGCGGTTGTTCATGGCAGCAACCTCCAAAATGACGGCAAGGTTACGGCCGGGGGTGATGGGGATGGTATACATGGGGATCTGAACGCCAAGAATTTCGGTGTATTGGTCCTCCAGACCCAGACGGTCATAGGCCTCTTGGGTATTCCAGTGGACGATGTTGACGACCAGATCGATCTGGTTGTCCAGCTTGACGGCACCCATGCCGTAGAGCTTTGCCACGTTGATGATGCCGATGCCTCGCAGCTCGATGTAATTGCGGATCAGATCCGGTGCGGTGCCATACAGGACGTTGGTGGACACCTTTTTGATCTCCACGGCATCGTCGGCAATGAGCCGGTGTCCCCGCTTCAGAAGCTCAATGGCGGCCTCAGATTTGCCGATGCCGCTGTCACCGGTCAGGAGGATACCCTCGCCGTAGACCTCCACCAGAACGCCGTGACGGGTCACCTTGGGGGCCAGAGCTTCCTTCAGATAGGTGATGATGGAGGAAACGATGGAGCTGGTGGGCAGGGGAGAGAGCAAAATGGTGATGTTATGCTTCTTCGCCATGGCCAGCATCTCCGGCTGGGGCTGGATGCCACGGGCCACCAGCAGGGCAGGGAACTTGTAGGAAAACAGACGGTCATAAATGGCGCTGCGATTGCCGGGGGAAAGCTTCGCCATATAGCTCATTTCCACATTGCCCATGACCTGCATACGCATGGGCTCATAGTGGTCGAAAAAGCCTGCCAGCTGCAAGCCCGGACGGGCCACATCCTCTACGGTGAGGCGGATGGAATCAAAATCCGTGGAGGCATAGGCAATCTCCAGCCGGAATTTTTCCACAAGGGTCTTCAAGGGAACGGAATATGTATCGATCATGGTGCATACCTCGTTTCAGACAGATGAAAAAGGGATGGCATTGCGAGGAGTGGAGCGACGTTTACGCTCCGTTGCAGCATAGCTGCTTACAGAGCGTTATGCAGAGCTGGCAATCTTCTGAAGCTTTCCCGCGTTTTGCTTTACGGTTCTGCGCGGACCTTTGCAGGGGATTGCCACACCAGTGTGCGCACTGGTTCGCAATGACACCGATAGGGGAATGACTTTTTCTTCATTATACCCATCCCCAAAGGGAATATCAATATATTTTCAAAAAAACAAAAAAATTTGAAAAAAGTGCTTGCTTTTTTGCGCAAAGTTTGATATCATATCAAAGTTCCTGTGAAAGGGAGCAGACGAAAGATTTTACCGGATGGGAGGTGCAATTGAATGGCTAAGTGTGATTTTTGTGGTAAGGGCGTGACCTTCGGCATTAAGGTCTCTCACTCCCACAGACGTTCCAATCGTGCATGGAAGCCCAACGTCAAGCGCGTTAAGGCTGTCGTTAACGGAACTCCCTGCCATGTGTACGCTTGTACCAGATGCCTCCGCTCCAACAAGGTTGAGCGCGCCATCTGATTTCTCTGGCATATAATTACGCCGCTGATATTTCAGCGGCGTTTTTATTTTGTGAAAGTTCAATTTATTGACAGCTCTCTGGTCATATGCTAAGATAAAGAAAAAACAGGAGCGTTTGTTATGATGTACTCTCCAATTTAAGGATAGGCGGAGGCAATGTCGGCGGGATATATCCCGGCGGCACAGTTTTTATGCTTATTTTGAAAAAGGAAGGTATTCATGATAAAACGGAATATTTATATCCTCTGGGGCATCGCACTGCTTCAGGGGATGGTGTTCTATGCTCCTGTGGCGACCCTTTACCGCCAAGCCGCAGGGCTTGGTATTTTTCATATCACCCTGATCGAAAGCATCAGTCTGGTGCTGATGATCTGCATGGAGGTACCATGGGGCTGGGCTGCTGACCGGATCGGCTATAAAAGGACGATGTTGATTTGCTGCGCCCTTTATTTTTTGTCAAAGATCGTGTTCTGGAAAGCCGATGGGTTCTCGGATTTTCTGTTGGAGCGCCTAATGCTCAGTGTGGTTTGCGCAGGATTATCGGGAGTGGACAGCAGCATGCTGTATCTATCCTGCGGGAAAGCGGACAGTCACAGGGTGTTCAGCATCTATCAGACCATGGGAGAGCTGGGGATGCTGCTTGCGGCATTCTGCTATGCGCTGTGGATCCAAGAGAACTACCGACGGGCAGCTCTGTTGACGGTGCTAACCTATGGCGCGGCTGCCATACTGGCACTGGGGCTGCAGGAGGTATCTCCAAAAGAAAAGACAAAAGCTGTAGGCGGAAACCTGCTGACGGTGCTGAAACTACAGCTCAGAAATAAGAAAAATCTCCTGCTTTTGATGGCCGTGGCTTTGCTGGGCGAAACCCACCAGACAGTCACCGTTTTTTTAAGTCAATTACAATATATCCGAGCAGGCATGGGGCACAGGGCGATCTCTTTTTCGTATATTGCAGTCAGCGTGGTGGGATTGATAGGAGGTCTATCCGCCGGAGTGTGTGCAAGGCTCGGAGCAAAGAAAATGGGACGGATGCTGTTTGGGATCGCCACAACTTCCTGCATGATATTGGCTGGGACAGAACTGCCGCTGCTGTCTGTTCTGGCGGTGTTGGCCCTCAGGGCGGCATTCGCGCTGATGATGCCGCTGAAGGCAACGCTGGAGAATAAGCTGGTTACCGCGGAAGACCGAGCCACCGCGCTGAGTGTCAATGCGGTAATGCAGGATGGATTGGGAATATTTCTGAACCTGATGCTGGGGTATGTGGCAGAGGTCAGCTTGCCGGCAGCGATGACGATGGCGGCGGGATTGTGCCTGATAGGCGTGTTTGCGTACCATACAAGCAGCTGTTTTGAATAAACATACAAGCAGCTGTTTTGAATAAACGAACCCCCGGACTGTTCCTTTCGGAAAGAGTCCGGGGGATATTTATAAAGTTTATTGCAAAATATAGAAATCTATCGATAGAATCTATAGGGGGACGATTAGTCGCCCGGGGGCGGATAGTATCCGCGCTCCTACATCCGCAGGATGCAGACAATTTCATGATTTAAGGGGCTGTTGCGTTATTTTGCAACAGCCCCAGTATTGGTATATGCTAACGGATCACAGCCAGCCTGCGTCTTCGCTTTCGGCTTTTTTCTGACGGGCCATCAATCCTAAGAAGGCTTCCTTTACGTCAGCACCTTCATAGAGGACCTTATAGGCGGCTTCTGTGATGGGCATGTCGATGTTCTGTGCCTTGCCCAATTCATAGGCGGACTTGGCGGCGTAGTAGCCCTCCACTACAGCACCGACCTCCTGCATGGCAACTTCAGCATCCTTGCCCTGACCGATGAGGATACCGGCCCGGCGGTTCCGGGAGTGCATGGAGGTGCAGGTGACGATGAGGTCGCCCACACCGGCGAGGCCTGCGAAGGTCTCTTTTTTTGCGCCCAGCGCAACACCAAGACGGGCAGTTTCCGTCAGACCCCGGGTCATCAGCATGGCCTTGGTGTTGTCACCGCAGCCCAAACCGTCGGTGATACCGGCACACAGGGCAATGACGTTTTTCAGGGCAGCGCCCAGCTCTGCGCCCACAGGGTCAGGGCTGGTGTAAACCCGCAGGCAGTCCGCCATGAAGGCATCCTGTACGAACTCCGCTTTTTTCTGGTCGTAGGAGGCGGCCAGCAGGCCGGTGGGCACATCGATGGCCACTTCCTCAGCATGGCTGGGACCGGTCAGGGCCACAACGTCCCGGCCGGTGGCCTCTGCCACCACCTGACTCATCCGCAGATGGGTCTTGTCCTCCAAACCCTTGGTGACGGACACCACCACGGCATCCTCGTCGATATAGGGGGCTGCTGCCTTGGCAACAGAGCGGGCAGGGAAGGAGGGAGATGCCATGACCACCAGCTTGCTGCCCTGAATGCAGGCATAATCACTGCTGATTTTCAGGCTTTCAGGAAGCACTGCGGCAGGAAGCCGGGGATTGCGGCGGGTCTGCTCCATTTCGGGGATCAGGTCCTTTTCAAAGGTCCACATGGTCACATCGTGGCCGTTTTTGCACAGGCGGATGGCGAGGGCGGTGCCCCATGCACCGCTGCCGACGACGGTAGCTTTCATTTTTTGTTTCCTTTCCCGAGAAGGTTGGTTTTCCGTTCCTGACCCTTCACCAGACGGACGATATTGCCCCGGTGTTGGAAAATGGTCAGCAGGCTCATGGCAAGGCCGCAGCCCAATACCACGGGATTATGCAGGTGCCAGATGGCAAAGCCTACGCCGAAGGCAGCGGCGGCAAGGACACTGCCCAGAGAAACGTACTGGGTGGCAAGGTAAGCGCTGAAGAAGACGACGGCGATCAATGCACCCACCCGCCAGTCTACCATCCATGCGATGAACCAGCCGCTGAGGATGCCCTTGCCGCCCCGGAAGCCCATGAGGGCAGGAAAATCGTGGCCCAGCATCAGGCACAGGCCGCCTACGGCAGCACCCTCCAGACCGTAGCCGTAGGGGGTGAACAGGGCGCGGCCCAGCCAGCAGGCGAGGACAGCTTTCAGTACATCGATCAGAATGACCAGAATAGAGCGGTTGGCACCATAGTTGCGGATAAAGTTGGTCAGGCCGGCGTTGCCGCTGCCATGCTCCCGGACATCGTCGTGGAGCATGTGGCTGACACAGATGGCACCGTTATGGTTGCCCAGAAAATAACAGCTGAGAATGGTGACGAGAATTGTGGAAATGGGCATCAGTCGTCCTCCTTATCGCCCTTCTGACGGATGGTGATCCGCACAGGGGTGCCCTGCAGGCCGAAGACCTCCCGGATCTGGTTTTCCAGATAACGCTGGTAGGAGAAGTGGAACAGCCGGGCATCGTTGCAGAAGATAACGAAATGCGGGGGCTTGGAGCTGGCCTGCGTCATATAATAGATCTTCAGGCGGCGGCCCTTATCCGTGGGAGGCTGAACACGGGCGGTGGCATCTGCCAGAACACTGTTCAGGGCACCGGTGGTGATGCGCATGGTGTTCTGGGCATGGACGTCCTGGATCATCTGATACAGCTTATCCACACGGGAGCCGGTGAGGGCGGACAGGAACAGCACGGGAGCGTAGGTCATATAGCTCAGGCCATCCCGAACGGCAGCCTCCATATCCCGCATGGTGTTGGTCTCCTTGTTTTCCACGGCATCCCACTTGTTCACTACGATGATGGCAGCCTTGCCAGCCTCGTGGACCAGACCGGCGATCTTGGTATCCTGCTCAGTGACACCGTCGTTGGCATCAATGAGGATCAGGCACACGTCGGCCCGTTCGATGGCGTTGATGGAGCGCATGTTGGAATACTTTTCGATGGCATCGTCCACCTTGCTCTTGCGGCGCATACCGGCAGTGTCGATGAAGCAGTACTTGCCGGTCTCGTTTTCAAAGTAAGAGTCGATGGCATCCCGGGTGGTGCCTGCCACATTAGATACAATGACGCGCTCCTCGCCCAGGATCCGGTTTAAAAGGGAGGATTTGCCCACATTGGGCTTGCCTACAATGGCTACCTTGATGAGGTCGCTGTCCTCCTCCTCGCTGTTGTCCTCGGGGATGTTCTCCAGCACCCAGTCCAGCAGGTCGCCGGTGCCGTGACCATGGACGGCAGAGGTTTCAAACAGATCGCCGATGCCGAGGCCGTAGAACTCGAAGACATCAGGATTTACAAGGCCGATGGAGTCGCACTTATTGACGGCCAGCGCGATGGGCTTGCCGGATTTGCGCAGCATGGTGGCTACGTCCTGATCAGCGGCGGTAACACCGGAGCGGACATCTACCACCATGATGATGGCATCAGCCAACTCAATGCCGATCTCCGCCTGACGGCGCATAAATTTCAGCATATCGTTCTCGGTGCCGGGCTCAATACCGCCGGTATCCACCAGAGAGAAGGTACGCCCGCACCATTCGCAGTCGCCGTAGATACGGTCACGGGTGACACCGGGGGTATCCTCTACGATAGAGGTGCGATGCCCGGTAAGCTTATTGAATAACATGGATTTGCCTACATTGGGTCTGCCAACAATGGCAACCAGAGGTTTTGCCATGAAAACACTTCCTTTCCATATAAAGGTATCAATTTATTATTACACATTTTCCTTGCAAAAGCAATGGGAATTTGCTGTTATTTACAAAATTATAATAAAGAATTTGTTGATTTTGGAAACAAGTTTTATTTGTCATTGCGAACCAGTCCGCTTAAGTGGTGTGGCAATCTCCTGAATCGGAGGGGGCTGCCACGTCGGCCTGTGGCCTCCTCGCAATGACAGCTATTCTCAATAAAAGGAAAAAGAGGAAGACCCGAAAGCCTTCCTCTGTATTTCCGCTTTTGTCTTACTCAGCCTCGACAGCCAGAACCTGACGGCCATTGTAGGAGCCGCAAGCCTTACAAGCTCTGTGGGGCATGACGGGTTCACCGCACTTGGGGCAAACTGCAACGCTGGGAGCGGACAGCTTCCAGTTGGAGCCACGGCGCTTATCGCGGCGGGCCTTGGACACTTTACACTTAGGGACAGCCATGGTGACACCTCCTTGGTCAAACTGCTTTTAACAGCATAATTGATTACTTGTTCTCAAGAAGCTGCTTCAAAGCAGCAAATCGGGGATCGAGCTCCTTCTGGCAATTGCAGGGACCTTCATTCAGGTTCTTGCCACAGCGGTGGCACAGACCCTTGCAGTCCTCCTTGCACAGCAGCTTGGAATCCAGATTCAGGACGAAAACGGTCCGTACAATATCATCCAGATCGGCGCTGTCTCCCTCCAGAGGGAATACCCACTCATCTTCGTTCTCTTCGTTGGCCATTTCTGTGACCAGCACCACATCAATGGGGATATTTACATCCCGGTCAAAATCTGTAGCACAGCGGTCGCAGGTTCCGTGGATGGTGGTGGTAATTTCACCGGTCATCACCAGAACGCCTGCGGTGTTCCGCACCGTACCCGCAGCCAGAACCGGCTCGGACACGGGGTAACTGACACCGTAACAAAGATCGCTCAGATCCACGCTAGTGGAAAAGGTGACCGATGCGCCGGGACAGTCGATGATCTTGGAAAGTCCTAACAGCATACTTTTCCCCCTTTTCACAGTCGTGCCTAGATATTATATAGGGAATTTCCCGATTTGTCAAATGTTATTTTTACAAAAAATCAGGATTTTTTCATCTAAAAACTGTCATTGCGAGGAGCGAAGCGACGTTTACACTCTGGTGCAGCATAGTTGTTTACAGAGCGTTATGCAGAGCAGGCAATCCCCTACCGATATTCTGCGTTCCGGTTTACGACTTTGCACGGACTTTTTGGGGGGATTGCCACGCCAGTGTGTGCACTGGCTCGCAATGACAGTGTTTTTTCATGGGAAACGCCGCCGGTTTGGTTCCGGCGGCGCTTTGCTTACTTAAAGGAAATGACGCTTTTGCGGACCAGAGCCCGGTGCAGTCTTGCCTCGGCCAGCGCGATGTCCGCATCGCTGGCGTTGGAATCATGAAGCACCTTGTCTGCCCGCTGGTAGGAACGCTCCACGCGGTCGGCATCAATGGTATCGGACCACTCAAAGGTGGTGGGGACCAGCGTTACCTCGCCGTCGGAAACACTCAGCATGCCGCCGATACAGGCAGCAGTGCGGCGATTGCCGCCAGCCTCCACGATGGCGCGGCCCATACCGAGGGGGGCAACATAGTCGATGTGCCGGGCCAGAATGGCTACATCGCCGCCAATGGTGCGGACGATGAGCTTTTCAGCCTCGCCGTCGAAGATCAGACCGTCAGGGGTGACGATTTTTAGCTTGAAGGGGGTCATGCGTTCTCACCGCCCCGGAATTTTGCCACGACCTCGTCGATGGAGCCGGCGAACAGGAAGTAGGATTCGGGGATCTCGTCGTGCTTGCCCTCGATGATCTCCTTGAAGGAACGGATGGTCTCCTTCAGGGGAACATACTTGCCCTGATAGCCGGTGAACTGCTCGGCAACATGGAAGGGCTGGCTGAGGAAACGCTGGACCTTACGGGCGCGGTTGACGGTGAGCTTGTCTTCCTCGCTCAGTTCGTCCATACCCATGATGGCGATGATGTCCTGCAGCTCCTTATAACGCTGGAGGATGGACTGGACAGCACGGGCAGTCTCGTAATGCTCGGTACCCAGAATTTCGGGAGACAGGATACGGGAGGTGGAGTCCAGCGGATCAACAGCGGGATAAATACCCAGAGAAGCGATGCCGCGGTCCAGAACGGTGGTGGCATCCAAGTGGGCGAAGGTGGTAGCGGGGGCGGGGTCAGTCAGGTCGTCCGCAGGGACGTAAACAGCCTGGACAGAGGTAATGGAGCCGTTCTTGGTGGAGGTGATACGCTCCTGCAGGGCACCCATTTCGGTGGCCAGCGTGGGCTGGTAGCCGACGGCAGAGGGCATACGGCCCAGCAGTGCGGAAACCTCGGAACCGGCCTGTGTGAAACGGAAGATGTTGTCGATGAACAGCAGCACATCCTGGTGCTTCACATCACGGAAGTACTCTGCCATGGTCAGGCCGGACAGGCCTACACGCATACGGGCTCCGGGGGGTTCGTTCATCTGACCGAAGACCATGGCGGTCTTGGAGATAACGCCGGACTCGGTCATTTCGTTGTACAGGTCATTGCCTTCACGGGTACGCTCACCGACGCCGGTGAAGACGGAGTAGCCGTTGTGGGCAGTGGCGATGTTGTAGATCAACTCCTGAATCAGGACGGTCTTGCCAACGCCTGCACCGCCGAACAGACCGATCTTACCGCCCTTGGCGTAAGGGCAGATCAGGTCGATGACCTTGATGCCGGTCTCGAGGATCTCGGTAGCGGGCTGCTGCTCCTCGTAAGAGGGAGCGGGGCGGTGAATGGGCCACTTGGCATCACCGTTGACGGCGGGCTTGTTGTCGATGGGCTGGCCCAGCAGGTTGAAGACACGGCCGAGGCAGGCATCGCCAACGGGGACAGAGATAGGTGCACCGGTGTCGGTGGCGACGGTGCCTCTCTGGAGGCCGTCAGTGGAGGACATGGCGATGCAGCGGACCACATTGTCACCGATGTGCTGTGCGACCTCGGCAACGATGGTGCTTTCACCCATGGGGATCTCGATGGCGCTCAGCAGCATAGGCAGCTGGTCGTCAGCGAAACGGATATCCAGAACGGGACCCATGACTTGGATCACAGTTCCTTTGTTATTGGCCATTGGGGATTCAACTCCTTTACATTGTCATTCCGAGCCAGTGCGCACACTGGCGTGGGAATCCCCCGAAATATCCGGGGTGTTTGGAAAACGGGGAGATTGCCACGTCGCTGCGCTGCTCGCAATGACATGGAATTTGTGTTAAGAACCTGCGACGATCTCCGTGATCTCCTGCGTGATGGCAGCCTGACGGGCCCGGTTGAACTTCAGGCTCAAGTCAGCGATCATTTCGTCGGCATTTTGGGTAGCGGAGTCCATTGCGGAGCGGCGGGCGGCCTGCTCGGCGGCGCGGCTCTCGCAGAGGGCACCATAGAGGATACCGCCCAGATATTCAGGAACGATGGCAGCGAAAACTTCCTCCGGCTCACCTTCATAAACGGTGGCGCACTGGCGGGTCTCGGAAACAGGAGCGTTTTCTGGCTTCTTCAAAGGCAGAAGCTGCATGCTTGCCGGAACCTGCGAAAGGACGGATACGAAGTTGGTATAGGCAACATATACCTCGTCAAACTCACCGGCGAGGAAACCCTTGCTCAGCTGCTTGGAGATGGAGAAGCAGTCACCGATGGATACGGAGGCCGCTTCGGCATAGCTTTCTGTCAGGGCGGGGACATTCTTGCTGCGGAAGAAATCCACAGCCTTCTTGCCGATGGGAAGCACCACGGCATCCTTGCCTTGAAGATCAGCATAGACCATCTTAAGAATGTTGCTGTTATAACCGCCAGCCAGACCGCGGTCGCCGGCAATGACGATATACATCACCTTTTTGACCTCCCGTGCCTTCAGATAAGGAGAGGAGAAGTCCTTGTTGGAGCGGGTGATGTCCTGAATGGTGGAATAGAGGATCTCAAAATAGGGGCGGGAACTGGAAATCTGTGCCTGAGCACGGCGAAGCTTGGAGGCAGCCACCATTTCCATGGCCTTGGTGATCTGCTTGGTGCTCTCCATGCTTCGGATGCGGTTTTTGATTTCCTTGGTGGAAACGCCAGCCATGGGTAACCTCCTCCCTTATGCGAACTTACCGACCAGCTCAGTCAGTGCGGCCTTCAGTGCGTTTTCGGTTTCGGTCTCCAGCTTGCCGGAGGTACGGATGGCCTCCAGAACACCGGAGTGGAAATTATCCATGTGCTCTTCCAGCTGCTTCTCAAATTCAGGGATCCGGTCCACATCGATGTTATTCAGATAACCGTGGGTAACGGCATAGATGATGCAAACCTGCTGGGCCACTTCCTTGGGGGCGTTGTTCTTCTGCTTCAGAACAGCCACGATCCGCTCACCGAGGGCAAGACGGCTCTTGGTATCGGCATCCAGATCGGAGCCGAACTGAGCGAAGCTCTGGAGCTCACGGTACTGGGAGTACAGCAGCTTCAGGGAACCTGCAACCTTCTTCATGGCCTTGATCTGTGCATCGCCGCCGACACGGGAAACGGAGATACCGGGGTTGACAGCGGGCATAATGCCGGAGTTGAACAGCTCAGTCTCCAGGAAGATCTGACCATCAGTGATGGAAATGACGTTGGTGGGAATGTAGGCAGAAACGTCACCGGCCTGCGTCTCGATGATGGGCAGAGCAGTCAGAGAGCCGCCGCCCAACTCGGGGGACAGCTGTGCTGCGCGCTCCAGAAGACGGGAGTGCAGATAGAAAACGTCGCCGGGATAAGCCTCACGTCCGGGGGGACGGCGGATCAGCAGAGAGATGGCGCGGTAGGCAACGGCGTGCTTGGAAAGATCATCATAAATGACCAGAACATCCTTGCCCTGATGCATGAAGTGCTCGCCCATGGCGCAGCCTGCGTAGGGAGCGATGAACTGCATAGGTGCCAGCTCGGAAGCGGTTGCGGAAACCACGATGGTGTAGTCCATGGCACCGCCGGCGGTCAGGTTTTCTACCACCTGAGCCACGGTGGAGCGCTTCTGGCCGATGGCAACGTAAATACAGATACAATTCTTACCCTTCTGGTTCAGAATGGTATCGGTAGCGATGGTGGTCTTACCGGTCTGGCGGTCACCGATGATCAGCTCACGCTGGCCGCGGCCGATGGGGATCATAGAGTCGATGGCCTTGATGCCGGTCTGCAGAGGACGGCTGACATGCTGGCGCTCGATGATGCCGGGAGCGGGCATTTCAATGGCCCGGTAGCCTTCGGCAGCGATGGCGCCCTTGCCGTCGATGGGCTCGCCCAATGCGTTGACGACACGGCCGATGAGCTGTTCGCCTACGGGGACGGACACCACGCGGCCGGTGCGCTTGACGGTATCGCCTTCCTTGATGCCCTGATCGGAGCCGAGGATAACGATAGAAACGGTGTCCTCCTCCAGATTCTGGGCCATGCCGTAGGAGCCGTCGGGAAATTCCACCAGCTCGCCGGCCATGCACTTGTCGAGGCCGGAGGCCTTGGCAATGCCGTCGCCCACCAGAATGACCACACCGGTCTCGCTTACTTCAATTTTGTTTTCGTAGTTTTTGATCTGGCTACGAATGATTTTTGTTATTTCTTCGGGTCTAAGTTCCATACAGTCCCTGCTTTCTCGTCAGAGTACGGTTTTATTCAGCAGATCCCGGATGGCGTCCAAACGGTGGGACACGGTATCATCCAAGCGCTGACCGTCATAGTCCAGGCGAATGCCGCCCAAGACTGCGGGGTCGATCCGGTTCCGCAGGGCAATTTCCTTGCCTGTGATCCGGGAAAGCTTCTGGGTGAGCTTATCCACCTGTGCTTCGGTCAAAGCCACGGCAGAAATGGCGTTCACTCGCAGAATGCCGTTGTCCTGATCGTAGTGCTCCATATAGGCATCGCAGCAATCGGAGAAATGGCGCATATAGCCCTTCTCCGTGAGGATCTTCAGGAAATTCAGCACATACTGATGCAGGCTGCTGCGGAAGCTGTCATCTAAGATCTGGCAGCGCTCCGCTTTGGTCAGGTTAGGGGAGGAGAGCAGGCGGATAAACTCCGGCTCCTGCTGGAAGCTTTGCTGCAATACAGCAAGCTGATCCCCGATAAGCTTGGTCAGGCCTTCGTCCTTGGCCAGCTCATACAGCGATTCGCCGTAAACACTTCCGACTTCTGTCATACGCCGTCACCTAATTCGTTGATGAAACGGTCGATCAGGGCAGACTGGTCGGCGGTGTTCAGCTCCCGCTCCACGACCTTGCCGGCAATGGCCATGGCGAGGCCGGAAATTTCGTTCTTGGCATCGTTGATGGCCTTTTTCTTCTCCATCTCGATGTCAGAGGATGCTTTGGATTTGATCTGAGCAGCGGCCTGCTGGGCTTGGCTGATGATCTCCTCACTGCGCACTGTAGCGGTTTTCTGGGCATTGCTGAGAATGCCCTCTGCCTTTTCCTTGGCTTCCTTCATATTCTGCTCGTAGGCTGCCTTGATCGCGTCAGCTTCGGCATGGGCTGCCTTGGCATCGGAGATCTCCTTGTCAGCAGCCTCCCGGCGCTGGTCAAGGATGGCAAGGATCTTATCCCAGAAGAATTTCTTGAATACGAACAGCTGGATGAATAGGTTGCAAATCTGGGCAATCAGTGTTACGGGATTTACCGCCACCAGGGACTGATAAATTGTTTCCATTGATTGGCCTCCTTCCGGTCAATTAAAAAAGAATGATGATCGGAAATTAGCCCAAGTAGTTCATGAACATGCCGGGAGCTGCGAAGATCAGCAGCAGACCGGTAACGAAGCCGTAAATACCGGTGGTCTCGGACAGTGCGATACCCAGAATCATGGTGCTGGTGACATCACCCTTTGCTTCGGGCTGACGGCCGATGGCCTCAACAGCGGAAGCGGCGCAGTTACCTTCGCCGATACCAGGGCCGATACCGGCGATCAGTGCCAGACCGGCACCGATGGCGCAGCCAGCCAGAGCGATACCTTTTGCCAGAACAGTGTAATCCATAATAGTTTCCTCCTAAATAAAATACGTCTTTTGCTTGTTTATTCAAATGGCTGTTTTAGGCGATCAGTCGCCGGCAGCCTGTTTGATGAAGAGAGTGGTCAGGGTGCAGAAGATGAATGCCTGAATGCAGCCGCCGAACCAGTCGAAGTAGAGGCTGGGGAGGGCAGGGATACCGACCATCAGCCAGGGATAGGTGACACCCAGATTGGTGATGGCAGCCAGCACGCCCAGCACAGCCAGAATGATGCCAAGGATGAAGGGGAATTTCTTGCCGCTCTTGCGGAAGAGCACGATCATACCGATGCCGATCAGAGCCAGACCCACGGCGACCCACAGATTGGAGCCGAGGGCACCGAACAGGGCGTTGTTGCCAACGGTGAGTGCGGCATAGATCAGGGCGCTGATAACGGTGCCGGAGAGGATGTTGCCGAAGTGACGGCAGGCCATGGAGATGGGGGTAAACAGCTCGCTCATGACGTTGATGGGAGCCATGACGAAGATGGGATCCAAGAAGCCCTTCAGATAGCCGCCGATGCCGGAGGACTTGATCTTATGATAGGTGATAAGGACAAAGACCACCAGCGCCCATGCAAGCTCTGTCATCAGGTCGGCGGTGGGGCTCCAGAGGCCCAGCAGACCCACTAGGTTGGAAACCACAGAGGTTACGAAGATGGTACCCACAAGAGGAATGTAGTGGTCAAATTCCGTACCCATGTTGCCCCGGACAAAGTTCAGCAGGGCGGTAGCGGCCATTTCGGCTACAGCCTGCTTGCGGGAAATGCCGGTGACCTTCAGACCGGAGCCCAGCCAGTACAGCACTCCGGAGATCACGATCAGCAACAGCCAGCTTACCGCCAGCGTCTGGGTGATCTGGACGGTGCCAAACAGAGGAACATTGGAAAATTCCTTGATGATACCGGCACCATTGATAGAAATATCCATACAAAAACCTCACTTTACAAGTAATCGGTTGAATTTACTGATTTTGAAGCCCAACCTCCGGGACATCTTGAGAAACAGCCTTGGCTTCCTCTTTGGGCATCAGCCTGCCGGTGAACTGCAGGTAGAAGATGACCACATTGGGAAACAGGATCGGGAGGGCACCGGCGACGAAATGCAGGGGCTTGACCAGAAAGCAGACAACGACCCAGCCGGCTTGGATCACCATGCGGATATTGTAGCTCAGCTGGAAGCGGGCCTTCATTTTTCGCTTGTTTTCGATCTCTACGGCGCTCTGCACCGTCAGACACAAAATGGTAAAATTCGCCACAGCGATGACACTGCCGCAGGCAGCGCTGAGGACGATGCGGACAAGATCGAAGGTGCCGATGCCAAACTGACTCAGCAGCCACAATCCGGCCACCAGAAGCCCATCGCAGGCCAGTGTGCCGAGGGCGATGCGTTTGATCTCCTTACGGGATGCGGGTTGTAATTTCATTTGGGATGTTCCTTTTCGATAGGGTTATGAGTGGTCGTTAAAGCTGATGGGGGTCTCGCGCTGGCCGCTGGCTTCTTCTGCTGCCTTTCGCAGTGCACACAGGCAGGATTTTGTGGTACTGACGGAGGTCAGGACTCCCAGAATACCAAATACGACTATGATCCACCCGCCCAGCAGAAATTTCTGCTGCAGCCATACCGCAACCAGCAGAAAAAACAGGGTGGGAAAAATGATGGAAAAGCCAAACTGCCCGACCCACATCAGAAGATTCAGTATCTTCATAATGCCTCCGGGAAACGGATAAAAATGACTATAACAATTCCAAGATATTATATCGTAGATTGTGCAAAGATGCAAGAGTTACATATTGACCAATTATTTTACAAATATTTGTGGACCTTGCCGATAGACAAAGGCCGGTATCCGTTTATTTTTGCCAGTAACTTTGTAAAAGATTCGTGAAGGGGCTTTTCATTTTTGTGAAAATATAGTAAAATGAGCACAAAATATCCCCGGATGTCATAGAATACCCTGAGGTGATGTGGTTGCTGTGGCATTTTGCGGTGGGAGCGCTGGCGGCCTTTGGTGCACTGTGTGCGTTTTTAACGGTACTGGGCTGGCTGCTTCCGGCGGGGAGAGGCTGTGTTCTTGTCTGCATTGGGCAGCCGGATGCGGAAATCTTAGCCAGATATAAGTGGCTTCGGGAGATGGGCTTTCTGCCGATCCCACTGATCGTGGTGGAGGAAACGGGAGAAACCCTTCCGGAAATGGAATATTGCAGCCGGGAGGAATTGCTTGCCCGGCTGGAACGGGAGCGAAACGGGATTCATGGAACAGGAAATGGAGATCCTACAGGGCACCATCAGTGCGGTGGTGTATCAGAATTATGAAAACGGCTATGCGGTGCTGCGCCTGAGTGTGGGCGGCGGTCAGGCAGTGACGGTGGTGGGAACCATCCCCCTGCCTGCTGTAGGCGAGCGGCTCATGGTCACGGGAAAGTGGAGCAATCACGCAAGCTACGGGCGGCAGTTCGAGGCGGAATTTTTGGAGCGCCTCATGCCGCAGACTGCCATGGAGATCCTGAGCTACCTCAGCAGCCGGGTGATCAAGGGGATCGGGCCCCGGTCTGCCGCACGGATCGTAGAGCATTTCGGCGAACAGACTCTGCTGATCATGGAACGAGAGCCGGAACGGCTGGCGGAGGTTTCCGGAATTTCGGAAAAACGGGCCCGGGCCATTGGCGAGGAGTTTAAGCTGCAGGTGGGTATGCGGCAGCTGATGGAATTTTTCGCTCTGCACCACCTGCCGGCAGAGCTGGCAGTACGTACTTATAAAATATACGGCGACAGCACCATCGAACTATTGTACGATGACCCTTACCTGCTGATGGACGAGGGGCTGGAAGCCCCCTTTGGAGCGGTGGACCGCTTTGCCATTGAGTTGGGTGTGGCGGCGGATGACCCCCGGCGTGTGGAGGCAGGTATCCTCTTTGAGCTGGCCTACAATTTAAATGCAGGCCATAGCTTTCTGCCGGAGGACAAGCTGATCCCAGCCACAGCGCAGCTGCTTTCCGTGGAAGCGGAGGCGGTGCAGCAGGGCATGACGCGGCTGCTGGAGGGGGAACGGCTGGTTCGGGATACGCTGGCAGGGATCACCGTGATCTATCTGCCCCAGCTTTACGAGGCGGAGACCTACTGCACGGAAACATTGCTGCAATTTGCAAAAAACAGCTTTCCTGAGCCGAAAAATCTGGAAAAGCTTATCCGCAATATTTCAAAAAACGGCGGAATCGAATATTCTGCCCAGCAGGAGCAGGCCATCCGGGAGGCGGCGACCTCCGGTCTTTTGCTGATCACCGGCGGCCCCGGCACCGGTAAGACTACTATATTAAATGGTATCTTGGAGCTTCTGGGTCAGATGCAGCTGCGTTGTCTGCTGGCAGCCCCCACAGGACGGGCCGCCAAGCGGCTGACGGAGGTGACAGGGGAAGATGCCTCCACCATCCACCGGCTTTTGGAAGCGGGCATCGACCAGAACACAGGGAAAATGGTCTTTGTCCGGGATGAGGACAACCCCTTAAAATGCGATGCGGTCATCGTGGATGAGATGTCCATGGTGGATGTGCAGCTATTGCACGCCCTGTTGCAGGCGGTGCCCCATGGCAAGCGGCTGATTCTGGTAGGTGATCCGGATCAGCTGCCGCCGGTAGGTCCCGGCTTTCCTTTCAGTGATATGCTCCGCAGCGGACAGCTTCCCTCGGTGCGGCTGACGGAAATTTTCCGACAGGCACAGGAAAGCCTGATCGTTATGAATGCCCACCGGGTGAACCGGGGAGAAATGCCGGACCTGAAAAATGTAAAAAGCGACTTTTTCTTTATGCGCCGCCAGAATGAGGAGGCAGTTACACAGCTAATCCGGGACCTGTGCACCACCCGGCTGCCCAAGAATATGGGCATTCCCGCAGATCAGATCCAAGTGCTGTCTCCAACCCGAAAGGGCGGGGTAGGCACTGTGGCACTGAACCAGATGCTGCAGGGTGCACTGAATGCCCCCTCCCCGGATAAAAAGGAGCGTCCCTTCGGAGATTATATCTTCCGGGAGGGAGACCGGGTGATGCAGATCCGTAACAACTATGACATTATGTGGAAGCGCATTGACGGCAGCGAGGTGGGCACCGGCATCTTTAACGGCGACGTTGGCATCATCCGGGAGATCGATTTCGGTACCGAAACCATGACCATCCGCTTTGATGACCGGGAGGCAGATTATGACTTTACCCAGCTGAACGAGCTGGAGCCTGCCTATGCCATGACGGTCCACAAAAGTCAGGGCAGTGAATACCGGGCGGTGATTTTAACGGCTTGGAACGGCTCGCCCTATCTCTTAAGCCGCAGCATCCTCTATACCGCCATTACCCGGGCCCGGGAGCTACTTATCATTGTAGGCCGGGAGGAAACCGTAGGCGTCATGGTGGAAAATGCCAAGAAGAACCGGCGTTACACCGGCCTGAAGCTGAGATTGCAGGGGAAGGTCGGATGAAGCTGTATCATTGGATCCTTACAATCCTCTTTCCTCCAAAATGCGTGCTGTGCGGAACGCTGCTGAAAAAGGACGAAACGGACCTGTGCAGCTTCTGCCGCACAGATGCACCGGAGTATCCCAACCGGAAAGAAAAGCTGCAATTTCTTGACAGTTTCGCCGCCGTCTGGTACTATGAAGGCAGCGTAAGAAAAAGTTTACTGCGCTTTAAATTCTACAATGCCCGCAGCTTTGCCTCTGCTTATGGAAGACTGCTTGCAATGAAGCTGCTGCAGACCTACCCGGAGGGTTTCGATATTCTGACTTGGGTGCCGGTGAGCCCTCTTCGTCGGTTCCGCCGGGGCTACGATCAGGTGGAGCTGATCGCGGCTGCTGTGGGCAGGGAGCTGGGGATGACCCCAGTTCCGTTACTGAAAAAAGTTCGTCATAACCGCCCCCAATCCGGCATCTTCGGCGTGGAAAAGCGCCGGGCCAATGTGCTGGGTGCTTACCGGGAAACAGACCGGGAAAAAATCGCAGGCAAGCGGATTTTGCTGCTGGATGACATCCTGACGACAGGTGCCACCGCAGGAGAGTGCGCCCGGGTCCTGCTGACCGCCGGGGCGAAGGAAGTACATTGTGCCGCTGTGGCGGCAGCACGAAAGTAAAGGTGTAATATGTCTCTGTTTTCTATGTTTAGTAATGACTTAGGCGTGGATCTGGGTACCTGTAATGTTCTGATCTATGCCGACGGCAAGGGCCTTGTGGTCCGGGAGCCCTCTGTGGTTGCCGTGGATAAAAATACCGGCAAGATCCTGCAGGTTGGCGCTGCTGCCCGGAATATGCTGGGCCGTACCCCCGGCAATGTGGTGGCCATGCACCCGCTGAAGGATGGCATCGTGTCTGATCACGAAATGACTGTCCGGATGCTGCAGGAGATGTTCAAGACCGCCACCAAGGCAGGCTTGTTCACCCCCAAGCCCCGCGTGGTCATCTCCGTGCCCTCCGGTGTTTCCGAGGTAGAAGAGCGCAGCGTCATCAACGCCGCCATCGAAGCCGGCGCCCGCCGTGTGTTCCTCATTGAGGAGCCTCTGGCAGCAGGCCTCGGTGCCGGTCTGGATATTCGCGGCGCTAATGGCCATCTGGTGGTGGATATCGGCGGCGGCACCACGGATATTGCCGTGCTCAGCATGAATGGCGTAGCCGTTTCTTCCTCTCTGAAGATCGCTGGCAACTATTTTGACGGCCTCATTGCCCGGTATGTCCGCCGCCAGCATGGCGTGGTCATCGGACAGGTCACTGCCGAGGAGATCAAGATCCAGATCGGTCAGGTCTATCCCCGGGACGAGGAGCGCAGCATGAACGTCAAGGGCCGTGACTACAAGACCGGTATGCCCAAGATGGTCACCCTGACCTCCACCGAAATTTACGAGATCCTCCGCCGTCCCGCCCGCCAGATCGCTGACGAGGTGCTGGGCGTGCTGGAAGAGACCAGCCCGGAGCTGGTGTCCGACATTTCCGAGAACGGCATCACCCTCACCGGCGGCTGCAGCCAGCTGTGGGGCATGGACATGCTGTTGGCAGAGCGTACCGGCATCGGCTGCATCATCGCCGATGACCCGGACTCCTGCACTGCCTACGGTGCCGGCAAGAGCCTTGCATGGATCAATAACATGCAGGAAGGCCCCATCAACATTGCCAGAAAGCGCGCTATGCGGGGATAAAATAAGAATGAACAGGCGCAACGGTTTGAACTGTTGCGCCTGTTATTGCATAGGTTGTTTTCGTGTGACAGGATGGAAATTGACAGATAAACTGGTATTGGCGGAGGTAGAGTACATGGAAAAATTGACAAAGGAAGTAGACGCAATTCTATTGGAACGATTCGGTAAGGATAGTATTATTGCTCTGGCAACTGCTGTTGACAATATTCCCTATGTTCGTAGCGTGGATGCATTTTATGAGAACGGTGTCTTTTATGTGCTTACCCATGGTTTGTCAAGTAAAATGCAACAAATTGAACAAAATCCTGCTGTTGCACTATCTGGAGAATGGTTTACAGCCCAAGGCAAAGGGCTTAATTTAGGTTACTTCGGGAAAGCAGACAATTTACATATCGCAAACAAAATGAAGCAAGTGTTTTCTGCTTGGATTGATAACGGACACAATAATTTTGATGATACAAACACTTGTATCCTTTGCATTAAATTAACCAATGGTATTCTGTTTTCAAATGGTACACGCTATGAAATAGACTTTACCTAAGCCAATTCCAACATGTCGAACAGTTGACAAACTTAAATTTGAATAGCAGAGAATATGAAAGGCGGAATCATAATGGTATATCGTTTTACTTCTATCATACATAGCGAAGGAAAACGCACATTTATTGAAATACCCTTTAATGTATGGGAAGAAACAGCCTTAAAGGGAAACATTCCGTGCCGTATAGCCATCCAGGAGTGTTCTTTTGAGTGTAAACTCATTCCGAAAGG
>JAFSCK010000064.1 GCA_017436785.1 Oscillospiraceae bacterium | reverse complement strand
GAGAATGTGAACACCATTGGCGATGAACGGTATATGTGTGCCTATTGTGACAGGAATGAGATTTTCGGTCTGTACAGCGATCTTTGGTGCAGCGATGACTTCTGTGAGGTTGTAAAGAAGTATTCAGACCGTCTTTCTGAACAGGCAGAGAAAACACGCCGAGAGCTGAGAACGCCTATATTGCAGGGAATCGATATAACACCGGTTTTGAAAGCAGAATGTACTCCAGTTTCTTCTGATGATAACCTTAACGGAAAGATTGTGGTTATCAAACAGGATGTGCTGCGGCAGGAATACCGAAGATCCACCAATCAGATTAAACTATGTACCGGAGGATTTGGAGCGTATCCTAACAGTCGTGGCTCTGCTTGTTACTGTGTAGACCTGTATTCCAGAACGACCAGCCGATATGAGCGGCAGGATATTATGGGAACCTTGCGGGAAGATCAGCTTCCGAAATGGGCGGCGCTTGGCCTGGATCAGTATCGCAATGAGCAACGGCAGAAATCTCATAAAGCAAAGGAGGAACGGTAATGGAGCAGAGAATCTGTGCAGGCTACGTCATCACCCAGAGTATCCAGGTTAAGGACACAGAGTTTGTGCTGGGAGAGCATCCCAAAACCGGAATGTGTGCCACATGGCAGTGTAAGAACGGTGACAACTACTTCTGGGGGCATTACTGCGAGAATCGCTATGCTGCGCTGAAAGACCTTTGCGAGAGAGCAGCGCAGGAGGTGGATTATCTGGCATCCATCGGTGCGATCCCTCCGCTGTCATCCCGAAACAGAACAGACAGGGGGATGGAACGATGATGGAGCCGTTGTATTCTCCATGGGGTGAAATCCAGAGCTGTGAAATGCTTGCACCTCATGTTTTCTGCGTATCTACTGCCAGCCATGGTGGGATCATGGTGAACAGCAGAACTGCAAAAACTGTTTTTTCCAGAAAAGCACTCCAATGTGCTTTTCGAGATGGTGGTTACTACTGCTTTGAAGAAGATTGTATGGCTCCTGTTGCCCTGCGGGAGCTGATGGACAGAGGACTGTATGTTGCCCCTGTCAATGGATATTGGAAACCCGGTGAATATGAAAACTGTATCAACGAAAGTGTACAGCGGTACCATCCTGATTACTGGCAGGCTCGGCAGGCCGGGAACACCCAACCTGCACTGCAGGGAAAACAGAACCAAGTGAAGGAGAGTGAACGATAATGGAAGCAGAAATGACGCTGCGACCTATGTTTCCCACGGAACGATATTACAGCTATGCCCAAAGTCAGCAGATTTCCATGCAGACAGGACTGATTGGCTACCTCTGGGCAGATTTTGGCAGCAATGGAGAAGGCTTTTTCAGCACCTGGAACGATTTTCGGGAAAGTCTGAAAAGTGAGGATTTTAAGCTGGAATTTGATGAGGTCATCAATGAACTGCGTAAGAACGGGAATCTTTTGCATAATCGTGGCACTTTGACCCGATGCTGCTACCAGACACCGGACAGCTCCTTTCGCAATGACCGGAACGAGTATGGATTCCGTGCGGACACAGACCACTATTCCTATGTGATGCGCTTAAATCCCAACAAGGGTGAGTATAACCTTTACTGTTATTGCTATGTAAAGCAATGGCTGGATCGCCATATGCGACAGGCCGAAAAAGGAATCCGCTTCATCACCCCGGACTACAAAGAAATGTTCCGCATCCCGGACGGCGATAAAATTCGCATGATTCTTCCCACCGGGGAAAAAGAGGACCGCACCTGCCGCTATGTAGATGAGACACATTTGGAGTTAGGCCGAAATCTCTATCACATCTGCGAATTTGCAGAACGTATGAAGGACAATGGCATCGAGGTCATTCCTCTGCGTTCCTCTCTGCCCGACAAATGTTTCAGCTATCTGGAATCTACCGGAGAAATGATCGTTATTACCAAGGGCGAAAAAGGCTACACCCCCACAGGCATTTACCCGCAGGACGCATCCCCGAAGGAGGGTGTAGCTGCTGTCAACGAAGCAAACGGAGTAACACGAGCGCAGGAAGCGGCTATGGTTGCCGGTTCCATGTTCGGCTGGCAGGTTCCCGGCGCTGACCCTAAGAATTATGATGACCAGGGCCTGCCTGTGCGCCCCAAAGCCAGAGAGCGAGATGAGGCCCGATGAAGGATCAGCATCATGTCATCTGGACGAACCGTGATCTGGATTACGATGACTGGAAAGATGACCTGGAAGCTGAATACCCGGACTTGTCCGACAGTGAGCGTTATGCCCTGATGTATGAGATCAACAACGGTTATCTGGATGATGAACGCATGAATCTGGACATTTCTCTGGGAACCCCCATTCTGCTGATTGCTGATGTAGGCCGGTGGAACGGACGGTTCCCCGGATATGGTGAAATTGCAAGCGGCAATATCAAAGACTGTCTGGAATCCAAAATGGACTACCTGACATGGTATGTAGATCGACTGGGAGATCTTCGCTGTGATGCTGTCCATCACGATGGCACCAACCATTACCTGTACCGCT
>JAFSCK010000063.1 GCA_017436785.1 Oscillospiraceae bacterium | reverse complement strand
CCGCATCATAGATCGCCGTATACAGCCACTGCACCAGCGCTGTCCAAATGGAGTCAACGATATCGCTTGTCGCATTTTCAAACGCAATTCCAATGGCATCGCCCAATCCCGAAAGGATACCGCCTAGCCAATCAAACAATAATCATCACCTCGCAAAAATGTAGGACGGCCACCTGTGGCAGCCGTCCAAATAATTATGTCAACTTACATCATCTGCTGTTCGCAGATCTCATCGTTCATTTCCTGTTCTTCTGACTGAAGCGTATCCAGTCGGGCCTTTGCCCACTCCGGGATATGCTCTGCTTTCAGAATGCCCAGGATGTCAGATCTCTGGATACAGGCATTCTCGTAGTCATTCAAGAAGACGCCAAACACTTTTCGACCGGAAGCACGGGGAGAACAACCGAATCCGCTTTCTGCAAGAAAAAGCTGATTGTCCGGGGACTTGTAGCTGTCTTTGAAAAAGTCACCACGCAGTACTACCAGCTTTCCTTTGTAGTCCGCAGGCTCGCTACCAGTATCCACACAGTGAGACAGGTCGAATAAATTCAGTTCCGTCCATGCCTTTCTCGCCTGGTCGCAGAAACCATTCAACACCGCGGGGTGGCTATTCACAGCGAACACCCAGTAGGACGGATCTTTGGGAACAAAGATGGACTTCGCCCAGCGGCAGTTGCTGGCAGAAAAACGAAGATCCCAATCCTTTTCCCGCAGAGAATTTGCCAGCACAAAATTGACCCGTGCGAAGCCAAATTCCTCAATCACGCATTTTGCACAGTCTGAGTCCAACGATTTTCCGTCAAATCCTTTCTTGATCGCTTCTTCGATGGCTCTGGCACAGCTGCAATTCTCCCGGTAGCTTTCACGCCACAGTTCCACTTCGCCCTGCCTTTTGGCTTCCTCTATGGAGCCTGTATAAAGCTGCACATGTTCACTCATGGCATATCACCCACACAATTCCCGCACCTGCAACGAATCACAGAATAGTCCAGATGTAGCTGGGTGCAGTCAGAGAGAACAGCAGACAGGCAAACAGGATTGCAGGGGCAGTAAACTCAAACTGACCATGCTTGCGATAATCCATGTATGCAGTTGCAATCTTCACGAAGAACAGAATCGCCAGGATCATGTCGATGACAGGGAAAACAACGTTATTCACGATGTCCTTGACCTGGCCCTGAGCTGCATTCCAGGTACCCTCGATGGCACCGGACACATTGCCGGTACCGGTTGCAAAGGCAGGAATTGCCATGGAGACAACCAGGATCATCACCAGCATCGCCATCGTCAGAATTCTCATCAGTCTTTTATTCATTTCTTTTATACCTCCATTTCATAATTGCGCTCACAATACACCACATACCGCTGGCGACCACCGGACGCATAGGGGTGGCATGTGAGCAGGGTTAACATTTCACGGTTTTCCTGAATCAGGATCTTACTGACATCGGTGGGTTCGATAATATCTGTACTTGTCACTGTGTAGGATATGGTTTCCCACAGGTTGGTAATGGTCACCGTATCGCCCACCTGTAAATCTGTGATATAGCGAAAATAGGAAGCTCCGTTATATCCTCTGTGTCCTGCGATTACGCAGTTGGTGTTGTTCCCGCCTACCGGCAGGCTGGTCTGGCTTAAGTGCGCTGCTCCATCTGCCATGTGCTGGGATGTGGCACCCAGAAAAATCGGCATTTCTAACTGGAGCGCCGGGATGCTGATAACGCCAAACACCTCATCGCTGATTCCATATTCCGTCAGATCAAAGCTGGGTTGTTCATAAGACCAGGGATCGCACAGTCCGCTTTGCTTCTCCTCCCAGATCTGAGTGTTGTAGTCCTGCATTGCAAGATACAGTTCCGGATATTTATCCGGCAAGGCCACCTCTGGTTCTGTACCCTCTGTGGAATCCGGAACGATGATGGCATGGCTCTGTGTTTGAGCATCCTTGTCCTCCAAAAATGCCTGTGCGTTCATACTGATCTGACGATCCACCATGGCTCCCTGAATGAACGGATACAGCAAAATCCCCAGTCCGGCAATGAACAGCATGAGCATCAACAGGATCAGTACATTACGCCATCTCATCACTCTGACCTCCAAACAAATGCTGGAATATGGCAATGAACAGGATCAGTGCAACGACCACAATGATACCCACAACGATGCCTTTCACATATTCTGTTTCCCAAGTGGATTCTGCCGGTTCTTCTGCAACGGACTCCTCCACAATTTCTTCGGCCTCCTCATAGGGAATCCGGGAGCCACGCACCAGAAGCCGGTGTGTGTTGACTCCATAGGGAGTGCAGGTCACCAGAGTGCAGTAATCCTCACCATGGGTAATGCCCAGCAGACTGGTGTCATAGGGCAGAACGGTATTGATCTCGATAACCTGATAGGCCAATGTTTCATTCAGAATCTGCAAATAAAACACATCGCCGGTATTCAGTTGCTCCAGATCCGAGAACATCTTCTGGGTTGCCATTCCGCTGTGTCCGGTAAGGATTGCATGTGTACTCTCACCGCCCACCGGGAGGGAGCTGCCCAGCAGGTGTCCAACACCACGGTTCAGGGAGTCATTGCCTGTGCCATGGTAGATGGGAAGGTTCACGTCGATCTTGGGAATCACAACATATCCCATTGTTCCCTCTCCGGTGATATTCAGCAGGCTGTCATATTCCACAGATGCAGCCAGAAGTGCCTCCCGGCTGTAAGATTCTTCGGCAGCAGTGCCGGGAGTAATGGCATTATTGTAGGCAATTGCCAATTCCTTTTCCTTCTGCAGCAGGGCATCATCTGTTTGCTGGATCACTTCCTGATAGGCTGTATGGATTTCCGATGCATACTTCTGATTCACATAGTTGCTGATAACCGGGTACAGTGTCATGACCAGCGCAAGCAGAAACAGGATCACCGCTGCCACAATCGTGACTGTTTTTCGTTTTATTCCAATCCCTCCATTCCTGTTTTGCCCCGGAGTTTCCTCCGGGGCCATGGCATTCAGTTCTTAGACCTTCTTCTTGCGAATTGCGATGTACAGGATGCCTGCGGCACCGGCCATGATCAGAATACCAAAGACAGTAAACATCATAGTACCGTTATCGCCGGTTTCAGGAAGGTCAAAGCCGCGAGTGTTCACAACAGTCAGAGGCGCTTCCGCGTTCTTGCTGCCGTTATCCTCCAGCATATTGACCTTGTTGCTGTCCACGGTAGCGGAGGCAGTCAGCAGATGGTGTTCCAGATGGACCTGGGGCATATTCTTCAGGTCGCCGGTGTCATTGATGATGGTAGCATAACGGGGATCATTCTGAATCAGTCCCAGAACATCGGATTCGTAGATGTCACACAGTTCGGAGGTTTCCACCTAGGAAATGGTGATCTCAATGTCATCCTTCAGCAGAACATAACCGTTGTCGGTGCGGATCTCGGTCATGGTGTAGGTATCGTCCTCCAGACCCTTGATAATGATCTTGCCAGCCTTGCCATTGGACTCCACAGGAACAAAATGGGTAGCATCTTCGGGATTGGAAGAATGATCCACCACATAGTAGATGCCCTCATCTGCATTCAGTTCTGCCTGAACATAGTAGGAATCGGTATCGTTCTTGAGAATAAACTGGACATTTTCGAATTTACCCTTGCCGTCAGAGAACATCTTGGTCAGATCGATACCATAAACAAATGCATGGCAGTCATCAACCAAAGTGTCGAAGAAGTTATCGGAGGTGCGCTTCCAGGTCAGAACTACTTTGTTGTCGTTGCCATTGTCACCGAAGATTACAGAGTTATCGGAGTCCATCTTGGCGGTATAGGTGATGCGAACGGTGCAGTCAGAGAAGCCGGAATTGACCATAGTAGCATCTGCATAGACGGCCTTGGAGGTATTGATCTCAGCCAGACCTCTTTCGGTCATTTCAATGGTCATGACACTCTCACCGGTGGCAGCAGTGTTGTAAGCAACAGAGAAAAAGCCGTCGGCTTCCTTCCAGGTAGTTACCAGATCGGTGCAGGCTGCATCGGTGAAGAACTCCAGAACAATGTCACCCTTGGTATAGGTCAGGCCCTTGGACAGAGTATCCACAAAGGTATAGCAGGACAGGTAGGTGGATTCGGAAGTGATGGAAGGCAGAGTGGAAATAATCTGGTAGTCCAGAGTGTCACCGGAAGAAGCGGTTGCGGTATGTGCATATTCCTCGGTCTTGCCGGTATCCGCTGCGGATTCCTTGATTTCCTTAGTGAGGGTGGGGATGCCGGTCAGGTTCTTGGGATACAGGGTAATATCATAGATCCAGGTGGCACCACCGTTATCCGCATTGGTGCCGTTAACGGTAGTCATGGGGACAGAAACCAGGAAGGGATCGGTGGTGGAAGTGACCATTTCGGGAACCTTGGTTTCCACCAGCAGGTACAGACCCAGTTCCAGGTCATGGGCTTCGGTCTTGCCATAGGCATCGGTCAGAGGCATAGCCACGCCACCGTTAGCAGCCATATAGGTTTCCAGAGCATTCTTGACCACAGTAGAATTGGCTTCCAGACCGGCAGCCAGAGCGTCGATCAGGACATCGGACTGGTAAAAATACTGGTTAGCACTCAGATGGTCAGCGTTGGTATAACGCTTGGCACCGTTCTCCAGACCCAGAGTCTTCAGAAAATCAGCACCCTTGACCTTGTCAATGCCGTACAGGACTTCCACATGATTGTCGGTACGGGAGTCAGCATCGGATTCAGTGAACTGAACGATGTCAGCGATCTTCAGGTAGCTGAACTCAACACCCTTGATGGCATAACCGTAGCTGGCTTCGCCATTGCCCAGATCAGACTGGTTGTCGGAATCACCAGCACGGGTTGCACCGCCCAGAATGTCATTGACGCCGGTCTGGTCATAGACACCAGTGGAAACATAGGAACTGTCCCACACGCCGTCCTTCTCGGCATTGGTCAGGTCATATTTGTACAGAGTCAGACTGCCCAGGGCATCCTCGTTGATGAGAACACCATCTGTGGGATCATCAGGCTCACGGGCAGAAGCGGACAGGGGGAAAGAGAGGCACAGAGTCAGGGCCAGAATCATAGAGAGAATTTTCTTGATTTTTTTCATTTAGCATCTTCCTTTCTGTAATTAAAAAATATAGTTAACTTGAATATGATTTTTGGGCTGCATTCGAAAAAGAAAATGCCAGGGGATGATCCCTGGCACGGTAGTAAATCGGAATGAAAGCTTACCTCCTTCTACGGATATTCTGAAAAAAGCAGTTGTAATTCTCTGCTGTTTTGCGTATAATAATTGTGAATCGAGAGCTTGAAGCCAGTGGTTCACAAATGATGTGAGGAGAAGCAATTCTCCTCACATTTTTTATTTGCGCTTTCTCCGATTCACCGTGATACATGCACCCAGACAGCCGATGGCCGCCAGCAGACTCATAATTTTCAGAACCAGACCTGTGCTGACACCGGTTTCGGGCATAGTGAAGATCCGGGTGTTGATGACCCTGACTTCCAAAGTCATATCATCTTCGGGTAGTTCACCCTCAAATGCAGGCTTGTTCAGCAGGTTGTAACCGTCCGGTGCTTCGATTTCCGTCAACCGATACTGTAAGCCAGGATAGAGGTTGTCCCAAACCAGAACACCGTCCTCGCCGGTAATCAGCATGCCGTCAGCAACATCGGAGTTAGAGCAGCCGCCTTCTTCGGGAATCTCAGACTCAGAGTATTCGATGGGCCACCAGAGGGAACCATCTTCGCTCCATTCCAGGTAGAACTTGGCACCGGCCAGAGGACTGCCGGTGATATCCACCTTCTTCATTTCAATCTTACCAGGGCGCAGGGCATTGACGAAGCTGACTTCTGCCATATTGCCCTGGGTGACTGTGACCTTCTGAGGATTCTCACCCACGCAGGAATAGGGACTGCCCTCGGGGATAATTTCTTCGATGGTGTAGGTACCGGGCAGCACATTGCCGGTGAGGATTACACCATCTTCACCGGTGGTGAAGGGAGAACCCTCCAGTTCCTTGCCGTTGGCATCGCTGATTTTGAACTGCCAGCCTGCAACGCTGCCGTCACCGTCAACAGTCTTGACGATCTTCAGTTTGCCGTACTGGACATTGGTG
>JAFSCK010000062.1 GCA_017436785.1 Oscillospiraceae bacterium | reverse complement strand
GCAGATATTTACGCCGCAGAAAACGGCGCATATCTACATTTTACCGTGGCGCTCAACGCCAACGGCGAGACTGCTCAATCCCGCCGGAACGAGTGCTCAATTCGAGCGGTCGAGGTGCGCAATCTTGGGCGGAATACTCACTCGTTGGTCACAAAATAGAGGGGACATTGTTTCCCGGTTATGTCGTAGTGGCGAATGATGTCATCGCTACCCATATCGCAAATCTCACACAGCCATGCGGTCAATTTTACAAGGGACTGATAAGCTGCATCTGTGAACTTACCGGACTCGTCCGGGTGGCAGACTTCAATGGAAATGGTGTCCTTGTTTCGGTGGTTGCTGGCAGAGGATTTTTCGTGCAAGGGAATGCACTGAATGATCTCGCCTTTCAGACCGATCACAAAGTGGGAGCTGACATCGGAAGACGGGTTTGCATAGTAGTCCCGGTTTTGCTGGGCGGTGGAACCGAGATTGCCCACATAGTGGATCACAATATCCCTGATGCCCTTCAGATAGACACCCCGGCGGGAATCACCGTCCACTTTGATAATCTGCTGATCGACCCAGTCCGGGATCGGTACGGCCATCAGTTCAAATACCTTTTCCCGCGGGAGGATCTCATCTTGATAGACATGCCATCCAACCGCAAGTAGCACCAAGAGCAAGATGAATTTGAATATTCGTTTCATGGCTTATCCGATCTGCTTGGTGCGGAACTCCCGGTACATAACGGGCACCAGAATTACTGCCAACACGGAGTAAATTACAAACAGCAAGGGCCATGAACCAACCACGGTAAAACCAAGATCGTACACATCAAAATACTTCAGATGCGCAAACAGATCAAACATCTTATCCGGCAGGAGAGCCAACACACCGCTCAGTGCATCTGCCAGTGTGGAATTGGCGAAGAAATTGGGTACAAAGATCAGAATAAAAGGAATTGTCGTGGCAAAGACGGCACTTCTGGTCTTGGCAGATACCCACATGCACAGGAACATCATGAACAGGATACCAATGTAGCAGCTGACAACGTACAGAAGGTAGGTCTGCAAGTAGGTCAGATTGTAGAAAGACCGATAACAATCAAACTGGATGGCACAGTTACCACCGTCGAACCCACAGAAGCCGAGTGTAAAGAGGGTACAAATCAGCACACCGCCCCAGTAAAGTGCGGATACCAGCACCACACCTGCCTTGATCTTTGCGGACACCGCCCGGCTCCGTCCATGATAGGTCGTGAAAAAGACCGCATCGGATTTCCACTTGAATTCATTGGAGAAAATACCAGATACCATATAGCCCATAACCAGCGTACCCAGCAGCATGATGAAGGTCAGATTGCTGAGGGTCTGATACCAGCCCCTATGATAGTCATAATAGATGGGGCCTTCCAGTTTTTCGTACTGGCTGATCAGATACTCCTTTTCCTGGTTAGAAAGGCGCGCAGATTCCTCATTATCTTCCTCGTAAAGATAAGACCGCAGCAGTTCCACTCTTTGCGAGTAGAATTTTTCAGCCACAGAAGGACTCAAGGTGTCTGCTAAGTAATAGTCAAAATTCTGCAACCCAGGAGAAAAAGTTCGATACAGCATATCCCGCACGGGATGAACACCCATCTGCCAGTGAAATGCGATATCCCTCTGGTTATATTCAGTGGAATTGTATTCCGGGGTAGCTGCGATGCGGTTCAGTTCCCGGATGATGTCAGCGATATACTCCTCGTCCAGTTCGCCAGCCCATTCATTTTGGGCTTTCCGCAGCTTCTGATGGGCGGCAAAACCGTATTCCGCATCACCCTGCTCGTTAACCCAGACGAGATCTCCGTACTCATCACCGAAAATCGTTGTCCAGAGGGACAGAATAATCACGCAGACAAACAGGAACAGGGCAATCTTGCCACTGGGTCTGCCTAACACTTTCTTGATCTCATACCGTACCATCATCTTCACCTGCGCTTTCTCCAAAATGGTACAAGAATGCATCCTCCAGATTCGGTTCTGCCTCAACTGCGCTGGAATTTGGTCGCACCGGGGAAAGTACCCGCAGCTCCGCACCTCCGGGAACAGTCTTTACATTGGCAACCTTGTAGGCTTTCAGATAGGCATCGATCTGCGCCTTGGGGACGGTGAATGTCCAGACCTTTTCGGGCATGGATGCCACGATCTCCTCCGCCGTGCCGGACATGGTAATGCAGCCATCCTTCATCAGCAGAATCTCATTAGCGATGTACTCGATGTCCGAAACGATATGGGTACTGAGCAACACGATTCGATCTTCGGAAAGTTCGCTGATCAGATTGCGGAAGCGGATACGTTCGCTGGGGTCAAGTCCAGCGGTGGGCTCGTCCAGAATGAGGATTTTGGGGTCATTCAACATGGCCTGCGCAATACCTGCCCGCCGCTTCATACCGCCGGATAGGGTTTTCATTTTCTTGTGTCGGGCGCGCACCAAGCCAACCTGCTTCAATAGCAGCTTCACCCGCTCCTTGGCAACCGCAGGCCGGATGCCCTTGATGGAGGCAATATACATCAGATAGTCATAGATGGAAAAGTCGGGGTAATAGCCGAAATCCTGGGGCAGATACCCAAGGAGTTTGCGGTACTGGCCATCCATTGCATACACATCCTGACCATCCCAGAGAATTTCGCCGGAAGTAGGCTTGATGAGGGTAGTCAGCATTCGCATGAGTGTGGTCTTACCTGCACCGTTGACACCTAACAGGCCGTAGACACCATTTGTCATGGTAAAATTCACATGGTCAACTGCCCGCAGTGTGCCGAATTCTTTCGTCAAATCTTGAATTGTTAATTCCATGAAGCTTTCGCCTCCCATGCTTTATAAATCGTCTTTTGTCCTCTGCACAGGGTATACACCAGATAGGCAAAGGACAGAACCAGCATTGCAACCCAGACCGGGACGGAAATTGCATCATACAGAGTTTCGCTGGAAATTACCAGAAACCACAGACCGCACCAGACAGAGCAGAGCAGCACACAAAGTGCTTCTGACTGGTTGCGTCTGCCGTAAAGACACCGGAAACAGATGCAGCAGGCCACATTAAAGGGCAGCAGAAACTGGATCATCAGCTCCCAGAGGGTGATACAGGTAAAGTAAGTTGCGCCGCAGAAGAATGCCGTGAGCAACAGCAGATCCACCCCGGCAAAGAGGGTCAGCCGGGCAGCATAGACCTGCCGGATCGTGTAAAAGGTCGTGCCCTCTACCTCCATGGCGTCATAACTGCGGTTTTTCCAAAATTCTGGCAGAATGAGGATCACAAACAGAGGTGCAGCAACACCTAAGCTGCGGCGAATGTGCAGCGCCCCCTCTGTCTGGTGCAGCAACAGGCACAGGGTAAACAGCAGTACAGCCTGAATCAGCCACCAGTACTTTTTGATATACCGGCTCTGCTGATAGAGGAATTCTGCATGGGATACAGTCCGTTCCGCTTCTCCGGCAAGAAATGCCGACTTGGAAACAGCGATGGTTTTCTGCAATTTGGATTCATCGATAGGAATATCAAATTTTGGATTCATGGCATTTCCTCCTTTCCTAAGTAACCGGCAAGTAATTCTTTCGCCCGTTTGATTCGGTATTTTACCAGTGGTAAGCTGATGCCCAGAATCTTTGCAATTTCCTTCTGCTTTACCTCTTGGAAGAAAAACAGAATGGTCACGTCTTTCAGTTCCGAGGGCAGATTATCCAGAGCTATATGGACATCAAGCCGCAGATCCAGCGGCGGCATTTCGCAGACCAGCTCCTCCGGCAGCTCCTCTATGGATTCTTCCTGCGGATTCCGGTAGAAATCCCGACAGATATTGGCAGCGATGACATATAAGTAATTCTGTGCTTTTCCGTAATGCTGGTACTGATTGAGAGTACGGAAAAACCGGGCAAAGACTTCCTGCGTGGCATCTTCTGCGTAGCTTTGATCTTTGATGTGCAGGTGGCAGTACCGCAGAATCATGGGATAATACTTCCGCACAAAGGCATCAATGGCAGATTCTTCACCGTTTTTCATCCGGTGGATCAATAAAAAGTCACTATCCATGTTTTCCTCCTCTCTGTCTTTCTAAAAAGGCCTTTCACTTAGTATAACGCTGCAGCTGCGGAAAAAGATAGTTTGAAAGAGATTATTTATGGATTTCTTAATGATTTTACTACCGGCAAGCAATGCTTGTGTATATACAGACAGCAACGGTGCAAGCAATGCGTCTGTACCCACAAACACGAAAAACCATCAATTTCCTATCCGGAAGATTGATGGTTTTCTGCTTGTTGGGAAGAATCCCAAACCCACATAGATCACAAATACATTGTGAGCCACGCCCCGTCCGGTGCTGAGAAGTTATGCGTTTTATCCTTGTCAATAACAATAAAGTTATGTTAATTAAGAGTTGACTTATAATGTGATATCGGATATAATAAAGAAAACGAAACAGGAGGTGGAAGCGAGTGACAACGATTCAAAAGATTGGACTACGGTTGAAGGAACTTCGGCAAAGTGTGAAGCTGTCACAGAGCAAGATCGCGGCAATTGTAGAGTCCAGCCAACCGGCAATTGCCCGGTACGAGATGGGCGAAGCACATATCCCGGCGGATGTTCTGCTGAACTATGCCAACTACTTTGATGTGTCTTTGGATTACATATACTGCCGCACGGACAATCCCCAGGGAACGCATTATGAGAACAAACCAAAGGTCGAGAAGATCTATCCTGAAATGGAGAAGTTCATCGAGATGTGTTTTGATCCCGGTTCACCCATGAATGAGCGACTGAAAGAATCCTTGCTTCGCATGATGAAGGAGGGGGCAGAATGAACGCAGTCATTTATGCCAGGTATTCCTCCGACAATCAGCGGGAAGAATCCATCGAAGGTCAGATTCGGGAATGTACTGCCTTTGCGGAAAAGAACGGCATCACCATTCTGAAACACTACATTGACCGGGCCTACTCTGCCAAGACGGACAACCGCCCGGAGTTCCAGCGAATGATCAATGACAGCAGACAAAGACTATTTGATATTGTCCTTGTGTGGAAACTGGATCGCTTCGCAAGAAACCGCTACGACAGTGCTAACTACAAGAACATCCTAAAGAAGAACGGTGTCCGTGTAGTGTCTGCCAACGAGCCGATCTCTGACCGCTCCGAAGGTATTCTGTTGGAGTCCATGCTGGAAGGTTTTGCGGAATACTTCTCTGCCGACCTTGCGGAAAAGGTCAGCCGGGGTATGACGGAGAATGCGCTGAAATGCAAGTTCAACGGCGGCAATCCCACCATTGGATTCACCTCCGATAAGGAGCAGAACATTCTGATCGATCCGGTGAAAG
>JAFSCK010000003.1 GCA_017436785.1 Oscillospiraceae bacterium | reverse complement strand
GTCAGGCCCAGGGAGAACTCGGTCATGGGCATCAGCAGAGCGTTGCCGCCGCCTGCTGCGGTACCCTTAACGTTCATGGTGGGGCCGCCGGAGGGCTGACGCAGAGCGCCGCCGGCATTCTTGCCGATGTAGCCCAGGCCTTCGATCAGACCCAGAGAAACGGTGGACTTGCCTTCGCCGAAGGGGGTGGGGGTAACAGCGGTGACTTCGATGAACTTGCCATCGGGCTTATCCTTCAGACGCTCCATGACCTTGATGAAGTCGATCTTGGGGGTCTTGCCGTAGGGGATGATCTCCTCGGGCAGCAGGCCCAGCTTCTCACGGAAGAAGTCGACAGAGGGCAGGGTCTTCTCTGCTTCCTCAGCGATCTGCCAGTCCTTGTACATGGTGGGGTCCAGAGTGACATGGCCGTCAGCATGTACGTACTTGCCATCAACAAAATTGATTGCCATATAATATCCTCCTTAAGGAATCCTTCGGAGCCTTAACTATCTCCGAAAGGTATGTAATGTCGGCGCCGCACTTTAACCATAAGTGACGCCCAGCGCCTATATCGATAATTGTTTATCGGTACTATGAAATTGTATCATTCTTAAGCGATTAAGTCAACAACAATTGCCAAAAAATGGTAATCAAAATATTTTTTGTTAAATAGTCATAAAACAAACAGGCTTAAGTGCACATTTCTGCACTTAAGCCTGTGTATTATATCGATATGTTTACTTTTCCACGATCTCGGCGCTGTCCCGGATCAGCTTCATGACCTTGGTGGTCAGCACGCTGCGGATCACAGCTGCCTCAAACTCGGCATCGTAGTAGGGCTTCAGCTGCTCCAGCGTCATGTTGTTCTGGCGGGCAATGATGGCCACAGCCTCACCGATCTCCTCCTTGGAAGCTTCCAGATTCTCCAGATACACCACCTGCTCAATGGCGGCCTGAATGCGGACGGAGGCCTCGGCGTTGGGACGGGCATCTTCCCGCAGCTTTTCCTCGGTGGTGGACATGAACTGGCAGTACATTTCCAGCGTCAGGCCCTGCTGGTTCAGCTGGGCAGCCAGATTCTGCATCTGTTCATTGACCTCGGCCTCGATCTGCTTTTCAGAGGGAGTAAATTCCAGCGTGGCAGCAGCCTGCCGCAGCAGACGGTCCTGCAGGTCCATTTCGCCCCGCTCGTCGGTGTAAGCCTGCAGGCTCTGGCCCAGCTTGGTGCGCATTTCCTCGAAGGTTTCGCAGCCGCCTACCTCCTTGGCGAAGGTGTCGTCCAGCTCATACTGGGTCTTGATGCGGATCTGGTGGATCTTGCAGCGGAACTCGGCAGCCTTGCCTGCCAAGTCGGCGGAATGGTACTGGGCAGGGAACATGACCTTGACGGACACTTCCTCGCCGGGGACCTTGTCCACCAGCTGCTCCTCGAAGCCGGGGATGAACATGCCGCTGCCAAGGACCAGCGTCTGCATCTCGGCAGTTCCGCCGGGGAACTGGACACCGTCGCAGAAGCCTGCGTAATCCAGAACGACCTCGTCACCCAGCTGTGCAGGGCGGTCCTCCACCAGTGCGATCCGGGGATTCTGCTGGCGCAGCCGCTCCAGCTGGCGGTCGATCTCCTCACCGGTCACAATGTGCCGGTCCAACTCGGCCTTCAGGCCGCGATAAGTAAAGCTCATGATAAAAACCTCATTTTTCTTTTATTTGTACCGAAAATAGTATCACTTTCTATGTGTAAAGTCAAGTCTTGCCCCACCGCATGTCATTGCGAACCAGTGCGCACACTGGTGTGGCAATCCCCTGCAAGTTTCCGAAATGTATCTTTTAACGGTTCTTCACAGATATTTGGGGGGATTGCCACGTCGGGCTTTGCCCTCCTCGCAATGACAGTTTCTTTATCCCTTTGCCACCTTAAAAATCAGCACTGCAGGCTCGGTTTGGGCGGTTTTGATGGTCAGCTTTGCTTCGCCGGTTTTGCCGGTGGTCCTGACATAGGTGCCGGTCATGCCGCCTTCGGCGGCGGCAACGTGGGGACCCACCAGTTCTGCGTCCCCTTCCAGAATAAATTCCACCGGGAGCTGGGCATAGGGGGCGATGTTGCCGTTTTCATCCAGAATCCGCACCCGGACGGCAGCCATGTCGTAGGTATCCCCCTCCCGGAGGGCCACATGGCTGGCCTTTACTTCCAGATGGAGCTTGGCGCTGGGCTTGCAGGTATAGGTGGCTACCACTTCTCCATCTTTTTCAGCTTTCAGGCGCCATACCGTGGCTTCGCCGCCCCAGTTTCCGATGTATTTGCCGTAAAGGCCTACCGCATCCTCGTATTTCAGGCCATAGCGCACCATGGCGTAGCCCATTTTGGCGATATCCGCCGGGGCCATACCGGCGAGGCCCTTCTTCTGGATGGTCAGCAGACACTGCCGCAGCAGCTCTGCCTTCTTTTTGTCGAAGCCCTCCTGCGTCTCCAGCAGGCAGCCCACGGTATCGTCCAGCCACATGGGGCCGTGGGGCAGGCCCTTCCAGTCTCCGGGGGTCAATTCCGTAACAAAGCTGCCGTTTTTATAAAGGCTGACGGTATCTGCGTTGGTGAACACCGCAATATCCCCCACCATGCCCCCGGGATAGTCGCCGATGTCCATGGAGGATCCCACCGCCAGCACCGGGCTGGCATCTCCCTGACTGGCATAGGCATAGGCCGCCAGCTTGGGATTCCGGAAGGCATCCATAACGCCGTGGTAGCAGATCCGGTCCCCGGAGCCGAAATCCTTATGGGTGGCATAATCGAACATACACCAGCCGAAGCAGCCGGCGTGGTCCCCATCTGCTGCCGCGTCGTTCTGGACCCGCATGTGCCGCAGGGCATGGTCCTGCCGCCGCTGCCAAGTGTCGAAGGATTTGGTGGGGAACATGTGGCCGTTGTGCTCGGAGATGATGAGGGTCTTGCCCTCCTCCTTCATGACAGCCTTTTTCGGCTTGCAGCCGGGGTTCTTTCCGGTATGGGAAAAGTCGTTGTAGGAATACACATCCTCTAAAAGGTGGCTCTTTTCGATAAATCGGACGCCGGAGGTGGCCCGGCTGGGGTCTAACTCCCGGGCCACGGCGTTGGTCAGCTTGTACAGCTCGTCGCAGTCCTGACTTTCGTTGATCCGTACGCCCCACAGGACGATGCTGGGATGGTTGCGGTATTGCAGCACCATTTCCCGGGTATTCTCCACCGCCTGATGCTTCCAGCTTTCTCCGCCGATGTGCTGCCAGCCGGGGATCTCGGTGAAGACCAGCAAGCCCAGACGGTCACATTCGTCCAAAAAGAAATGGCTCTGGGGGTAATGGGAGGTCCGCACCGCGTTGCAGCTCAGCTCCTCCTTTAAGATCCTCGCATCCTCCCGCTGCAGCCGTTCCGGTGCCGCGTAGCCCACATAGGGCCAGCACTTGTGCCGGTTCAGGCCCCGGAGGAAGGTCTTGACACCATTTAAATAAAACCCGTCGGCCTGAAATTCCGCCGTGCGGAAGCCCACCTTATGCTCCTGCACATCCAGAACCCGCCCGATTTTCAGCAGGCTCACCCGGCAGGTATAGCGCACGGGATGGACGGTATCCCAAGGCTTCACCATGGGGCAGTCGATGGTGATGGTGCCCCCGGCGGTGAAGGCCTTCTTCACCAGCAGGTGCTCCCCTTTGAGAAGCTCCACCAGCAGAATGCAGCCATCGGCATTGCGCAAGGTGGGCTTGATCTTCAGGGTGGTGAGGGTGGGAGTGGTGATATACAGGTCCTCAATGTAGCTCTTTTCCTTCACATCCAGCCAGACCTCCCGGTACAGGCCGCCGTAGGTCAGGTAGTCGATGACAAAGCCAAAGGGAGGAATTTCCGGATTCTCCGTGGTATCCAGTTTCACCGCAACGATATTTTCTGCACCCAGTGTCACCGCATCGGTGATCTCCACCCGGAAGCCGGTGTAGCCGGTGCGGTGGCTCCCCACTTCCCTGCCGTTGACATACACAGTGGCGATATGGGCTGCACCGTCAAATTGCAGGAACAGGTGCTTTCCCGCCAGTTCCGTTCCCAATTCCAGCCGTTTCCGGTAGCCGCAGACCATCTGGTAGGACAGATGGTCCGTATAGTGCTGGGGGCATTCCTGCACCGTATGGGGCAGCCGGACAGGCACGCCCTCCCCTTCTCCGTTTTCAAAGCCGTCAAACCAGTTGGGGATAAATTCCCAGTTGTTGCAAAGACTCTGCATAAAGAAGCCTCCTTTGGGCTATTTTTACCCATTATAAAACAGATTTCCCGGCAGGACAAGGGGAAAGTGAAATTATCGCAAACCCGTAGGGAAGGGTCTTGACCCTCCCGCCCCAATTGCGTGGCAATTGTGGACTTCCTGCAGGGAAATAAAGATTTTTATCGCCCATGGCGATGTCATTTTGCAATGCAAAATGACCGGGAGGGGCAAGCCCCTCCCCTACGAATAAAAACCCTCCCGCCTGCGCGGGAGGGTTGGGTATCAAAATTCTTCCACGGACAGTTCCTTCACCACCGCATCCAGCTGGGCGTTGACCATGTCAAAATTGCTGACCGCATCCATGATCTGGTAATAGGCCCGGTCCCGGCCTGCGCCCTTGATCTGGGCGGCAAGCTCTGCCAGTTCCTGAGCATGGGCATCATTGTGGCTGACCATGAATTTCATCAGGGCCAGCAGTTCCTCCATGGGCGTGCCGCCGGACAGGTCCTCGTGATGGTGATGGTCGTGACCATGGGCATGGGAATGGGTGTGACCGCCATGGCTGTGGGTCATGGCATCCCGTTTCACACCGGATACCTGATACATCCGGCTGTTGGAGATCATAATCTCTACTTCAAAGTAAGGATCAAAGAGGCCTTTCAGGCTGTCGGCAGACATAAGGCCGTTGGATACCTTGCTGGCAGGGCCCTTGTGGTGGTTGTCGATGACGGCCCGGCTGGCACCGTGGGCGATGGTCAGCCGTCCCCCCTCCTTCAGCAAGCCTGCCAGCGTCTTGATGAGCCGCTGGGGATTGGGGAAATGGGGAAAGGCATTGTACACCACCACTCGGTCAAACTTGCGGTCAAAGACCGTTTCCTCCACATCGCCGCAAAGGACCCGGATAACCTCGCTGCCTTCATACTTGGCAGCGGCGAGCTTCGCCATTTCGGGAGAAATATCAATACCGGTGACGGAGGCTGCGCCCCGGTCCAGATAGTAGGGAAACATCACGCCGGTGCCGCAGGCCACATCCAGAATGTCCTGTCCGGCGGCAATCTCCGCGTTGTCCAGAATGGTGCCGATAATGGCGTCGTTTTTGATCAGCTCCGCATCCCAGCTGGGGGCACAGCGGTCAAAAAATTCTACAATGTCTTTCTTATTCAAGTGGTCATTTCTCCTTTTGTATACCGAAGGGGAATGATACGGGCCTTCATCAGGGTGAAGACCACGCTGGGCAGGAACACCAGCTGGATCAGGATGCCGGGCAGGGCGGTAACGAAGCTGGCAGTGATCCATGCGGACATGGCCATGCCGGGGGTGAAGATCAGGGCCTTGGCAATGCCGGAAACCACGCGGCCTGCCAGCATGGCAGTGACCAGAGAAATGTACAGGTCACCGTAGGTGCTTCTGGTATGGACGAACTTCAGCATCAGACCGGATACCAGACCATACACACCGCACTCCACCATCATGGCGGGCAGCATGGCAATGGGAGGCATACCGGTGAGGGCACTGCTCAGCAGGGGACCCATAAGGCCGCAAAGGAAGCCGTAGGGCCAGCCGCAGATCATGCCGCAGATCAGAACGGGGATATGCATGGGCAGGAACACGCTGCCTGCATTGGGGATGGAATGGAAGGCGATGGGCAGCACCACGCACAGGGCGATGCACACAGCGCAAAGGGTCATATTCTTGATGGCATTATGATTTCTCATAGGAAAGGCCTCCCTCTCTGGTTTTCTGTATTATATCAATAAAACCAGAGCGATTGAAGCCCCCCCGGGGGATGAAATTTTATGGACTTCTCAAAAAATGGGCATTTATCGATGCATTCGTAGGGGAGGGGCTTGCCCCTCCCGGTCATTTTGCTATACAAAATGACATCGCCGTAGGCGATAAAACGATTATTTCCCTGCGGGAAATCCCAAATTGCAAGCAATTTGGGCGGGAGGGTCAAGACCCTCCCCTACAACAAGTGGTACAATAAATTACGATTTTCTTCTCATGCAAAACATCCCGGAGGAAGCTCCGGGATGTTTCTGTATCAGCTAATGCGGTACGCCGCCACCACCAGACGGCCGTTCTGGTCCGGGTGGGTATATTCGCAGGTGGACAGGCAGATCAGCTTATCGCCGTAGACCGGGGTGATGCCGGTGTCGTAGTAGGCCAGCTCCTTGCACTCTGCCACGAAGTCATTAAATTCCTTCTCATTCTCCGCATCCACGAACTGGTGATAGGAGAAGCCCTTGTCCTTGGTGGCGGTGGTGCGGAACACGGCGAAGATCTTATAGGTGTGGAAATCCGTCAGGGTATCGAAGATGATCATAGGATTTTCCTCCCATGTGGCCTTGTCCACATAGGCATTCAGCGCGGCGAACATACTGCCGTCCTTCATATTGTGGCCAAAGAGGGTGATATTGTCGCTGGGCTCGTTGATATCTGCCTCACCCCATGCGAAAATAGCGCCCCGGTCGCTCTTTTCCTTGTAGAAGTCCTTGTCCAGATAGAACTCGTTGTCACCGGGGGTCTGCATGACAGGGTAATCCAGCTGGGTTCCGCTGATCTTCAGCCAGCCTACCATGTCATCGTTCATCTCGTACAGATTCTTATAGCACAGCAGCATGCCGTCCTCGTCCCGCAGGATGATGGTCCGGTCCACAGTCTCAGAGGGAGCTGTCTCCCCCTCTTCCAAGGTTTCCGTGCTCTGGGGCTGGGCATTTGCCACCATATCCGACAGCTGCTCATATTTCTCTTTCTGCTCCTTGCCTTCCAGCAGGTAGCTGCCTACCAGAAAGGCGCTGATGGCAAAGGCCGCCGCCAGCAGCACCACAAGGATGGAAAATAATACTTTTCTCATAGCGTAAGTACCTCCATTTGCTTAGGGAACTACTATTATAGTACAAAATCTATTATCCTGTCAACCCATCCTGAGCTTAAGAATATCTTACCATCAATTCATATAGGGCACACCTAAGTAATCCCGCATGGCATAGTAATTGGGCAGCCGCCGCCAGCCGCTTCCCACGGTCACGGGGCCGCTGGCCACCACCCGGGTGTCGGGCATAGCCTGACTGGCCTGCCATGCCTGTGCCTTGTTGCCGTGGATCATGTACAGATTTTTCAGCCAAGTCATTTCAAAGATGGGGGTAGCATCCACCCATGTCTTGCCGATGTTCAGGTCCTCCAGACCGGTGCAGCCCACCAGCGGGGACACATCCCGGATGCAGCTCCAGTCCAGCTCCAAGAATTTCAGCTTCTTGCAGTTAGAAATGGCATCGATGTACTGAACCTCGGTATGGGCAAGGATCAGATATTCGATATCCGGCATAAAGGCAAGGAAATCCACATCCCGCACCGTCATATGGCCGATATCCATGCAGACAATCTCCTCGCAGTAGCGCAAATTATAGGCATCATCGTTATTAAAGCGGTACACCCCGTCCCGGCCGGGAGAAAAGTCCTTGATATCCGTGCGGCTGGGCAATTTGCCGTTGAAATCCACGATCCAGACCACCTTGTACTCCGGGCGCATTTCATTGCGCAGCTGGGCAAGGTCCTCGTTTTCAAAGGCGCAGTCTCCAAGGAACACGACCTCTGCCTCCGGGAAGTAGGTCATACCGGCTTTCAGCTGCTCCAAGCTTTCCAGCTGGGCCCCGGACAGGTCGATCTCCTCCATATCATCCGTAGAAGCCACCCTCACGCCGCCGAAGTCCACAGCCCAAGTGGTCTGCACCTTGGGATAGCGTTCCTTCAGGGCAAGGACTGCTTCGGCAGAGGCTTCGGGCGCTTCCAGATGGAGCCGCGTCAAGTTGGGTAGGAGGGCCAGAAGATTCAGCTCTCCCTCTGTTACGCCGGAAACTTCCAATTCCTCAGCATCCCACGGCACATCCTCGCCGCCGAGGCGCAGGAAGAACCCAATGTCCCACTCCCGGCAATGGTCCTGCAGCGGGAGCAGGTTTTCCGTCCGGTCACCGCCGGTGACGGTGACGGACTTCAGCTCCGGCAGGTAGCACAGCAGGGAAAGCTCCTCCATGGTGATACCGCCCAGCGTCAGGGCTGCGGTATCCTCAGGAAGCACCTGACCGTCCACATTGACACTGTAGTGGATTTGCACCTCCGGGAGGCGCTGCCGCAGCGCCCACAGGGCGGCATAGTTGGTGCAGCCCTCTGCATGGACCGTTTCCAGCTGGGGCAGATGGTCCAGCGCATTCAGGTCCGCTTCCGTCAGGTCCGTCACTGTCAATTCTGTGATATCGTCCGCCACAGCGCCGCCCTGAAAGGGCACCTTCCAGCGGATGGGGATCTCCGGCATTTTCTGCCGCAGCGCATCATAATTGGCAATGCTCAGATTTTCCTCCCGAAGGTCCAGCGCCGCCGCATCCTTGGGATACAGCCGCCAGCCCACCACATGATGGGTCGCCAGCATCCAGACCAAGCCCGCCACCAGCAGCAGGCAAAGTCCTGCCAATATTATCATCAGCTTTTTGTTATCTTTCACAGTTTCCCCTCCCGGGATTTATGAATTTCGTCCTAGATAGGTCTATTATGGGCCGATTTTTTTAATAAGTCAAGGGAAAGTTGCAGGAAAAGCCCCGGACCTGTCGGTCCGGGGCTGATTTTCTTACCAAGGCATATATTCCATGCCCAGCAGGTCGCGCATTTCAAAGTAGTTGTCCAGCTCCCGCCAGCCGCCGGCTACGGTGGCATCGCCGCTGTACATGATCTTCGTATCCGTCAGGCCCTGTACTGCCTTATAAATATTGCCCTGACCGCAGCCGATCATCCACAGGTTTTTCAGCCAAGTCATCTGGGTCACAGGGTCCACTCTGGCATAGGTATTGCCGATGTTCAGGTCCTCAAGGCCTGTGCAGTCCACCAGCGGGGACAGGTCCCGGATGGGGCTCCAGTCCAGCTCCAAGAATTTCAGATTCTTGCAGCTGCGGATGGGCTCAATGTACTGCACCTGCGTATGGGCAAGGATCAAAAATTCCAAATTGGGCATGTACTCTACGAAGGAAATGTCAGAAATGCTCATATGTCCGATGTCGATGCAGACCATATCCTCGCAGTAGCGCAGATTCACCGCCTCGTGATCCTTGAAGTAGTACACGCTTTCCCGGACGGGCATGAAGGTGGTGTCGTCGGTACGGGCTGTCAGCTTTTCGCCCAGCTGGACCTGCCATGCCACCTTGTATTTATCCCGCATCTGGTCCCGGTACTTGGCCAGCGTGTCGTTGTCAATTTCCTGCTTGCCAAGATACACGGTCTTCGCATCAGGGAAGTAGGCAAGGGACTGCTCCAGCTTGTCCAAGCTGCGGATGGGGACCTCGGAAAGGTCGATCTCCGTATCCTCGGTGGAGTGATTTTCCCCGTAGATCTCCTTTTCCCAGCTGACCTGAGTCTCCGGCAGAGCCTGCCGCAGGGCAAGCAGGCTATCCGCGCCGGTTTCCGGCTCCACCAGATGGATGCGCTCCGCCCCGGTGAGGAACTGCAGCAGGAACACATCCTCCTCCGATGCGCCCACCAGCCGAAGCTCCTTCTCATTTTCCAACAGGGTCTGGCCATTGACTACTATGCCGAATTGGAGGCTGTTTACTGTGCAGTATTCCCGCAGGGCCGTCAGAGCTTCCTCCTCGCCGCCGGTGCAGACCACGGTTTCCAGCACAGGCAGGTATTGCAGCAGTTCGATCTGCTCCAGCGTGGGATTCTTCACTTCCGCCTCCCGGGCAGAGTTGGATACCATCTTCTGTCCCAGCTGGATGCGGTAGCTGACCTCCACATCGGGCCGGTGCTGCTGCAGGGCCAGCAGCTGGGCATAGTCCTCACAGCCGTCGGCCTTCACCAGCTCCAGCCGGGTCAGGTAATCCATGGTTTTAATGTCCTTGTCCTTCAGCCCCGTAATGGCGATCTCCTTGACGTTGCTGGGATAGGAGCCGTCGGATAGAGGCACATCCCAGATCACATCCACCCCGGGCATCCGCCGCAGGAGCTTTTCATAATGCCGGACACTGATATTTTTGCCCCGCAGGTCCAGATTTCGGGCATCCTTGGGATAGAACCGGAAATCCACCATCGTATAATGATCCCGGTGCCACAAAAGCCCCGCCAGCACCGACACCAGCAGCAGCAAAACCAGCAGCACCATCAGCAGCTTCTTTTTTAAGCTCAAACAAAATCCCTCCTTAATTGAGGAAATGATAAACATACCTTGTAATATTATGCGGTTTTTTCAAGATTCTGTCAAGGTTTATTTCCCTTTTCTTAATCCGTGCCGGTGACCGGATCCGATTACACCATGGCAGCCGCCAGTTTTTTGAACTGGTGGCTGCAGATGTCCACTGGACATCTCAGCGTGTCAAAAAAGTCTGAATTACAAAATCGTAGGGGGCGATGCCCACATCGCCCCGCAGGAAAACCCGCCGTATTAGAAAAACTTTACGGCGAAATCATGAAATCGTGCAAAGGGCCGATGTGGGCATCGGCCCCTACAGCTAAGTTTTTCGACAGTCTGAGATGTCCACTGCCTACATTAACGAAGCAAGGACACCCCATAGAGGTGTCCTTGTTTCGTTGGTGCACCATGGCATTCCAAATCCGAACCGGTATTATCTTTGTTAACTGCCCGTTTTACATCATCGAGCGTGATGGTTTTTGTGCCATCCTTGTAGTTGAAGGTAATGACCATTTTGTCATCATACAGGTAGATGGCATTAACAAAAACGTGGATGAGCCACTTCCGGTGATCCTGTCTGTTGATGTCCAGTTTGCGGAATTTGTGCAGCCAGAAGGTGACGAACTCGGGGCTGATTCTGGGCTTTGCCAGCTTTTCGTTGGCGATCTTGATTTCCAGATCCTCCTTAGAGCTTTCCAGTTCTTCCAGACGGCTCTTTGTGGATTTGGTGAGGATGCCCATTTGGATTGCATTCAGGATATTCTGGATTCCCGTTTCCACTTCCCGGAGACTGCTTTCCAGAACAGGCAGGGTAGTGTTCTCTCTGTCCTGCAAGTCCATCACCTGAGATACGATTGCTTCGATGGCCTTGTCATCCATGACCACCTTCATAACTTCTGTGACTACCAGATCTTCCAGCCATTGCTTCCGTGCTGCTTTCTTTTTGCAGTCTGTGCGCTTCTTTTTCACGGACACACACTTATAGTAGTGATGGACAGTGCCGTTTCTGCTTTTGCCGCTTTCTCCACAGAGATACGCTCCGCAATAACCGCAGAACAGTTTGGTAGTCAGCAGATATTCTTCCTCGGCTTTATTTCGGGCCGGGGCTTTCTTGTTCTGCTCCAGTTTCCTTTGAACCCGGTCAAAGAGGTCTTGAGGGACGATAGCAGGGATTCCGTCCGGTACAATCACATCCCGGTATTTGAACTCTCCGATGTAGCGGCGGTTGGTCAGCATATGCTGGATGCTGTTGTACTTCATGGACTGGCCTCTTGTGTTTTTAATTCCACATTCATTCAGCCAATCCCGAAGCTCCGTCATAGTGGCTCCCTTGTCGTATTTCTTAAAAGCATCCAGAACAAAGGGAGCGGTCAGCGGATCGATTTGGAAGTGCTGTTCTTCATCGATGATGTAACCGACAGGCAACGTGCCGCCGTTGTATTTACATTTCAGCGCATTGTCTGTCATACCGCGGATGACTTTCTCGGAAAGATCAGCGGTATGACAGACAATGACCATATCGAACAACTTCTTGCTGCTGTCCTTGATCATGTTCTGAAATTCCGGGCGGTTATCGGTCTTTGCAGAGTAGGCACGGTCAATGTAGTGCCTCAGAATGGTGATGCCGTTCTTCTCGGCAAAGGCGGTACATTCCCGGATCTGACCTTCGATGGATTCTTCCCGCTGACTGTCAGAGGAATACCGGGCATAGATGACCGCTTTCATTCTGCTCCCTCCTTCATCATGCGAAGCAGAGATTCCTTCAGCCGCTCATTCATGGGTGAACCGGGATCAAAACACATCTCGATAAACTTCTCCATTTCGGGATAGATCTTCTCCACCTTGGGTTTGTTTTCGTACAGCTTACCTTGAGGGTTGTCTGTCCGTCCGAAGATGTAATCCATTGACACATCGAAATGGTCTGCGTACTGAAGCAGGACTTCATAGGGCGCAGATGCCTCACCGCTCTCATAGCGGTTGATGCTGGACTGCTTACAACCAAAGAGCGCACCGATCTTCGCCTGGGACATCTTCACACTCTCCCGCAGAGCACGCAGCCGCTGACCAACGATTTTCATATTCTACCTCCTGATCATTTTCTCGTGTTTCTATTTTAACCGAAATACGCATTTAAGTCAACACCGAATTAACATAACATTATTGTTTTAGAGAGGGTAAATCATGAAACGCCAAAGCGACCGGAGGATGCGTAGCCTGCAAAGAATTTGCAGTATCAGAGGGATTGGGATGCTTCCCAACAAGCTGAAAAACACCGCTCCCAAGGCGGTGTTTTCTCGTATATGTAGCCACATATACACTGCTTGCCAGTTTCCAAACTATCAAATTTAAGGATATAATTTCCAAATTTTTCACTAAAAAATAACATTTTAAATATGCTAAAACAATATGCGCAAGCAATGCATTTGTAGTACAAATGCGAAAAAGCGTCCAAACCGCTGTCTGCGGCTTGGACGTTTTTCAAGCTTGTTGAGGCTCCGCCCCAATCCCCGGCGAACACAAAATGTGTTCTGATAACGCAGTCTTACAGACTGCGGCTACGCGATTCTTTGAATCGCTATTTTACGGATTATTATACCGCATCCATGGCATTGATCATTTCAGCTTCACTAAGGGTAATATCCCCATCGATTGCGGCGGCAGCGGTGACGAATGCTTTCTTCTCCGCAGGGGACAGCTTGTGGTTCTTTGCAACACGCAGAAAAGCCTCAATGGTTCTGCCGCGGGCGATGTCAGGTGCCAGGCCGGAGACCTTCTTTTCCTCGTGGAGCTTTGCCAGTTCTTCCATCAATTCGTCCAGAAAATCTTTTTGCATTGTATGATTCCTCCTAAGTATTATTAACAGCTTCTCAGCCGCTGTTTACACACGGGTATCCCACCTGCCGCAGAAGGCATCCACGGGGCTGGTGCCCTTAAATTCCGACTTGCCCATGAGTTTGGCAACGGTCTGGCGAATGGCTTCCTTAGAGCCGGAGTAGGTGTTGATGTAGGTGGGCACCATGGCCAGGTCGATCAGATGGAAGGGGTGGGCAACAGAAATGGCAATGGTGGGGATCTCCGAGGCATACCAGGGGATCTCGGGTCCCATGGGGATGGTCCAGTGCAGGCTGCGCTCATTGGTGGTGGAGAAGGACCCCACATTGCACAGCACGATAGCAGCATCGTACATCTTTGCGAACTCTCCAACAGATACCTCTGCCAGTGCTTTCTTGCCGTTGATACCATGAGGACTGATGTATTTCAGATAATTGACCTTGTAGATCGTAGGCTCGAAGCCCTGCTTTTTCAGTTCTTCTGCCAGCGTATCGCTGACGCTGCCGCCCTTGCCGCCATGGGCGATCTGCTTGATCTTCTGGGTCAGGCCGCCGCTCTGGACAGTGTAGATCACGATGCGCTTGTGCTTCTTTGGGTCAAGGGGCAGCTGATTCCGGGTGTTTTTGACCAGGGTGATGGATTTGTCGATGATCTCAGCAGCCATAGCCTTGTGCGCTTCACAGCCGATGACCTGCATATCTTCTCTGGGCGGCATCAGCGTTCCGGCCTTCTGCTTTTCGTGGAGCTTCATGGATGCCTTGAATGCGAGCACGGTTTTCACAGCTTCGTCCAGACGTTCCTGGGTCAGTCTGCCGTCCGTCAGCGCTTCCTTCAGATAGCCGATATCCTCATCGTGATTACGGTAATAGAGGATCATATCACAACCGGCCATCAATGCCTGGGGAATGAAATCATGGCGGCGCATCTGCGCGGTGATGCCCACCATATGGGTGGCATCGGTGATAATCAGGCCGTTGAAGCCCAGACGCTGGCGGAGCAGTCCCTGCAGCAGTTCCGGCGCAACGGTGGCAGGAAGGATATCCTTGTCCTCGATACCGGGCTTAAAGAACCGGGAATAGGAAGGCAGCGCAATGTGGCCCACCATCACAGAGGGAACACCGGCATCGATCATACCTTTGAGGACCTTGCCGTAGCTGGCATCCCATTCCTCCACGCTCCGGTCGTTGACGGTCATAACCAGATGCTGGTCCCGCTCGTCACAGCCGTCACCGGGGAAATGCTTCATACAGCAGGCAACACCGGCCTTGTGGGCACCCTCCATATAGGCTTTGGACATGGCAAGGACGGTATCGGGATCGTTGCCGAAGCACCTGGTGGGGATCACGCAGTTGCGCCAGTTGAAATCGATGTCTACCACAGGCGCAAAGGTCCAGTTGCAGCCCACAGCGGCAGCCTCCTTGCAGCCGAAGTAACCCATGGCATAGGCGCTTTTGGGATCACCGGTAGCAGCGCAGGCGATACCTTCGCCCAGATGAGTGCCGCCGGAAACCGCACCGTTGCCGCCTGCTTCCACATTGGCGGCGATCAGGGCCGGGATCTTACTGCTTTTCTGGATGGTTTCATTCTGCTCATAGAGCTTTTCGGGACTCATGTTATTGTAGCGGAAGCCGCCCAGCTGATACTTGCCCTGAGAAGCAGCCACCTCCTTGGGCGGATTGTTCCAGAGCATATCCACGAATACCTGATTCAGCTTTTCCTCCTGGGTCATGGCTGCGAAGGTCTGCTCCACCCAGGCAAGGTCTGCTCCCGTCAGGTTAAAAGGCTTTTTTGTATAATCCATTTTTTGCTCTCCATTCCAACTTTTATCATTTTCATAGCGATTCTCCTTATGACATTATCCTTCATCGTCTGCTGCCAGCAGAATGACAGGTTCCGGCAGCTCCGCCGAAATGGTATCCATCATGACCATTTCCATAGATAACGTCACAGACACATCCACCACAGCCACTTTTGCGCTTCCACCGCAGAGAATACGGATGCTGTGCAAGGCACCATCCCGAATCAAAAGCTGCATGGTACCATCCCTGTGGGAAATATCCATTTCCGCAGCTTCCGGAAGGACCGCGGTCATCAGCGCGTTCATACCGGCCTCGTTCAGGGTCACGGTGTAAAGGGCTCCTTCTTCCGTATTCTCGCACTGGAACCTGGCATTGCTGAAATTCTGATAAACCAGATCCAGAGTGGCTGCCATATCTATTTTGGGAGCGCTGCCCAACGGCACGGAGTGGCCTTCCGCATCATACAGGGTTCCGTTTGCCAGATAGACCGTCAGGCCCTCCTTTTCCATGCCATGGATCACAGATTCTTCCACCTTCCACTGGTAGAAGCGGAAATCCTCATTCACCACCATGGGGCCTAAGTCAGCAGCAATTTTTACGTCAGCGCCTATCGGATTGCGGACATTATAGTCCTTCCAGGCATGAATCAGCCGCACAAGGTCATCGGAATACACTTCCTGTGCCTGATAATCACCGGACAGCACAGCATCCGATATGACCTGGGGGATATTCCCGCCGGAAGGGGGCAGAATTTTCACCACAGCGGATACTGAGAAGGGTGTTTTCACAGAATCCGCCAGATTACCGGCTCCGGTAAAGTGAATTTCCGTCAGTGCATCTGCTTCGGTCAGAAGGTCTACCGTCAGCCGGTTGGTATCGGAAAGCAGAGACTTTGCACCCGGCAGAAGCAGCTCCAGCAGTTTCCTTGCGGAATCTCCCTCTGCGGTGACGGTATAAATTCCGTTTACCGCTTCCACATCTACCAGAGAATACAGCTCCAGCAGCTGATCCAGGATCCGGGAATAATCCGGCGCATCGCTGCTGAGCTTGTAGGCGGTACCGTCGGGAAGAAAGACCACATCATCGGCATAGTAAAGGGTTCGACCGTTTTCGGATACGGTGGTGACCGGGGTGTCTCCGACACCGGTCCGGGTGACATCTGCGCCAAAATTCAGTTCCCGGTCAGCGATCTTTGCGTGAACATCCATGTGCATGGTCTGGTCTGGCTGCTCCATATAAACACGTAAGATGTCATAGGCCCGGATGGTTTCTACAGCCTTCCGGGTTTGGGGCAGATAATACAGCAGACAGATCACAACAGCGATCAGAAGGATTCCGATTCCCGGAACCAGCCACTTTTTCCTGCTGCGCTTTGGCTTTTTCGCAGCAGCTTCCTGCGGCTGGTCTTTCTGCTTTGCAGCTTTCTTTTTTCTGTGAAGCAGAATAATGAACAAGAGGATCAGAATCAGCGCTCCTGCGGCAATATAGATAATCTTCACCCAGTCAAAGCTTTCCCGCACGGACACAAATTCCACCACTGCACCGGGAGCGGAGAAGGCCAGGTAACTGCCCATTTCCTCCGTGTCTGCCTTTGTCCAATTTCCGTTTTTCAGAACATAGATACTGCAATCCTCCACCGGGAGATAACGGATGGTGTGGGTATCCAGACCATCTGCCGGGATGCTGATGCACAGGTGCTCCAGAAGTTGCTGATTCTCTCCAGTAATAAATTTTGTTTCACCCAATTGGGTTGTCAGCACATCCCCGTCCTGGAACTGTCCCTGAACGAAGAGAACGGGATTTCCGTTAGGACGGACATCTGTGCTGTTCAAAGCTGTGATATGTGGGAAATACTGGGCTGTCACAACGGTGTCGAAGTGTAGATCCGTCAATTCACCACGATCCCACCGGGCATAATGTCCTTCCTTTTCCGGGATCCGGGGGAATACGGTATGGTCGAAGGAATCTCCGTAATCAAAGGAGAGCTGCTTCAATATCTCTCCATCTGCCATAAAGGTCAGTGTGAGTTTTTTCATTTGTGTGGGAATGGTTTCGGTTTTCAGCAGAGCTTCATAGGAGATCGGCTCGGCAAGGGCAAAATAGCCTACACGGTTCACACCGCCCAGGGTATCTGACACATAATAATTCCCGGTATAGGTGCCGTTCTCACCGCCGGAAACCGCACCAAGGTACTGGCTGCCCTGCTCAATTTCCACCATGCTGTAGCAGTCCGCGATCAGACTGCTGCCGCCGGTTATGTCTTCGGTCACACCATTACCGGCGATGCCGCCTATGTAATCTTTACCGGATAAACTGCATTTTACATAGCAGCTTCGGATGGTACCGCCAGCAATACCGGCGATGCCGCCCACATAGTCACTGCTTGTGCTGGCAACGCTGCCGTAATTTTCACTTCCGGTAATCAGCCCCAGCTCCATACGGCCGCAGATGCCGCCTGCATAATTCTGCTTGGATTCTGCGTGACCTGTGTTTATGCACGACTGCACGATGGCCTTCAGCTCATACTGTCTGCGCTGGGAGAAGGTACCGCCGCCATGGAGATCATCCTCCGGATCAGCTTCCGCTTCCAGTCCCATGACACCCACAATGCCGCCTGTGTTCAGATCGGCCTGAACGCTGCCGCTGTTTACGCAGTCAAAAACCTTGCCGCTTTTGACCTCTGCGATATCCGCAACGGAAACATCGGTGATCGCCTCTTTTTTAGCGTCCTCTGTTGCGGCTTCAAAGGTCTTTGCGATGGAATTGATCTGTCCGGAAATGGCACCCACACTGCCGGTCATGTCCTCCACACTTTCTCCCATGGCATAGCCCATGCTCTGGGTGGTATTTACCAGTCCCTGAATGGCACTTGCCAGACTGGAAAAACCGCTCAAGTCCGGTGCGGAGGGCAGTTCTCCGGAACCAAGACCGGAAAGGGTGCCGGATATGCCGGAATGGATGGAATTCAGCGCGGCCTTTGCCTGACTTTCATAGGCAGCGATGGTCTGGATATAGGATTGAAATTCACTGCCTGCGGCACTGGCAGCACTTCCGGCTGAACTGATCATATTTCCCAGTTGCTCAAACTGGTCACTAAGCTTTTGCAGATAATCCGGAGACAGGATCGTTGCAATGTCCGGCTCAATCTGACCGGCAATACCGCCCACATCCTTGCGTCCATAGACGGTTCCGGTATTTTCGCAGGCTGCCACATAACCGCAGTTTCTGCCCACAATGCCGCCCAGGTTATAGCCGATATGGGGATAACCAATGGTGCCGGTATTGCTGCAGCCCAGAATGATGCCCGCAGAATAACCCACGATGCCGCCGGTATCACTGGCAGCTGTACTGGTGTTGAAGTTTGTCAGTGTACTGACATCCATGGTGAAATCCAGATCGATGTCTGTGGGATCAATGGTGGGATCCACACTTTCCATATTCACATCCATAGCATTTTTGCAGGATTCCACCTGCCCCACATTGTACCCTGCAATACCGCCGGTGGCTTTTTCTCCCATGAGAAAACCCTCAGCAGAGCACTTCAGAATGGTTCCGCTGTTCATTCCTGCAATGCCGCCCACGTTTTCGGTACCTTCCACCGTGCCGGAGAAAGTCACGTTTTCCAGAGTGCCGCGGTTATCGCCCACAATACCTCCAACAAATTTGGCATCCCCTGAGGGGGTAACGGTTCCGGCTACATTCAGATTTTTTACAACGGCTGTGGGCTGCAGATAGCTGAACAAACCAGTCGGGACGATCTCCTCCGTAACAGAAAGTCCGGTTATGGTATGCCCGTTGCCCGCAAAGCAGCCTCCAAAGGTGGGGATCGGCAGAAAACCGGTTCCGGCAAGGGAAATATCGGTATTCAGAGAAACCAGCTTATCCTGAGACCAGACATCAAGGGTACAGTTCCTGGCAAATGCAAGAAAGTCCTCGGTGCTGTTTATCTCAATGGTTTCCGTATATACAGGCAAATCTGCGGTTTCTTCCTCCTGGGCAAAGGCCGGGAGCGTGCAGCCAAAAAGAATACATATTACAAGAATGAAAGAAAGCAGCTTACGCTTCATCAGTAATTCCTCCTTCCTCCAAGGATTTTCCAGAAAGCAAATTTAAGTCAACATCTCCGTTGATGTCTGCCCGGATGATACCACTGACAAAGCCGTGGACTTCACCGCGCACCATGCCGTCTACACGGACATGACCGTTTCCGGTGATTTTGGGCAGGTTTGCTTTGGGCATGGAGAAAGAGGTCTTATCTACGATCTCGCCACCCACCAACAAAATCTGGGGCAGAACGAACATGACCAAAATAATGGAAATGATGGTACCGCGCCCCATACTTTGACCGATGCCAACAATGGCAGCTTCCGAGGTCAGCATACCAATCAGTGCAGCAGCACAGGCCATGATCGTACCGGAAGTAATGATGGTATGGAATGCAAAGTTCATTGTCTCGATAATGGCATCCCGATGGTGCATTTCGTTCTTCAGTTCCTGATACCGGGAGGCAATGACGATGGCATAGTCGATGTTAGCACCCATCTGAATGGAGCTGACCACCAGATAGCTCATAAAGAACAGAGGCTGCTTTGTAAAGGCAGGAATTGCAAAGTTGATCCAGATAGCGCCCTGAATCACCAGGATCAGCAGCAGAGGCATGCCTGCAGACTTGAAGGTAAACAGAAGAACCGCCAAAACGATCAGGATCGATACAATGGTGATAACCAGATTATCTGATGCAAAGGATAACTTAAAATCCTGCTCAACAGAAGAATCACCTACCACATAGACATTTCCTCCGGGATAATACTTTTTGGCAACAGAACGAATGGTATCCAGGAAGGCATAGGTCTCATCACCGCCTTCCGGCAGATTCAGATAGATCAGTACCCGGTTATATTCTTCGCCCTGAAGCTGTGCTTTGGCGGCCTTCATCTGGGTCTGGGCCTCCTTCAACATGTCCATTTGATCTTCTTCCAGAGTGACCAGTCCGGCATCGATCTGGTCGCAGACGAAAAGCATCATGTCAATTAAAGGAACCTTGTAGGTGGCAAGATTACTGACTACGCTGCCATAGTCTCCCTGCTCTGTGGCGTAGGCTGCGTAAACCACCTGGGCCAGTTCGTAGTCCAATCCTGCCAGCTCCGCTAACTGCCGGGGGATCAGCTTATCTGCCAGACAATATCCATCCATGGCTTCCACATTGGAAAGGCCCATAGAATAGTCGATTTCGGCATAGGTATCCAATTCTGCCAGCATTTCCTTTTCAATTTCGTAATCATCCCTGGGATAGACCAGAGCCACGAAATTGGTGGCACCAAAATTGTCCCGGATTTTATTCTCAGCAATCTGGACATAATTCAGCTTCGGTGTTGCTATTTCACCGTAGCCATAAACATAGGGACATTGATTTGAAAAGTGATAACCCAATAGCATAAGTACAATAAAAACCGGAGGAATGATGTATCGGGTCTTATAGGCGAACTTACCGACAAAAGGAATATGAGGGACGAAATTTCTGTGCTTGGTTTTCTCCATGAGGGGACCAAACAGCATCAGCAGTCCCGGCATAATGACAAACACCGCCAGCAGCGCAAACAGCACAGCCTTGATCAGACAAACTGCCATATCCGGGCCGATCTTAAACTGCATAAACATCATGGCAACCATACCACCGATGGTAGTCAGGCTGCTGGAGGTGATCTCCGGAATACCCTTGCTCAGAGCAGTGACCACCGCTTCCCGCAGGGGTAGGCTTTCCCGCTCCTCTTTGAACCGGTTACACAGAATAACTGCATAGTCCAGGGACAGTGCCAGCTGCAAAACACTGGTAACAGAATTGGACACAAAGGAGATTTTTCCCAAAAGGAACTGCGTTCCCTGATTCAGGATCATGGCAGATACGAAGGTCAGCAGAAGTACCGGAACTTCTGCATAGGTGGAGGAGGTAAAAATCAGAACTGTTACCACAATGATGGCTACGATCACCATGATGACACTGACTTCCTTGTCAATGATCTCCGCTGTGGAATTGCCCAATGCAGTAGAAACATAGTAATCGTGTGCACTTAAATGTTCCTTGACGGCATCCAATGTTTCAAGGCAACGGTCATCGGTTTCACTGTAATCAAAGGTGATCTCATACAATGCAGAGACATTGTTATAGTCCTCATTTTCCAGATAACCGATGCTCTGGACTCCGTCAATGGCACACAGTTCATCGTACAGGGTTTCTGCCCGGTCAAGAGAAACATTCTCCACCATAACGGATGCCGTTCCATAGGTAATGAACTGCTCTGACATCACATCCAGACCCTGTCGGGATTCCGAATCGTCTGGCAGATATTCCGGCAGGCTGTTTTCCACCTGCACCCAGGAGGTAGAAAAAGCTGAGAAGATCAATCCAATGATCAAAATCAGGAAGAACAGATTGCGCTTGTCCACAATGAATGCCGCAACCTTCATCATGCCGCCTTCTTCCTGGACGGTTTTCGTATCCTCATGCATCCGCATCAATCCTTCCTGCACACTTGATAGTTAGTTGACAAAAGTACATTATAATGATAATATTGATGCAGAAAAACCGCAAGAGACAGCCTCGACTGCCTGTTACTTAACGAACAAAAGCAGCAAAAGTGTTTCCGAATGGAGGCGTTATCGTGGAGGAAAAAATGGATCTGAGAATCCGGAAAACATATCTGGCACTGCACAATGCGTTTATGGAGCTGCTGACAGAAAAGCGCTTTGAGGAATTGACCGTCAATGAGCTGTGCGACAGGGCGATGATTCGCCGTACAACCTTCTATAAGCACTTTGCGGATAAGTACGAATACTTTACTTTCTACATTAAGGAAGTGGTGGAGGCCTTTCAGGACCGTCTTGCGCCGGAGATTGCAGAGGATGAAGTGGATGCTTATCTGCTGCATATGTGCCGGGAATCTCTGCGCTTTGTCCGGGAAAACGCGCAGTTTATTCAGAATATCAAAGAAAGCAGTATGTTCCCTATGCTGCTGAGCATTCTGCTGGAACAGATCAGCTTTGATATTACCCAGGTCCTTCGCCGTGCGAAACAGGATTCCATGAGTCAGACCCAAATTGAAGGGACTGCGGCCTTTTGTGCCGGAGGTTTGACAAATACTATATTTCATTTTCTGAAGCAGGACGAACCCATCGAGGAAGAATCGTTTATCGAACTGGTTTCCAAACTTCTGGAAGTGAAAGAATAAAAAAGGCCCCTTTCGTTCAGCATCACACTGCACGAAAGGGGTTCGTTATATATATCACATCTGCTTATCAGAAGGCTTGACCTGGGGGATGAACTTCACGGCGATCCGGCTTTTGCCTTTCTTTGCTGCGGCAATATATCCGATGACAGAAAAGACTACCGCGCCGATGAGATTCACCAGAAGATCCTTCATGGTATCGTGATTGCCCACATCCAGATATCCGCCAATGCCCAGCATCTGCTGTGTGCCGTCTGAGGAAACCAGAATCACATCCTGGATATCCTCCACATGAATTACCGTATTGGTCAGGCTCCGGTCAAGGGCTACCGTGTGAATGGCATGGATAACGGTATCCTTCTGCATATCCATCCCCAGCAGCAGATCCGCAAAATACTCAAAAAACTCCCAAAGGACGCCAACCGTCATGGAAAAGCAGAAGGCCGTCAGCGCGAGATATTTGGGAGAAAGCTGTAGGGAAAACCGCTCATCCCGGTTCAGAAGATCCACTAGGGCAAAGCCCACCGCAGCGCAGAGAAAGCCGTTGATGGTATGCAGCATGGTGTCCCAATTGGGGACCCGGACATAGAAGCTGTTGAGCTCACCCAGGATTTCCGCCGCGAAAATGAACAGAAGGATCACGACTTCCAGCGCGCTTGGCAGATGGATATCCAGCTTATGGGACAGGATGCTTGGCAGCAGCAACAGCACCAGGGTCAGCACACACCAGAATACGCTTTGGTAATCTTCCCGAAAATATGCTCTGACCAGGGACAACAGCACTAGGCCGCGCAGTACAAAGTAAACCGCAAGAGAGGACTTATTCCGATAGAGATATTTCTTTAGCTTGCGTAAATAATCTTTTCTCATAGGCTATCTCCCGTTGGGCAAAATGATCCTGTTTCATAATAGCATTGATGCAGATAATTTGCAAGCGACTGCCAGGAATGCCTGTTACTTGACGGGCAATTGCCGGAAAGATACTACCGAATGGAAGGTGTTACCATAGAATCTGTTATCTTCGATTCCATATTCTCATAATGTCCCTGATGTAAGGACACTAACAGTCTGTGTCCAATATTGGAATGATTGCCTTGAGAGATATTCTGAATGATTCCACGTAACGCACTAGAACCCCATTTCCGCCAATCCGGTATGTTTACATTCCTCCACAATAAACAGGCCGAAAAACCATTGCGCTGCAACCGCATTTTCACCTAAATCGTTACACTCGAAGGGGTGTTGGAACCCCGTTTTGACCTTGACAGTATCTTCCGATTTTGTTATAATACAAACAAATATTGAAACAGAAATATTTGCAGACACAGAGAAAGCAGTTGCTTGGCAGGTGTCTGCATTTTCTGTTTCCCCGAGGAAAGGAGCCATGCCAGCCAACTACAGAACCGTCCGTGAGAAACCTAAGTACAAAAACTGAAAATCGGAGGTAACATAACTACTTGGCTCGCAGGAAGAAGCTCATCAACGATTCCGGCATTCCGCAGCATGAGATTGAGCACATTGCCCGTTGCATCCTGCCTGACATTATCGCCCTCTATGAGAGTGAGGAAGGTCAGCGGGAATTTCGGGAATGGAAGGCCCGGCGTGAGGCAGAAGTGCAGGAAAGAACAGTTCAAAAAGACCATACTTAAAAACCGTGTGAGGTGCCGCCTTTGGTGGCACCTCATTTTCCATCTGTGAAGCCCGGAGCATGGCTGTATGCGTCCTTTCTATGTGAGGATAGGAACTTGTATTACCTCTCTGTTTTTTAAGTTCTAAAGCGTTACAGAATTTCGATTTTGCACCCATTGGCATACAGCTATCTATTTCGCTTAATGATTCTCTCTCGTAAAATTCATTCTGTCCTTCTGACTGACAGAATGAATGAGTATTTGATTATATAAGTATTTAATTGTGCGGGATTTTCCAGTTCAGGTAAACCCTGATGTCGCCATGAAGCAGCAGATTCACATAGTCCACCGGAGCGTTGTAAACCAGCCAATTAAGCTCAGACCGCTCATACATATTCTCTGCCACCATATCCTCCACTCGTGGACAGCAAATGGATAGCTTAGTGCCACCTTCATACGTAACTTCCACACAAGCGGTATCGATATTAAACTCACAAGATAAAATTTTCTTTTCCATAACAGTGTCCTCCTAAATTTGTTTCCTTTTCCTTGGGCCTCTCGGTTTCGATTCAGGCCGCTTTATAACACCGTTTCGGAAATGCGTGTCCTCAAATTTGCTGAAGAAAACAATAAATCCGAACCCGTCTCCCACTGGGAAAAACTGGTTCGGATTATATTGGTTTGGTGCCGGTGACCGGACTCGAACCGGTACGCCATCGCTGGCGGTGGATTTTGAGCGCAGAGGCTTTTCGGGAATCTGGGGGTATTCAGAGGCACGGAAAGGTACCATCCACTTGTCGAAGCGCATCAAAACCATGCAATTCCATCGCAAAAACTTGTATTTTCCCCAATTATCAAGATTATCAAATTCTTTTCAAACACTATAATTTCAAGTCAATTAGCAGAGATTTTTTGCACGTTGGAGGGATGCGGGAGGGATCCCCCTTCTTTCCCGCGTACTGTCCCATAAATCCACCACACAAAAGATACATCCCTCCCGTCATTGACAATATGATTTTTGAGAGGATTGATCTTATGAAAAACCGAAAATACTACCGCAACCGTTTCGCGGATTATCCCGATGTTCTGACGGTCCCGCAGTTCTGTAACATAATGGGCGGCATCTGCGACAAGACTGCCAGGAAGCTGATCCATGAAAACCATGTGAAGCATCTCCATGTTCGCAATGCCTATCTGATCCCAAAGGAATGGGCCATCGACTATATCCTCAGCACCCATTACGCCAAGTACCGCCCCATGCTCAAGGGGAAGGTATAATGGGGAGGCACGAATTATGGAACTGAACTATATTCGCTGCGGGGATTGTTACATTCCCGAACTGAAATTACTTGAGGAAAAACGGCCCGTCGGCAAGTGGGGGCGGATGCACCGGGATTACCTGAAAGAGCATCATCCCATACAATTCAATCTGCTGGCCCTGTCCGGAAACTTTCATACATATCTTGCTGATCTGAACGAGCAGGCGCAAGATCGGTTGGAGAGGATTCTGGAACAAATGATAGCTGCCGAAGGCATTACAGAAGAACTGAAAGCAGCAAACCCTATTCTTTGGGTACAGCGTATGAATAATATCCGGAACCGGGCAGAGGAGATGGTCCTCCGGGAACTGATCTACGGGGAGGCGATGGTATGAGTATTCTGGAAGAATTCTGGTATGGTAACATTGAACCAACAGAATACGATACCAGCTCAAGTAAAGAATACAAAGAACTGCTCCAGCTGATCAGCCGGAATGAAGAAAAGCTGCTTGCCACCATGACAGATTCACAAAAAGACCTGTTCTTACGTTATCAAGATTGCGTACGGGAATATCAAGCCATGGCAGAATGCCTCCTTTTCCAAAACAGTTTTTGCCTGGGTGCCAAAATAATGCTGGAAGTAATGGAAAAGAAGAAAGCATAAAAGATTTAAATTTAGAATCATATCATACATATCTTTCTGAAAACGCCACCAATCTCAAAGCCAGCACCGATTCAAAGGTGCTGGCTTTTTATGGTTTCACTAAAGGAAAGAAATTCTTACATCCACGGATCTTTCGATTTTGGCAAGCGAATATCCGCCATTAAGTATTGCTCCCAAAGCAGCCACTTACCATCACCCTTTTGCCGCAGCTGGATGCTTCGTGGAGAATCGGCACCGCCGCTGCGGAGGGTCACTTTGAAATATCCCTGCGTATCGTCAGAGGTGGGGTTGCTCTCCACATTCAGCGTAAAGGGCTGTGTGGGCATGTAATCATTCTCCGGTGTCGCACCGCTGAAATATGAAAAGGGAATGTAATGCTTTCCATCCCGCAGACGGTCATCAAACAAACAAGCCGGGTGTCAGATCCAGATCCGCCAGGTAGTATATAGCCAGTGTAGCACCGGGTGCCATCAGCAGCAGGATCATGGGGATTCTTTTCATACCAACATCTCCCGTTATCGTTTATTCTCCGGCCCGGCGGAAATACTCATAACTAACCATGGGTGCGCCGTCCACCATAAAATAGTTCTGCTTGATCAAGATGTCTTCCACTGTCAGTGTCATGGTGTAGGTGGTGTCCCAGGGACCCACATAGTCAAGATCTGCAACCCAGGCATCGTTGCTGCATCCGTAATACATTTCCCGGTTATCAAAGGTCAGCAATTCGTTCTCGAAATTATCACGGGGGAACTCCCGGGAGGTATAGCTCATAAGCATACCGCTTGAGGCGGACATCAGGATCTCAATGGTGCAGGAACCGGGTTCTGCCTCCTGCCTGTCGCCCTCCACTTCTGTCCAGGCCAGTTCCCAATCGCCCAACATCTCCACCGGTTCCGGTGGCTCTGGCTCCCCAAGATATCGGTACAGCGGCTCCCAGCCAATGGGCAGTTCCTCCTGCACCACGTCCATGCCCACATACAGCAATTCAAATTCTTCATTGTACATCAGATCATAGCGGAGTACTCCGGCAAATTCCCGGAAATCGATGGACAGAACAGCGAAGCCTTCCTCCTCCATCAGCTCCCAGGCAGCATCCGGGTATTCGTGATCCTCTTCATCGATGCCGTCATTCCAGCGAACACTGAGGGTATCCTCTCCAAAGGTAAGCCGGTAGCTGACTTCTCTGCCATCCTCGAGGTACCTGTCCCAGACCCAGGTAGTTCCGGTAAGCATTTCCGCTGTGGGTTTCATCCATTCACCGTTCATGCTGTGGTACTCTGCCAGAAGCAGCTCCCGGTAGGGGGAGAAATCGAAAAACAGATCGTCCCAGTTGTCGTTGCACATTGGCATGGCACACAGGTTGTCATCGGCCTGAGGGTACCAGACGATCTCTCCGGAAGGACCGGAGATGCACATCTGAGTATCCGGTTCGAAGCCTGCATCATTACAGAACAACAGGATCGGCTCCCCACTGTCAGCGAAATAAAGGGACTTTTCATAAAGGTATTGTTCACTGGTTTCATTCCAGGTTCCCTTGCTGACAGCCACTGTTGCATCCGCATCCAGCGGAACGATGCAGAACAGGTCGCCATGATTGCCGATCACCCGCTCCGCGGGGATCTCCGGCAGGAAGGGAAGATCCTTGCACAGTTCTGGTGTCTGTTCCCGCATCACAGCATAGGGGTCTACGGGCTCATCGGAATCCATAGTGTCATGATATCCGAAATAGGCTACTGCAAACAGCTGGGGCGTTTCCACCATGGCCTGCCGCAGGGAAACCAGGGATGCCTCTGCAGATACTGCATCTGCCTGTTCTGCGGCAACAGTATTTTCCTCTTGCCTGACTGTAGGCGGCACAGTGGTTGTATTCCGATTATCGGCCGAACTTGCACAGCCTGCCAGCAGCAGAATGCCGGAAAGCAGCGCCGCAAAGATTCTTGTTCTCTTTTTCATAAAACCACTCCTCACAATGGATCTTCACAGGAAAGTCCTGGTTATGCCAAGATTTTCCTGCAAGGACCCAGCTGGGAAGTGACGGACTTGCCGTCACTTCCCGCTTTTTTTAGAAAGAACCGCCGCCCTTGGTTCGTGCGGTACCATCGGAACCGGAAGAACTGGAAGACTCCTCCCGTTTCTGTTTTTCGGTGCGGGTCACATTCCGGTAGAGGAAAATATCGTGCTGGAGAGTTACCTGCATACTGCCCTGCTTTACATATACATGGGCAGCATATTGTTTCCGGACAGATTTCAGCTGTCCCTTCAGAATAAAGGCAACGATCAGGCCCACCACAAGGCCGATCACCAGACTGATGGCCAGATTCTTTCCCACCTGGAAGGGAGAACCGCTTTCATAGTACTGAAGCATTTCACCGCACTGATCGGCAAAGGAATTGAATGCGGCAGCGTAGCTGCCTTTGGGAAGATACAGCTCCATGAAGTCGCACAAGGTATCGATCTGGTCAGGACCGATGGCCACACCCGCTTGACCGTTGCTCAGAATGCGGTACTCCCGAGGGTCCATGCAGACCAGCAGCAGAACGCCCTCCTTGGTTTCCCCGTAGCCGAAGTCCATGGAGTCGTACAGATACTCCACGAAATCATCTATGTTACCATTGTTCAGAGCGGGGAGTGTGGCAACCACAAGCTGGGTATTATGGGCATGACTGACATCCTCCAGCTTCTGCACCAAAGCGGCTTCCTGTTCCTCAGTCAGAAGGTCTGCATCGTCGTAGAGAAAGCGTTCTTCTGCATCATAGGCAATTTCCTCGGCAGCATCGGTAGCTGCAGGAATTGTGGGGAAATACTCCGCGGAAGCTTCCATAAAGGCCATAACGCCTTCTGCATAGGTTTCGGTTTCGTCATAGATGGCCCGCAGTTCTTTCTCCGCTTCAAGGTCGATGATCTCACCCTGACCACCCAGATGTACATACCAGCTGGTCTCGTTTTCCATCATGATCACATAATTTTCGATACCCTTTGCGAAGAAGCGCGTGTCATAAGTCTGCAGGGATTCCGCTGTGAGATACGCATAGAAGATACCTACACCGGTTTCCTGATAGATTTCCCAGGCGCGGTCACTCAAAGCTGTGCGTTCTTCCTGGGTCAGATAGCCCAGTTCATCATAAACAAAAGCGATGTTTCTTTCTTCCGCGGAAACAGATAACGCCAGACTAAAGCAGAGAATCAGCGCAAGGAGCACGGAAATGATTTTTCTGGTCATAGCTTCCACCTCCTTACAGCCACATGCAGTAGCTGATGGCAAACGCCAACGCAGTTGCTGCACCGGTCACACCCAGCAGGTATTTCCAGAAGGCCCCCTTATCCATGGGCAAGTCACCGGCAATTTTTCCGGTCTGCCCGTTGATGGCGAAGGTAAACTTCTGGCCGTTCCACTGGGTATTGAGAATCCAAACGGGGAAGAGTGCATATCTTGCCCGGCCATTTTCCAGCCGCACATTGGAATCCACAGTTGTCACAGAAGTATAGCCAATGACCGTCGAGCGGAAGGCTTCCTCTGTGCTGCGCTTGATTCGCTCGTTGGCACGACCAATGCTGGCATCGGCATCCACATCGTACTTATCCGCCAGATAACCGGGCAGGTAGGCTGCTTGAAAGGGCACCGCACCGGAAATATCGAAGGGCTCGACGGATTCCATCAGGGTGTCATCCATTTTGGTGGAGCCGTCCACCGGTACATCTGCAAAGCCCAGCGTACCGCCCCGGAGGACTGCATAATGTCTGGTTTCGGTATAGTCGTAATCACTGTCGCTCCAGGTATGTACCTTTGTTGCTTCGTATTCCACCTGGGCATCTGCATCCGCATCAAAGAGCCACACCGGCACATACAGACCCTTGACTTCTTCGATATGGTTCTGATCCTTGAAGACCTTGGGAAGCAGGCGTTTTCCCTTGTAGTGGTTATTCAGCGCCGCAATAGCCGCTTTTTTATCCACCTTGAAAGGGATCACCAGATCCGGCTTCAGCAGCCCTGCAAAATGACCAGTCAGCACAACGGGATTGCCGCAGTAGGGGCAGTGAGTGGCACCGGTGGTCTCGTCTGCCACGATCTCGCCGCCGCATTGCTTGCAGCTGTAGACCCGCAGACCGTCAGTTTCGCCTTGCTGCCACTGACTGCCTGCCTGCGTATCCCAGGTCATGTTGTCGGGCTTCTTTTCTTCCTTCTGTGCTGCATAGGCCAGCAGCGCTTCCACCTCAAATTCCGCGCCGCAGCTTGTGCAGGTGGCTTCTTTTTCGCCGGTATCACAGTTCAATTCCGCCTTACAGGCAGGGCAGGTCAAGACCGAAGCGGCGGCTGCCTTCTTTGCATAGAAGGCTTCCACTTCCGCCACTTCATAGCTGCTGCCGCAGTATTCACATTCCAGCTTGCCGGAACCCGCGCCAAAGTGGAGCGGGCCGGTGCAGGCTGGACATTGGTATGTATGGATTCCAGTTGCCATATGACCACTCCTTATTCAGAGAAATCGATTACAGCTTACTGCCGCAGCTCTGGCAGAACTTGCCGCCCTCGTAAGGTGCGCCGCAACCCGGGCAGAATTTGGGTTTTGCGGCTTCCTGTACGGGAGCTGCTGCACCGGGCTTTGTCAGAGCTTCGATTTCGTCACACCAGGTCTTATACTTCAGGAACTTCTCAGAGAACGCTTCATTGGGATTTGCCCGGGCATAGGCTGCCGCATCGTCTGCATCGCCCATATCCCCAACTTCGAAAAGTTCCGGATTCTCCCGGTTCAGCTGGATGTCCATGGCATCAAACCAGGGGATATTCTTGAGCAGCAGGGTTGCCTTGAATTCATAGCTGTAGTCATAGCGGGGAGGATCATAGTATTCTTCCTCCTGGATGATGTTACCGTCCTCATCCTTTTCCTCTTCATGGAGCAGCAGCTCATGGGCATTGTCCTGAATATCGATGATGATCTCTTCGATATTCTCCACCAGCACCAGATCTGCGTTTTCGTCCAGATAGTCTTCCCCGTTTGCAATGCAGAAGCGGTAAGGAACACCATCCCGTTCTTCCACAAACATGCGGCGATGGCTGTCACCATACACGATGGTGGGGTGGAAATTCTTCAGTTCCTCCGCATTCCGGGCACGGTAGGCAAGCTGCGCCTTGATCTCTGCCACGGTGGAATGTCTGCGCTCTTCAAACCAGGGCGAGAGCAGTTTTACACAGTCCTTGCAGATCTCACCGTCTTCCAGCTTTTTATAACCGAACATACCCACTTCCTTGCCGCAGATCTCGCAATCTTTCTTCTTAAAAATGTTAAACAGACCCATGATTCATTCTCCTTTTCTGTTTCAAATCGAAAATGCCATTAAACCAGCTTGCTGCCGCAGCTCTGGCAGAACTTGCCGCCCTCATAAGGTGCGCCGCAGTTGGGGCAGAACTTGGGTTTGGGTGCTTCCTGTGCAGGGGCACTGCCAGGTTCCTGATAGCCAAACCGTTGTTTGGCCTCTGCTACTGCTGCGTTATTCAGTGTCTTAACCCGCTCCCAATCAGGATCGGAAAGTGTGGTTGCCTGACGAGCAACCTCAGCCGCAATGGTGGTGGCGGAAAGCAAATCGGGCGCATCTTTGATCCGGGAGATCATCGTAAGCAGAGAATCCACCGTGCTGCCCTGAGCGGCAGCGGTGCCCCGCTTGCCGTCCTCCACAGCCTGCTCGATTTTCTGGCAGATCATGCGGCATTCTTCATAGCGGCGGTTCTCGGAAGAATTCCGGTAGGAATGGGTCTGCACACCGGCAGTGCTGACACCCACACCCTGCAGCAAACCTGCCAGCGCTGCGCCGCCAAAGCCGCCGCCAATATCGCCGACGGTTTCCAGCGTGATGCAGCTGCCGTTGATGCGGAACTTGATGTCATCAAAATAGGGATTGTTGCGGATCTCCATTTTGATGTAGAAGTCGTGGTGGTGCTTGTAACGGCGGGGATTGCAGCTGACCATCTGTCCCTCGGCATTTTTCTGCTTGATCTCTTCATCCCGCACCTGAATGTCGGTGACACAGGAAATAACATCCTTGAAGGAAATAATATCGGGATTTTCAGCCTTGTAGTCAGACAGTCTCGTCACAAAGAAGCGGGTGGGCACACCGCTGACTTCTTCGATGTACATGAAGTACTCTTCATCGCCGATCTTTCTGGAGATGGTAAAGTTCTCGTGCTCTTTCGCATTTTGCTCGCGGTATGCCAGCTGTTCCTTGATCTGTGCCACAGTCGCATGTCTGCGGTCTTCAAACCAGGGGGAAAGCAGCTTGACGCAATCCTTGCAGATCTCACCGTCTTCCAGCTTTTTATAGCCGAACATGCCTACTTCTTTGCCGCAGATTTCGCAGTCCTGCTTCTTAAATCTATCAAACAGACCCATACTTCATTCTCCTTTTCTTCATTATTGAATCAATCAGATGATATCGCCGTTGTCAAAGGGGTCACCGCACTCGGGGCAGAACCGGGGTGCCTTGGTGGGATCGGCAGGCTGCCAGCCGCACTTGTCGCAGCGATACTGAGGGATGCCCGCGGGCTTCTTGCTGCCGCAGTTGGGGCAGAAGCGGCCCTTGTTTACCTGACCGCAGGAGCAGGTCCAGCCGTCTTCGGGTTTCTTGCTTCCACATTCGGGACAGAACTTTCCGGTAACGGTTGCGCCGCAGCTGCACTTCCAACTGTTATCTGCAGGCTTGGGGCTTCCGCATTCGGGGCAGAATTTACCGGTTGCCATGGCACCACAGGAGCATTTCCAACTACCCACAGGCTTGGGCTCCGGCTTCTTGCTGCCGCACTCGGGGCAGAACTTGCCGGTAGCCGTTGCGCCGCAGCTGCACTTCCAGCCACCAGCAGGTGCTGCTGCCGCATTTGCCATTGCCTGAGCCTGGGCGTCAATCAACTGCTGTGCCTGCTGCTGTGCAGTCTGCTGCTGACCGATCTGGAACAGTTGTGCTGCGTTGACACCGCCTGCGGTCTGTGCCATGCCCATACCCATAAAGCCCATCATGGCACCGTTGGGGTTTGCGGCAGCGGTCTTCATAGCCTCACCCTGGGCACCGACCATATAGGCACCTGCCATATTTGCATTGCGGAAGACAGCCGTCTTCTGCAGCTCCTTGATCATGGCTTCGTCTTCTTCGGAGGCATTCACGTTGGAAACACCGAAGGAAACAATTTCCAGCCCCCGGAGATTGCGCCACTTGTTGGTAAGCACCTCGTTCAGTGCTTCCGCGATCTCAAAGGTATGACCGGGCAGTGCGCTGTAGCGGATGCCTTTGGCAGAGATCTTAGCAAAGGCAGGCCCCAGGGCGGTCAGCAGTTCGGCTTTCAGCTGGCTGTCCAGAGATTCTCTGGTATACTGCGTTGTTACATTGGCTGCCACATTTTTGTAGAACAACATGGGGTCACAGATCCGGTAGGAATACTCACCGAAGCAGCGGATGGAAATCTCGATATCCAGGCCGATGTTATTGTCAACCACGCGGAAAGGCACGGGACTGGGGGTACCGTATTTGTTGCCTATCAGCTCCTTGGTATTGAAATAGTACACTCTCTGATCCCGGCCTACATCACCGCCGAAGGTGAAGCGGCGGCCGAAGGTTGCGAAGGATGCCTTGATGCTCTCGCCCAGATCACCGGAGAAAATAGAAGGCTCCAGAGAGGTATTGTAGGTAAATTCACCGGGTTCGGCACAGAATTCCGCAATCTTGCCGTTGTCCACGATCATCATGCACTGACCGTCCGCAACTGCGATAACAGAGCCGTTGGTAATCACATTATCAGAACCCTTGGTGTTGGAAGAGCGCTTGCTTGTACGCTTCTCGCCCTTAACCATCAGAACATTATCGGGAATGGAATCACAGTAAAAGTATTCCTTCCACTGATCAGCCAGCACACCACCGGCTGCGCCAAATGCAGCTTTGATAAGACCCATAATTCATTTCTCCTTTTCTCAAATCAGATTGCAATTTCCAGAATATCCGGTACCACGGGGATGCCGGTCTCCTCCATTGCGGATGCACACTGTTTACACATATCCAGATCCTCACAGATTAGGAAGCAACGGTTGCAGACCAGCCGCTTGCAGATAGGACAGTAATTCAGATGCTCTGCCGCATCCCGGACAGCACTGAGTCTGGCCGTTTCCAGCTCCTGCGCATAGAGCACCTCATAGAGGGCCGCTTTTTTCGGTGTCTGGGGAATCACCTCGGCTTTGGAGAACCGCACGGGACTGTTGCCATACTCCTTACCGCAAGCACCACAGGCAATGCGGAACAGAAACACATCTCTGGTAGACAGATTTTCCAACATCAGTTCAATCAGTTTCTTCAATCACAGCTCACCGCCTTTCCTTTCGGATGGTTTCATTTTACAGGTAAAATGAAACCTATAGAATGGTTCTGAGGATACTCTTTCGCCCAAAAGCAAAAAAGTATCCTCAGAATACGTTCAGGGTACACAATCGGTTAACTTCCGTTTTGTGCACCCTGATGATTGCCTTATTCAGTTTCCTTTGTGTCCTCGAT
>JAFSCK010000033.1 GCA_017436785.1 Oscillospiraceae bacterium | reverse complement strand
TGAATAACCGAATCGGTCACTTGAAAGGAGAAATTAAATGGACAAATTTTTTGCACTAAGCGAGGAAAAGCAAATTACCATCATCAATGCGGCACTCCAGTGCTTTGGTAAGTTTGGATATGATAAGGCTTCTGTCAACGATATTGCTGTAACGGCGCATATTTCAAAGGCATCCGTATTTCAGTACTTTGGCAGCAAAAAACAACTGTATACCTACCTGTTGGAATATTGTATGAAAATCATTATGCCTTCGTTTGACCAAACGATACTTGATTCAGAAACCGATCTGTTTAACCGCATTCTGGTTTCCAGCAAGATGAAAATGGCTGCAATGAAAACACACCCGTTTATTACTCAATTTATGGCAAGTGTTTGGGAAGAGGCTTCTCCTGAAGTCAATGACCTACTTGCTTCATTAAAGATGGAAGCAGGGAATTTCAGAAATGAAATGGTTTTACGAGAGGATGATTCCTTAAAGTTCAAAAATCCCGAAGATGCTCAACCTGTTTACAATATGCTTTTAGTGATGGCGGAGGGGTATGCAGCCCGTTATCGTAACGCAGCCGTTTTTGATTTTGAAACAGTTATGAATGAATTTGAAAAAACCATTTCAATTCTAAAAAACAATTTCTATAAGGAGGAATATTTAAAATGAGTGAATACGCTATTGTCTTGAACCAACTGACCAAGCACTATGGGAAACACAGAGGTATCAGCAACCTCAATCTCACAGTTAATCAGGGCGAGTTCTTTGGCTTCATTGGCCCAAACGGTGCGGGTAAGTCCACCACCATCCGCACTCTGATGGGTCTGATCCGTCCCAGCGGTGGCAACGCTTCTATTTTCGGTTTAGACTGCCAGAGTCAGGCAAGTGTCATTGCCAGAGATGTGGGCTACCTCCCCAGCGAGAACAGCTATTATGAAAACATGAAGGTGCGGGAACTACTGCAATACACCGCCGACCTGTACGCCATGAACTGTGAAACGAAAATGTATGAGCTTTCCGAACGGCTCAATTTGGATTTGTCCCGGAAGATTGCAGACCTGTCTCTGGGCAACAAGAAAAAGGTGGGCATCGTGTCTGCCATTATGACTTCCCCTAAGCTGCTGATTATGGATGAACCTACCAGCGGCTTAGACCCGCTGATCCAGCAGGCATTCTATGATATTCTGAAGGAGGAGAACAACCGGGGCACCACAATTTTCTTCTCCTCCCATGTACTCAGCGAGGTACAGAAGCTGTGTGACCGGGTGGCAATCTTAAAAGAGGGTAAGCTCATGAGCATCCAGTCTATCAGAGAGCTGCGGGAAAGCGGTTATAAAAAGGTCAGCCTTACCACCAAAACACCGATTTCCAGTGATTTCTGGGAGCTGCCTGGTATTGCGAATTTCGCTGAGACCCCGGACAAGACCTCTGTTTCCTTTATGTATAACGGCAATATCACAGCAATCATTGATAAACTTCACCTGCTGCATTTGGACGATGTGCTTTTGGAAGAGCCCTCTTTGGAGGAAATCTTCATGCACTACTATGAGTAAGGAGGTGTCAGGTATGGTCATTTTGAAATATGAACTGAAACGGCATCGAACCTATATCCTGGGCTGGACCATCGCCTTGGCTGTGTGTATCTTTTTGATGACACCGACTTATTACAGCTTCCTGGATGTTGCCTCCGTGGAACTCTTTGAAACCATGGGCACCACGGACTTTTACAGGAGTGTCGGCGTATCGATGGAATACTTGACTTCCCCGTTGGGCATTTATGGGTTTCTGACCAGCTTTTTCATGATTGCCTCCGGCGTTTTCGGAATGCACTTCGGCATTTCCGTTCACACCAGAGAATGTACGGAAGGAACTTCGGAATACCTGTTTACAAAGCCCTTTCCTCGGAAAACAATCTATTGGGCAAAGGCATTGACTGTATTGATCGGAGTGGTGGTCGTAGGTGCTGCGTATCTGCTGGCTTCTTTTTTGGCCATGGCAATGTTTCGTTCCGGAACTCCATGGGGAGAGTTTTTCCTGATTGCCCTGTCCCTGACCCTTGTTACGCTGTTCTTCGCTGCAATGGGTCTGATGGTGGGAATTTTGTTTTCCCGCAACCGCAGCCCGCTGCTGACTGCCGGATTAGTCGTGTTTGTGGAGTATTGCATAACAAGCTTCTCCAACATCATCAGTAACCGGGCTATCAGTTTCCTGTCCCCATACTCCTTCTTTGGAGCTGCAAAAATTTCCGAAACTGGCTTCTATGATATGACCTATCTTGGCTGGGGCGTGCTGCTGGTTACCCTGTTTTTGGTGCTGTCTTACGGTGTCTTTCTGAAAAAAGACATTCAGTTTCGTTCATAAGGGGGTGCAAACATGAAAACATTGATTAAAAATGAGTTCCGCCAAACCAGAAGGCTCTTGTTGATCTGGTTGGGGATCATGCTGCTTCTGTGCGGTTTCTGCTATTTTGAGCTTCTGTCTCTACAGGACAGTCTGAATGAAATGGCAACGATGGTCAGCCAATTTCCGAGACTGATCATGATTATGTTTGGGGTCAAAGGCGATTTAACCACATCCCTTGGCTGGTATGTGTGCATCTATTTCTGGGAAGGATTGCTGGCGTTCCCTTATGCCATGTCTCTGGGGTTGTCCTGTGTGGCGAAGGAAAAGAAGTTCGGAACCTCGGAATACCTGTTCACAAAGCCTGTGGAACGGAAAACCATTGTACTGGCGAAGGTGATCGTTTCGGCGGTAAATCTGCTGGTGTTTGCCCTGTTCAGCGGTTTATGTAATTATTTTACAATCGTTCTTCCTTTGGGCGGTCTGGAACAGCCGGGAGCAGTGCTCACCACAACCATGGGAATGTTCTTTACCCAGTTCCTCTTTTTCGCTCTGGGGCTGCTGTTTGCCAGCCTGTTTATGTCCTATAAGGCTGCGGTGAGGACAGGTACGATTTCCATGCTGGCTGCCTATGCTCTGGCCTTTACAGCCGAATACACAGAAAATCAAATTTTGGATTACCTGACCCCTCTGCGCTACTACGATGTGTATGAGGTGGCACTGCACGGATTCCGACTTTCCTTTATCGTTTTGACATTCGCTGTTGTGGGTGCTTGTATCGTTGCTGCATTGAATCAGTGGAAGCGGCGTGAATTGTAAGCCTATGTTCAAATCTTCAGTATAACTGTCTCAAGTCTACATAAAAAAGCAATTCCTGTTTTCATGGGGGAATTGCTTTTTT
>JAFSCK010000061.1 GCA_017436785.1 Oscillospiraceae bacterium | reverse complement strand
CCGTTCAGATACATAACGGTGGAGCGCATATTGTCGCCGCCGTCCAGGGTATAGCGCAGGGCAGGAGCAGCCAGTTCCACAGTAGTCGTTTCGGTTTTGGAGTTGTTGATGGCCAGATACACGAAACCTTCCTTACCGTCCTTCCGGGACTGGCAGAAAACATGAGCGCCTTCCTCCAGAGGAATGCCGCAATCGTAAACAGTAGTGCCGACCAGCGTGTTCCACAGCAGCACAGCAAAGTAGTTGGGTCTGGGATCGAAGGTGCCATGCTTCAGGAAGCCGTAGTCAGAGGATGCCAGGGTGTTGTGGAAGATGATGCCACGGGTAGCCTTCGAAAAACCGCCCAGCTCATTCAAAGTGCGTAGCACATCCAGATAGGTGGATGCCCAGGTGTTGCCGCCTGCGCCCGCATCGCCGGACTCTGTGACCCAGATCTCTCCGCCGGGGCAATACTTTTCCTTGGTGGGAATGGTGCGGATCGCACTGTCAATGGCGCTGTTCAGATATTCTTCGCTGGTCACTTTCTCGGGGTCCCAATGCATATGGGGCAGCATGGGTGCAAGCCGCTCGGAAATGCCGTTGTAAGCGTGGTAGCTGTAAACATCCAGAGGTTCCTTGCTGCCACGGAGCAGATCGTCAGCAGTAGCAAGACTGAACAGCTTGGCAATACCGCCTGTTCTTGCCTTGGATTCCTCGGAAGCTTCCGCATTGCCGCAGGGACCCACCAGCTGGCATTCGGGATAATTTGCCCGGACCCAGGCAAAGAAAATATCCTGATCGCGGACAAAATGCTCGGCGGTGTATCCCTTGGGACCGCCGGATGTTGCCATCATGTTGGGTTCGTTCATAAATTCGGCTGCCAGAATGGGAACGCCGTATGCTTTACTAAATCCAAACAGTTTTTCCGCTTCACTGGGATTCCAGGGTTCCTCTGCTGTATGGATGCCCTCACAGTTAGACACGGAAACCAACAGCTTTCCGCCAACGGCTTTTACAAAATCCAGCACACCGATCCACTGCTGCTTGGTCAGCACGCTGTCAAAACCTTCCGGTGCAACTCCGTCGGTGGTGCCGTCAAAATCATAGTAGGTCTTGGTTGCCCAGGTGCCGGAAACCCGAATCCATGCAGGGCCAAAGGCCTTTGCCAGCTTGCGGATGCGGCTGTTATACAGATCCACAGGGGGATAATACTGCATCATGCCCTTCTGGATCTCCATGAAGTTGCCGCTGCTCAAATCCAGCACAAAGGGTTCCGTACCTGCGATCTGACCGGGAGTGTACTCCTTCCAGAAAGTACCGCCGGTCACCTCGGTAAATTCCACATTGTAGGACATCATCATGGGGTTGGACTCGTGCAGGGGTTTTACAATACTGGGATCGATTTTAATGTGTGCCATAGGGCATCTCCTTTCAGTTATCCGCATCGGTGCGGTCAATGGATGAAGTTTGCGCGGAAGGGCATCTTGCGCAACAGTTAATTTCTTAACTGTTGCGGTGAATTTATCAGCAACTACCATAAGGCAGTTACTGTGTGAAATGGATCTGATGATTCGGTATGTCCAAAAGCATCCGTCAGCCGCCCGCAAACAATGGCAAAAGACCCGTTCTGGTTGCAACTGAAATGGAGAAGGAAGCGGTCGGACGGCTGGCGGATACCTTTGGCGTAAGGCGGCATAGCGTAAATACTATGCCGCCCTGAAAGAGCGGTTAGAATGAGATTCTTGTCAGCTATCCGCGGTTTCTCTGGCGCGTTCGATGGCAGTATTCATTTTGCTTATCAGAGCTACAAATTGCGTAATTTCAGCATCAGTCAAATTGTGACGGATTTTTTCGTATCGGGCATCAAACTCCAATTCCTTTCCCGCCAGAACAGCTTGTCCGGCAGGGGTCAGTTTCACAATAAGATTGCGACGGCTTTCGGGATCGGGTTCCTTTGTAAGCAGCCCCCGTTTTTCCAAAGCGGAAAGCATCTGGGATACAGCAGGCTTTGAAACAGCAAGATATTCCCGGATCTGGGCCAGATTGGTATTTCCGTCAGATACCATTTTCATCAGGATATATTCCGGTATATTCAGTGCATCCTTTGCATCCTTGCTGAACTCTGTACCCAGCAATCCCTTCAGTATAAATAAGCTGTGTAAAAGCTCGGATTTATTCTTATCAAACATATATAGCCTCCGTTCAAAGAGAACAGTTAATCTCTTAACTATTGTAGCAGATAAATATATAGATTGCAACAGGAACAGTGTAAATTTCCAAGTTTGCTTTTGCGGCTGACAGTAATATTTTCGCTGGTGCCTACCTCGTCTCCAGCGCTGAAAACGGCTACAAAGCCGAAACTCAAAAATCAAACACCAATACGAGATGGTTTTTATTATACGTGATTGTGTGTCTTTTACATCGACTGTTCATATTCTTCCTCCGTCTGGTAGCTGGCTTTCTGGGTGTTTTCAATTTTGAGCCCCATGGCCAGCTTCTTTTCGTTCATCTGCTGCTTTAGTCTGTGGTCGATCTGGCTCTGTAAGGCCCGTTGGTGATCCATACACTTGTTGCCAATCAGCCTTGCTAATGCACCGATGATTCCTTTGGTTACAGCCATCGTGCCACGTGGAACAGGCTTCTCATGGCGGATCACGATTGGCAGGGGTTCTGCCGATCTGGGGATAAGAGTCGCTACTTCCTCCGGGTACAACCGGAGCCGAATTTGGATTGGTTCATCGTCATTATCTTTCTCGCTTACTGCGGATTGGGCGATTTCCACTTCCGGCGGCATTTCCATAACAGCCCGAATAATCATGTTTTTGATGCTGCGGAACTCCTTGTTATCCACAAGCGGAACGGTCGGGTCTTTGTTCTCATAATAGAGGGACAGCTTCTCCCGATTGACCTTGTTCCATTCCTTGTAGAGTTCCTCGATGGTAGGTTCCGTGGACAGCTGGGCAACGATCTCATTGACCGTGGCCTTGATCTGCTTCGGCAGATATCCGTAAACCTTCTTGCCTTTGTGCTGATCCAGCTGCTTTCTCAGCTTTACGAACAGGAATTGGAGCTGCTCAGTTGGTGCGGATTCTGCATCTGCCCGGGAGATCAGATCCCGGATTTTCTGTTCGGACTTTTCCTTAATATCTTCTCGCAGGCCTGTCTGTAACTGGAACAGATGGTACTGTTCCTGCTGGAATATATCGTTGCCGAAGCAGCTTCGCAGGATGTCAATACTCTGCTTGGAAAGGTAGCCCTCCTGCCCTTTGGAATAGACCATCAGGTGGATATGAGGATGATGTCCGGTGTCGTGAAAGGCAGCGTACCACTGGAGGTCACTGACCGGGATTTTGTGAGCTTCTGCGATGGTGGTGACATTTCTTCTGACAAGGGACTTCCAGGATTCTGCATTGTTGTATCCCAGTCGCTCCGCGTCCTCCCGGTGGAGGCTTACGATATGGGTCCAGATGTAGCCCTCATGGTTGGCCACTTCCTCAGCGGCTTTATCCAGATCAATAGGCTCATCTGTCTGAGAAAACAGGCCATGTTTCCCTAGCTTTACTACACCGGGCCGCTCTGCCATGTAGCTCACAAGCTTGCCGATTTTCTCTGCATCCTCGTTTTGCTTGATGACTCCATTGAGAAAATCATTGGCGGCACCCTTGGTTCCAGCATCAAGAAATTCCTGATATTCCGGGTATTCAACCGCGTTGGGAATCCTTTTAATGACGGACTCAATTAGAGATTTCTGCCGTTTGGTAGCGGGGAGATTGGCTTGGGAAAGAGGGAGTTTTTCAACTCCCTCACGGGTTCCCATGTACTTGAGAAGTCCTCCGGCACCGCCTTTCTTACCTGCTCCACCGCCTTTACGGAAGGTGCTTGTTACGATGATTTTTGGCATGGATGGTCCCTTTATTTATGCTGATGATCGTAGGCTTTTTCGAAGGTGATGATTCCATTATTCTTGGCAACCATCTGAGAGCACATCCGTCTGAGATCCTCCATCTGTGTGGGAGTCAACTGAATCTGGAATGCTTGAATCTGAGCGAGCATTGCGGACTCAACGGCTACCTTGAACAGAATCTGGGAAATGTTCTTTTCGGTGCTGCGGATTTCTTCCTTGATAGTCTGGGCGATGATGGGTGCCAGATAATCCACGTTCTTACCCTGCTGCAGATACCCGATGTAAAAGCGGATGGCGTCCGAAACGAACTCGCTATGACTCTTGGCATTTGCCTGATCCATGAGATTTTTGATTTCCTCCATCTGGGAGGGGTAAAGGTAAAACGAATATTTGCTTTTGGTTTCTCTCAATGAGTCCTCCTTTGTTGTGCATATTATACGGACTCTCCCTATGACCCCGGTCTTGAAATCCGAAAACCCGTTGCAACCCGGTCGGCTCTGCCGTCCGGTGTGATCCGTAAGGGGGCGGTGATGCCCCCTTACTTTAACCTGCTTCTCGTAATTTCCTCGTGTCTTATCCGCTTGCCCGGATTCTTCGTGCAGTTTGTCCATGGGTAAATACTCTATTTTCTCCATCAAGTCGGACATGGAGCCAGCACGGGCTTCACAGCGGTGTTCCGCCATAGTTGCCTACTGGCTGCGGAATCGGTGCGTACGGTGTTCGAATCTCAGATTTCAGAGGTGGGGAGCTGTACTTTCCTTACCGGGGGAGTAAGCTCCCCAAGCCCCCCTAAAACTGGGGTGAGAATCCGTAATGTTTATTTGTTTCCTTCGTCTTGCTACTTGTCGTATGGCAAAATAGGTTTATACTGCTTTACGATACGAACAAGGGCAGCTCGTCAGTCTCGCTCAGATCCCGGTAGATGTCGGGATTATCCTGAGACAGCAGAACATAGATATTGTTCTTATACTTACTGGCACCTTTATGCTTCTTGATTTCGATCAGCTTCCGCTTCTCCAGCAAGCTGATCCGATCCTGCACCGTACTCATAGCGATCCCCAGCTTCTTGCTCATCTTGTTCATGGTAGGCCAGCACTCACCACGACTACCGGCACAACACACCAGGTAGGCATAGATCTTGAACGCATACACATCCAGCGGCATATCAAACACAGAGTTGGGCAGCATCAAAAACTCTTTCTTGGGTGGAGTATAGAGTTTCAATCGGACACCTCTGCCTGGTTGTTCATCCACTCGATCAGCTTATCTCTGGGGATGACGACCCGCTTGCCAATTCTCACAGCAGGAAAGGATTCTGTACGGGCCAGGTCATAGACCTTGGACTTGGAGATCCTCAGCACCTTAGCAGCTTCCTCGACTTTGAGGGTCAGGGGCAGTTCTTCGATATTGGTGTATGTAGATTTCAAACAGTTTCCTCCTTCGGTTTTGGTTTGACAGACTGACATCAAAACAAAACCGCCTTCGGAAAACATAGTTGAACATTCTTTATCCTCCAAATAGAAAATGCGGAACCCTACTCATTTCGAGTGAGGGTTCCGCTGATGTGTCGTTCATCTTTGTAGGTTCTCTCGCTCCGAATAGAGTCCGTTGCCTCTATTCTAACAAAAGACCACAGGTTCTTTTTCCGGGATGCTGTCGAAGTGTATGAACGTTTCATAAACTTTTGGTGAATCTAGCCACTTGTAATTCGGGTCCATCAGAGTTAACATCACCGACAACCTTGGAGGTGGTGAACATGAAAAAATACTTTGAAATTCTGAAAAACTATATCGAACAGCACCCACCGAATTGGGGAGATGCCGACTCGGTTCTGGGAATGCTGTACGAGTGCCACAACGAAAACAGCCCATATGACAACGAGCAAATCCGCGCAGACTTCAACGAGCTCTACCAGAAGATGAACGGAATGCCCTTACGAGAGATGGACAAGATTATATACCCAGTTTGCAAGCTCTGCCGGGATCACGAGAAGGCGGGATTCATTGAAGGAATCAAAATCGGCATTCAATTGAAACGCGAATTGACACAGTAAATCGTATCACAGCACCATCCGGGTGGATGGTGCTGTTCCATGCATCAGGCAGTTTTGGATGTATCGGGCATAACGGAAGGAGACTTCTGATAGGTTGCAAGGCTTACGGTCACCAGCAGAAGCAGACACACCAGCGCACCGGGTAGTGTCGCACCCAGGCCGAAGGGGGAGCCCAGTGCTTTCCAGATGGCGCAGACAGCGAAGCCGCCCACCATGGCACTGATGATACCCTGCTTGGTCGCTTTTTTCCAGTATAGGGCTGCCAAAGCGGGAATGCCTGCCGCAGCGGCATAGAAATTGTAAATGGTGGTCAGGATGGTGTAAGCACTCTTGACATACAGGGCAATCAGCAATGCGCTCAGTGCCAGAACCACACTCATAACACGGGAAAGGAACAACGTCTGCTTTTCGCTCATATTAGGCTTGATGGTCTTACCAATATCATTGACCACCGTCTGCATGGAAACCAGCAGATAGCTGTCAGCGGTACTCATCATGACGGACAGGATGCCTGCCAGTGCAAGACCGGTCAACCCGGCAGGCAGTGTGGTGATTGCAAGTGCGGGGATCACCGCATCGGTGCTGCCGTAGGTTCCCTTCACATCGGGCAAAAGCTGCTGGGCCGCCAAAGCCATGACCAAAATCATGGACACGCAGACCGCATAAACCGCAGTGCCCCAGAACATTCCCCGCTTGGCATCCTTGCGGCTCTTGGCTGCAAAGGCACGCTGCCACATTTCTGCGCCCGCAATGGTGATGACCAGATAGCTGATGATATCTCCCAGAAGTCTGCCATCCACCCTGGGGATCAGATAGCTGGTATCAATGTTTGAGAGGAAGTTTCCAAGACCGCCCAGCGTGGCGATGCTGGAAACAGGAACCATGAAATACACAAAGATCGTCAGCATAAAGAACTGAACCACGTCGGTATACACCACTCCGAATAATCCGGCAGCACCGGTATAAACGATGAAAATACAGGTTGCGATCAGGGCACCCAACTCATAGGAAATTCCGTACTGTGAACCGAGGAGCTTCACAATGGTGGCGGTTGCCGTAACCTGAGATGCCACGGTACCCATCATGGCCAGAGCGATCATAATGGCAGAAACGATTTTGGCACCCTTACCGAACCGGAATTCAAACAGCTCTGGGATTGAGGAAATACCGTGCCGGCTGCCCACATCGTAGATCCGGCCTGCATAGGCAGAGAACAGGAACATACCGATCATATAGGGCAGTGCAGTCATCAGACACTCAATGCCGTTGGTATAGCCAAGACCGGCACGGCCCATCATGGAGCTTCCGCCGATGATTGTGGCACAGACCGTCGCCATCATCACGATAGGGCCAAAGGAGCGTCCTGCCACATAGTAGTCCTTGGAGTTTTTAATGCGCCTGACAGAAAAAACACCAATGAGCATCATACCGATCAGATAGGCAATGATAATGCTAAGATCGATGAGTTGAATTTGGCTGTGGTCCATGGACAGTACCCCTTTGCTGCAGAATAAAAGATGGATTTATTATAGCAAAGTGATACATATAAGTCAACAGTTGATAAATGAATACTATATGAGGTGTTTTTCCTGTTGATTTTTCCTTAGTTAAGATGTATGATGAGCAAGGAAAGAGAGGCGTATTATCATGCGTATTTCTGAAGGCGACCGGGATTTTTCCTTGCTCAAGCTGATGCCCATGATTCAAAAAGTAATTCTCTCCTGCTGGGACAGGGAGAAATATCCATACACAAAATCGCAGCTTACCCTTATTATGGCCTTGCTGCACAAGGATTCTCTGACCATGAAGGAAGCCGCTTCCTATATTTCTTCTTCCAAAGAGCAGGCTACGCGGGCTGTGGCACCGCTTGTGGATAAGGGCTTGATGGAACGGTATACGGATCCCGCAAACCGAAACTATGTCCATATCCAGCTTACCGACACAGGCCGAATGCTGGTTCTGGAAATGCTTGATGGTTTATATGATAATATCAACAAGCTGCTAGATCAGGCCATCAGCAACGAAGAAAAGCTGGCTCTGCGGGATTCTCTGACGGAGAGTATCCGTATTTTGAACAAAGTGCTATAACAGCAGCCATAGGATTGTATTTGTTTACTTTGTTTTGTTAGCTCCTGGCTTGCGGCAATGGCTGGTGCCGTGAGACAATATGATCCGAAAAACAGCTTAAGCGCCTGGTTACTGGTTTTGTAACCGGGCGCTTCTTTTTGACCCAGATTCTGACCCAGAACAGGAAATTTTAGTATGGACGGAGCAGCACCAACGGGAAAATTCATCGTAAATACCCCGACCAAACAGCACCAAATGGACGCATTCGCACCGAAAAAACGCCCAGACCTATCCTTCTAAGCAGTAGGTCGGGGGTTCGAGTCCCTCCTGGCGTGCCATTCAGCTCCCAAAAACAGAATATGGTGGATGTAGCACAGTTGGTTAGCGCGTCAGATTGTGGCTCTGAAGGTCGTGGGTTCGACTCCCATCATCCACCCCATAAAGTTCCGATTTCTTCTTGAAATCGGAACTTTTCCTTTATATACAGCTTCAAAAGTACAAGGTATGAAATTAGTAACCTGTATTGATTATTGTAGCTCCACTCCCCAAAAAGTGGAATCCGTTTGCATAAATCAGGTTACCATCTCTACCGTGCAAAGTATCGGAAAACACGCTTGACCCAGATTTGACCCAAACGGGAAAATTTACAGAAAAGCACCGGGTGGACAGTTTTGTTGCTGTCCACCCGGTGTTCTACTTTTGATATCAGAGCGCCTGCTTCAGCAGGTTTCCCATCGTCGCCGCTGCCTGTTCCTGCACCTTGTTCGTGGCGTGGGTATAGGTGGCGAGGGTGAATCCGGCGCTGCTGTGCCCCAGCATACTGGATACCGTCTTGACATCGATTCCGTTCTGCAAGGCAAGGGTCGCGAAGGTGTGCCGCAGATCGTGGAAGCGGATGTGCTCCAATCCCGCATCCTTGAGGATCTTCTGATGAAGCTTTACCACCGAATCAGGGTGGTACATTCCACCGCTTACCGGTGAGGGGAACAGGTAGGGATTTCCGGGGTGCTTATCGTGTTCCTGTTTCAGCAGTTCTATAGTTTCCGGGGACAGGGCGATCTTTCGCATGGAATTGTCGGTCTTGGGCGGCTGTACCTTCATGCCGCCCTTCATCCGGTAAGCCTGCTTGGTGATGGAGATCGTCATATTTTCTGTATCCACATCCGACCACAGCAGCGGCACCAATTCTCCCTTGCGAAGTCCCGTGGTCAGCTCCAGGAAAAACATAGGAAGCAGACCTCTTTCGTTGGCAGCGGCAAGGTAGCTTCCAAGCTGCTCCTGGGTCAGCACCTTCATTTCCTTTTTCTCCGCTTTCGGCAGCTTGCACCCCATGGCCGGATTTCGCAGGATCAGCCGTTCCTCTACCGCGCTGTTCAGGCAACTTTTCAGCATATTGTGCATCCCCCGGATGTAGGAGACGCTCAGCCCCGGCTGCTTGTCCTTGATTTCTTTCCGGATTCTGCCGCTTTCCCGGAGTTCATTGTACAGCCTTTGGATATCCATGGTCTGAAGCTGGTTCAGCTTGATATCGCTCAGCTTGGGACGGATGTGGGTATCGATGAACATTTTGTAGTAGACAGCGGTGCTTTCTCGAATCCTCGGCTTGGCATAGACCTCATACCACAAGTCCATCCACTCGCCCACCGTATACATGCCAGTTCGTTTGACATCCAGGCTTTCGCTTTCCGCGATTGCTTTCTTCAGTTTTTCCTTGACCTCGGCCTGGGTCTTGCCCAGGACATTCTTGACGATGGCCTTGCCTGTGACAGGATCAGTGCCTGCGGTATACCGCCCTTCCCAGCGACCATCCTTTCTCTTTCTCAGGCTTCCTTCTCCATTGGCTCGTCTTTTTGCCATATTATCAACCTCCTTTCGTGGCAGCACACACAATACCGTAATACTTGCGAAATAGCTAGTCACTAGACCTACCAAAGATTTTGGCGGAAACTACAGCACAATAGCCATAGTATCTACAATGTAAAACCCTCCTGCGGGACCGGCACCGCAGGAGGGTTTTATTTGTTCTATTCGTTTTGTTAAGTGTTGCCTGGCGGCATAAGGTTTTGCCGTTTGACGGCATTTGGAACGGTTTTTTCACGGTTTTTTGTAAAAGACATACTCCGAATACGGCACAAAGCCCAGCTTCTTATAAAATTCCTGATCGGAGATCACGAAAGCCTGCCTTGCTCCCAATGATTCGCAACGCCGCAGAGTTTCCCGCACCACCGCTTTTCCTAGACCCATTCCCCGGTATTTGGGGATAGTGCAGACCGGCTCCACATAGGCATAATCCGTCCGCTCGTCATACCAGCAGGTGCAGTGGGCGGCAAATTCGCCGGTTTCATCTACAACCGCAAGGCACAGTTCGCTTCTGCGGTTGGGCGGCAGAACTTTGTTTTCCAACATCTTCTCCAGCTCCGCCTGATCGCCCTCGTGGCCGAAGCCTTTCCAAATTACCGTCTGATAGGCCAGATTATCTTCCGGGAAGCGAATCTCCCGAATGGCGAATCCAGAAGGAATTTCATAATCCAGTGACTTATTCAGGTCACGACGCAGGATCGGTTCTGTCTGCTCCGCTTTGTGATAACCCATCCGGGCAAGCTGCTCCTGCATGGAAACATCATCATCCCGGGCAGCAATGCCCAAACCGTTTTCATCTTTCAGATTGGCATAGGCATATTCCAGAATCGACCGCAGCAGGTGTTCGTATCCGTCCAGCGCGCCGCAAAAGGCTTCGCCGTGGAACAGGTCATAAATGGCTGCGCCCACGATCATTTCTCCATCCAACCATAGGCCGATGGTATGCAGTTTCTGCCGATCACAGTAAGGGTGGGCGTACATCCACTCCCACCGCGCCCAGTTCCAGTTGATATGCTTTTTCTCCTGGTTCAGGGCAATCAGAAAGTCGCAGACCTGCTGATAATATGGATGGGAATAAGGTTCAAACTTTATCATAGGTTCCTCTTTTCAATCAACCGATATACCTTTTCTGACCAATCCCATATGTCCCGGCAATCGTTTGCAACATAAATCACTCGATCAGCCAGTTCCTCTGGGATCACAGGCTCGATCAACTCCCGCAATTCTTCCGGGACTACCATGGCATACAACCAGTCCTTGAGGATGATTTCATCTTTTACCTTCATAGGCAGAACACCGTCAAAGGTACAATCGGGGTGCTTTACAAGATCATCATACCGAAAATAGAAGCGAACACCGGGAGTAAAATTAACACTTAGATCAGTTTCATCCGGGAAACGCCCCAGCTTCCGCTCCATCACCAGCCGGTCACCCGCTTGGCAGTTGCCCCAAGCCAACATTATGTATTCAAAATAGTCTGCCGGGTCATTGGCGGCATTGCGGGATTCTGCCATCAATTCTTCCACCGGTATGTTTCTGACTTTGACCGCAGACAGCAGACTGCCGCAATTCAAAATCTTCACGGCATTCTCCACCGAAGTGGTGTGGCAGACGAATTCCGTCACACAGCCTTTCCGGTAAGGACAGGCAGTACATTCGGTGATCAGTGCCGGACGGGGTGTATGGCGATAAGTTTCTCGATTTTGCTGAGCTTGGTTGACCTCCGCTAAAACATCTACATTCTCACATTCAATCTGGCATTCCCGTCCATGGGAAGCTTCATATTCTACAAACTCAATGATATTCCGCTTCTCCCAATCGGAGATTACAGGATATTGAGATAGCTTTTTGTAGAATACACCATCCCAGACCTCAGTAAATTCAAAGTCGCCAATTTTGATTAGCACAAAATCACTTCCTTACATACCGCACTTCCAATGCACCGTCGAATTCGCTGCTCCGCTCGCTGCTATCCCAACGGAAGCCGTGCTTTTCATAGAATCGCCGGGCACGGTTGTTCTTTTTGAATGCCCAGAGATATACCAAGCGGTCGCCGATCTGCTTTAAGGCTTCCATCAGCATGGCATGGCCCAATCCTGTACCCCAACTTTCGGGCAGAGAGTGAATTGCCACGATTTCTGCGCCATCTTCGGTATCCTGCCAGCAGAGGAATCCCTGGTCGTCACCCATCAGGAAGTGCATCTTTCCTTCCCGATAAATGCTTTCCAGCATGGCACGGCAGTTATCCGGATTTGTGCAGGTATCCATGGTTTCCGGAGACACAAATTCCGCAAAAGCAGCGCGGAAGGATGTGACCATAATCTCGGCGGCAAGCACCATATCTTCGTATTTTGCTCTACGGACAACCCTCATATCTGACAAAATTTCTGCCTGCACCTTTTTGCTGAAGCTATGTAGCACCGTTTCGTAAGCAAGGTCAATCAGATGCAGTAACTCATCCTCTGGGAAATCCTCTAAATAAATTGTGTTCCAATACGGCTGTTGTACTGGAGGACAGTGATACCCACGGACGATTTTCTCAGGATATAACTGCCGATAGAAATCGCCCACAGGAGCAGTACATTTGAGGGTAATCTTAAAATCTTCAGGATACGGATATAGTTGTGCAAAAATGCGATTGTTCAGCTTATAGCATATAGGAGCTTCCCCAAAGGGATAGGTTTCGTAAGCTTTATGCTTTTGCAGGCAATACTGCCGAATCGTTTCTGCATTCATGCTTTCACCATCTTGTCGCTATATTCAGCATACGGTCTGCGCATGACCGCATCCCGATTTTGGTGGAACCATTCGTAGGATTCCTGCAAACCCTCTGCCAGAGGCTTTACATCCGGCATTAGGGCAGCCTGCTTGGTCACATCCAGATAGTAGTCATAATCATGGAAGCAGAAATAGGCTCGCTGGGGATGACCTTCCACCTGGACGGTCTCCAAGTTTGCACCAACCACGCCATAGCATAGCTTCACCCATTCAGAGATGGTTACAGCATCGGGGTTGCCTACATTGTAGACCCGTTCCTGCGGATGCTTCTCCAGCAGGATCTCGATAAAGCGGCACAGATCCTCCACATGGAAGAACTGCAGCTTCATGCTGCCATCGCCGGGGATATAGAATTCCCGCCCTGCTTCCGCGCACTCAAAGACGAAAGGCTCCCGGTACACATTCTGCATGGGACCATACAGATAAGGAGGGCGCAGGATGTAGGCATTGGGAACTGCCTGCCGCAGATATTCCTCCGCCGCCAGCTTGTTGGTGCCGTAGATACCCCAGATGGTGTTGGGGCCACATTCCTGCTCCTCTGTAAAAGGCTGGGGATTGGTTTCCGGGTAGACCGCGCTGGAGCTGACCATGATGTAGTCAGCGAATTTACCGAGAGCATTCACAAGACCTTCCACATGTTCACGGGTATAGGCGGTGATGTCCAGCACCGCATCAAATTCATAGCCTTTCAGCTTGTCACCCAGATCGTTCCGATCACCTTCGATCAGAGTCACATTGGGAAGCTGCGGCTTGGAATTGCGGTTCAGGACATACACATCGTCACCCTTCTGAGCGAAGTAATTGGCAACATACCGGCTGACGAAGACCGTGCCGCCGGTCACAAGGATTTTTCGCATCATTTCAACTCATTCAGATACATGATCTCATCCGCGTCCTGCTCCGGAGGCAGAAATGCGCCGATGCGGCGATAGCCCAGCTTCTCATAGAAGTACTTGGCAGTTTCATCCTCCTGGGTGGAGAGCATCACATAGGGGTAGCCCATGACTTTCATAGAATCTTCCCATTGAGCCATCATCTTTTTGCCCCAGCCCTGTCCGCGGTAGGCTTCGTCAATGAAAAGCAGATCCAGAAACGGAATGGACTGCCAGAACAGATTCCAGCGCAGAACACCGACAATGTTGCTGCTGTCGCACAGTACATCTACCAGTCCGTTGTAAATACACTCGCCAACCTTGTTATGGTGAATGTGGCAATCATATTTCAGAATTTTCGCCTTATCCTCTGCTACAGCCAAACGAATTTCCATTTAATTATTGCACCCCATTAGAGTCAGTTTTTGCAAACATGTACATCTCCGTCGATAAACACGCCGTCGCCGTCGTTTAAGCGGATCACATGAACATGGTGTTCTTTTTCATAAGTACAGCATTTTTCTTCGAACTGCTCAAACCGTGTCAGGAATTTACTGTAATGCGGCAGTACCTGTGCTTCCGTTAAGGAGAGTCCGCTTAGATCCGTCAGACCCAGGAAGTTCATTTCGGGAGAATAACAATTCACCAATTCCAGCGTAGGACCAAAAACAAAGGCCGCTGCGCTCCAGCCAATCAGAATTTTGTCTGTCGCAATCTTTCTCAATACATCTGCTGCATTGTGTTCCCGGATCGCGTGCAGCAAATAATAAGGATTGCCCCCAATAAATTCAACAACATCATAATTCAGCAGCAAAGCGGCACTCTGGTGATCCAAATCAAAAATATCAACATGCAGATTCAGCGCTTGTAATTCCGAAATACATCTGGTAACGTGATAATTGCTTTCCTTGTATTCATTGTCTGCTGTCACCACTAACGCAGATGTCTTGCAGCACGGTGATTTCTCCTTGAGCTGCGCCAGTAACTTTTCACTTGATAATCCATTAGAGCATAGAACAAGCACCTTGATCACCTCGTCCCATTGGTATTTATTTCTGTATGATGTATTTCATTGGTGTAAACCGGATGCCATTGATTTCCTGTTCCTCGCTCTGGGGAACAAACCCAAGCGCCAAATAAAACGGCAAGCCATAGGGCGAAGAATTCAGCGTCAAGGCATCCAGGGCAGGGTTTTCTGCCAGAATGTCCTTCAGCAAATAGTGGAAGATTGCACGGGCAATGCCTTTTCTGTGATACTCCTTCTTTGTGAACACCAAATTGATATGGGTTTTGCTGCTTCTCATGCCCATGAGTGCCACGATTTTGTCCCCGTCAAATGCGCCGTAAATGGGACAGATTCCCTGCCGGGCGTTTTCCAGATATTCGGGGTTCTCCACAATGTCTTTCTTGAAGGTCTCCACCCCTTCAGGAGAATAATCTGGTGCTTCAAACTGCATGAATACTTCCAACGCCAAAGCCATGGCACTTGCTACTTCATCGCAGGTGATGTTTCTGATCACGATATTTTCCATAACGCAGCTCCTTTCGAATTCCTGTCTTTCTAACAGAATTATATCACAGTGCCTTTTCTTGTCAATCTATGCCTTTTCCTTGACACAGCGAGCAGATGACCGGATAATCCGATGATTTCCTCGTGGGTATCCAGCATTCGGACGGTTTTCATCAGCACCGCTTTCGTTTCCTTGTTCGCCAGCAGTTCATCCAGATTCGGCGCAAGCCATGCACCGCCCATGACGCCGTGGACTGATGTAGTGTTGAACCCACCCATGGACAGT
>JAFSCK010000060.1 GCA_017436785.1 Oscillospiraceae bacterium | reverse complement strand
TGGGAATGCAACACCACCTTACCTGATGTTACCGTCTTGCCGAAGATTGCAGCTCTATATTGTGTGACCATCGACGATCTGTATAAAGAGACCAGTGTGGCCTATGATAATTATGCCAGCCGATTGTGCAGTGTTTTTGAAGCCAGCCATAAGCCGGAAGACTTTATGCAGGCAGAAATGGAGTATCGGAAACTTCTAAAGTCAGGAGAATACACCACTGAAGATCTGCGTTCGTATGGAATTCTTCACCAGTATATGATGCAGGTATGCAGAGACAAAGCGGAGGAGCTTTTTGATCGGGTAATCAAGAAAGGTTCGGCAGAGGATCCTGAAGTCTACTGGTCTACTCGAAGACAGAAAGGATACTTCCTCTGGGAGATCGGGCGGAACCAGGAAAACATTGATACATTCCTTCCCCTTGTAGAAGCAGGGAGTAATGAGTTGCAGGAGTGGATCTGTCTGATTCAGGCATATACCTTTGCTGAGAATCTTGATACCGCCTGGGAGTGGGTGCGAAAGGCGGAATCCAAATTCCCAGAGAGTGCTATCTTGCATATTTACGCTGGAGATCTGCTACGATCCATGAAACGATACGACGAAGCCTTCACACATTGGAAGCGGGCAATGGAGATGGAGCCTGAATGGTGTGATTCCGCATATTCCATGGCCTCCTGTTACGAGGAAATGGGTGACTACGAAAACGCCTGTGCCGTATATACACAGATTGCAGACAATTTAGAGCGGCGTGGATTTGACGCAGAAGTAAACTTGCCCAGATCGTTGGCGAAAAAATGCCGGGAGAAAATATCCACATAAGATACTTGTCCTCTGTTCTTCGGAATAGGGGACATTTCTCTTTACCGCCGCCACAGCCGCGACACGCCCGCCACACAGCCCGGTTCCGCTATTCTTTCCCCACCCCAGAGGAAAAGCCCACACACCGACGCAAGCTGGCCTATACCGCCGGATAACTTTCTGAAAGAAAGACTTGCAATTTTGGCACTTCCAAGGTAACATCACAAAAACTTTTTGGAGGTGCATTTTATGAAAGATATCCCCGCAATCGTCCAGTCCCACATGGTAAAACGAATCGCCCTGTACGGTCAGGCGCCGGAACAGCCGCTGGTGGAGGAATTGTTCAAACGGTACTCTGAGCTGCAATCCACCAATGACCAGGCATTCCTGGATGCATTCCAGAAGTTGTATTTGTTTATGGAGCCGCTGTCTGTGGATGCCACCCAGCAGGCAAGTCAGGTGATTTGCGATCTCTGTTCGGAAACAGAACGGATGGCATTCATCATCGGGCTTCATGCTGGGATGCAGGTCGGCATCCGGCTGGCAGAGGACCTGAAATAACATATGGCGGAGAGTTGCAACGCAATTCTCCGTCTTTCCCTTTCTATGAAGCTGTGTTATAATGAATCCATCGGAGGTGATTGCGGTGCGAATCCTATGTTTCGGAGATTCCAATACCTATGGCTACGATCCCAGAGGTTTTTTCGGTGACCGTTACGGGGCCGAGGATCGTTGGGTTGACCTGTTGGCGAAGCAGACAGGTCATGAGATAATTAATGCCGGTGCCAACGGCAGGGAGATCCCCCGGAATCCTTATGCCCTCCGTTTGCTCACCGAGCACGCACCTGTGGACATTTTCCTTGTGATGCTTGGCACCAACGATTTGCTCCAAGGAGCATCCGCAAAGGAAACCGCCGCCAAGATGGAAGCATTTCTGAATCAGATGCTCCCGCACTATAAGCAGATCCTGCTTATTTGCCCGCCACCAATGAAGCGTGGTGCCTGGGTTCCTACGGATGCACTTGTTACCGATTCCATCTACCTTGCAGAGGAATACAGGCTGCTGGCAGAGAAACTGAATATCCCCTTTGTCGATACCCGCCACTGGAATATTGAACTCACCTTCGACGGCGTCCACTTCGCCGAAGAAGGACACCATACATTTGCAGAAAATCTACGAAAGGAGCTGCGTCTATGACATTGGAAGAAATGAAGCTGCGGCGGTTGGGCGGGCAGCATTTGCTGACTCCTGCCGATACCCAGACTGTTGTGAAAGGCCTTTGCGGTGTGCAGGCGCAGTTTCTTAGCCATGCGCTCCACGGTCTGTCCATCCGTTGCACCGAAGTCAATACCGACGGCTTGGTCAAAAGCTGGACGAACCGGGGTACCATGCACCTGTTTTCTGTGGACGATCTTCCGCTGTTTCTCCATGAAGGTCGGACCCATTTTCTCCGCCCGGTGGATACATTGGAATCTGATTCTTATATCAGCGCTGACCGCAAGGCATACTTCGCTGATCTGATCGTCGATGCCGTCGCGAGAGGAATCGACGAACGGGAAGCCCTGAAAGCTGTCTGCGAGAAAGCCGGGATGACAGAGAACGAAAGTCAAAGCCTGTTCGATCCCTGGGGCGGCACGATCCGTGCGCTGTGCGAAGCAGGCCGAATCTGCCACAAGGTTCAGGAAAAGAAAGCCTACCAGCTTTGCCCCGCCTTTGAACCCATGGCAGAGGAACCTGCCTGTCTGGAACTGGCACGGCGGTATTTTACACACTTCGGCCCCGCCACCATAAAAGATGCCGCCTACTTCTTTGGCACTACCCAAGCCAAGGTCAAGTCCTGGCTGAAGCAGCTTCCGGTTATCGAAACCTCGCTGGACGGCAAATCCTATTTCTACATAGCTAACGGTGTGCCTGCTGGTGAGTTGCCCAAATGCCTGTTCCTGGCTGGCTTTGACCAACTTATGCTGGGCTATGAGAAAACAGAAAGCCTGTTCCTATCCAAGGAGCATATGCGAGATATCTTCAACCTGGCCGGAATCGTCCGTCCTGCTATCCTGGTAAACGGCACTGTTGTCGGCTGGTGGAATCTCAAAAACCGCAAGCTGAAAATTACGCTGTTCTCTCCCGCTGATCAGCAGCTGATTGAGCGTACCGCCACAGCCCTGTGGAATGATCTAAAAAGAATTGAGGTGTTACCATGATCTTTGAATCCGGAGTTTATCAACTGGACATTGATGTTGAACGCACTCAGCACTTCTACGCAAACGAAGATTTTGAGTTTTGTACCTGTGCCGGATGCCGCAATTTCTCCAAAGCATACCATCTATTCCCAGAAGCTGTCCAACAGTTTTTCCGGAAATTTGGCATGATATTGGAAAACCTGCTGAAATAACTGCATACAATTCATCTGACGGAAATTTGACCTATTACGATGGTTTTTATCACATATGCGGCACCATTCTCGCCGGGAAAGATCCGTGGCTACAAGTCGGAGAGCGTGCATATCAGTTAGATGAGCAATATGCGCTGAAGGTCACCAATGATTTCTCAGTTTTCTTTACTGAGAAATGCGCCTTAGTCGATAAGGAATTTCCGACTCCTGTCATCCAGATGGAGATACAAT
>JAFSCK010000059.1 GCA_017436785.1 Oscillospiraceae bacterium | reverse complement strand
CCCTTGGCAGCACGGGCAGCCACGGAGTCAGCGATATAATCGGTGATCTCAGCCAGGGACATCATCTTGGCAGCAACTTCTTCACCGATCAGGCAGATCTTGGGCTGAGTCTCCAGAGCGCACTCCAGAGCAACGTGGGAAGCGGAACGGCCCATGAACTTGATGAAGTGCCAGTACTTCTTGGCGGAGTTGGCGTCGCGCTCGATGTTGCAGATCAGCTCGCTGTAGGTCTTGGTGGCGGTGTCGAAGCCGAAGGAGCACTCGATGTCCTCGTTCTTCAGGTCGCCGTCGATGGTCTTGGGGCAGCCGATGACCTGCACGCCGGTGTTGTTGGCGGCAAAGTACTCAGCCAGAACAGCAGCGTTGGTGTTGGAGTCGTCACCGCCGATGATGACCAGAGCGTTGACGCCGTGGTTCTTGCAGTTTTCCACAACAACAGCGAACTGCTCCTGGGTCTCCAGCTTGGTTCTGCCGGAGCCGATGATGTCAAAGCCGCCGGTGTTGCGGTACTGGTTGATGTAGTCGTCTTCAAACACGATGAAATCGTTGTCCAGCAGACCGCTGGGGCCGCCCTTGAAGCCGATGAGGACGTTCTCGGGATTGGTAGCCTTCAGGGCATCGTACAGGCCGCAGATAACATTGTGGCCGCCGGGTGCCTGACCGCCGGAGAGGATAACACCAACGACCTGCTTCTTGGCCTCGGAGGTGTTCTGACCCTTCTGGAAGGTGATCTCGTTCTTACCGTAGGTATTGGGGAACAGGGCTGCGATCTTTTCCTGATCTGCAACGCTCTCGGTTGCATTGCCGTTCTTGACGCAGATCTCAGAAATGCCGTTTCTCAGCATGCCGGGCAGCTTGGGATTGTACTGGTATCTTGCGATCTGGAGGGGAGACAGTTTCATCTAAATATACACTCCTTACAGTAGTTTGGGGTTTCCATACAGTTTGATTATACTGCATTTTTTGCCAAACGTAAATAGTTATTTCTAATATTTTTCATAAAAGAATCCATTCAGAAAAATAATGGTACAAATCGTAATTTACCGTGCTGTATCGAACATTGCATGTCATTGCGAGGAGGGCGAAGCCCGACGTGGCAATCCCCTGCAAGTTTCCGAAATGTAGTGTTTCAAGTTTCTGCGCGGATATTTGAAGGGGATTGCCACACCAGTCTGCGGACTGGTTCGCAATGACAGCTATCTTTCGACAGACCGATAAATGCCCATTTATCCGCAAATGAAAAAGGAAAAGATTTTTATTGAAATACAGGAAAAATGTGTTATAATGATATTCGTAAGAAAGTGGTCCTCCCCGACCACGGATTTAAGAAAGGATTGATTCCAATGGCTCTTGTTACTACTACCGAGATGTTCAAGAAGGCTTACGACGGCGGTTACGCAGTTGGTGCTTTCAACGTCAACAACATGGAGATCGTTCAGGCCATCACCGAGGCCTGCCGCGAGGAGAAGTCCCCCGTTATCCTGCAGGTTTCCAAGGGTGCCCGTGCCTACGCTAACCACACCTATCTGGTGAAGCTGGTTGAGGCTGCTGTTATCGAGTGCCCCGAGATTCCCATCGCTCTGCATCTGGACCACGGCGACTCCTTCGAGACCTGCAAGTCCTGCATCGACGGCGGCTTTACCTCCGTCATGATCGACGCATCCTCCAAGCCCTTCGATGAGAACGTCGAGATCACCAAGAAGGTCGTTGAGTACGCTCACGATCACGGTGTTGTGGTCGAGGCTGAGCTGGGCGCTCTGGCCGGTGTTGAGGACGAAGTCAACGTTTCCGCTGACAACGCTCACTACACCCGTCCCGAGGAAGTCGAGGAGTTCGTTGCCCGTACCGGCTGTGACTCTCTGGCCATCGCCATCGGCACCTCCCACGGCGCTTACAAGTTCAAGCCCGGCACCAACCCCCAGCTGCGCTTCGACATTCTGGAGCAGGTCATTGAGAAGCTGCCCGGCTTCCCCATCGTTCTGCACGGCTCTTCCTCCGTTCCCCAGAACTATGTCGAGATGGTCAACACCTACGGCGGTGCAATGCCCGGCGCTATCGGTGTTCCCGAGGAGCAGCTGCGCCGCGCTGCTGAGCTGGCAGTCTGCAAGATCAACATCGACTCCGACCTGAGACTTGCTATGACCGGCACTATCCGTAAGTTCTTCGCCGAGCATCCCGACAAGTTCGACCCCCGCGAGTACCTGAAGCCCGCCCGCGCCAACATCAAGGAGCTGGTCCGCCACAAGCTGATCAACGTTCTGGGCTGCGCCGGCAAGGCCTAATCATTCCCTACTTAAGAATTGTGACCTCCCAAGTTTCTTGGGAGGTCCTTTTTGCATTGTAGGGCGGGGATGCATCCCCGCCCTGCAATGCAATGTCATTCAATTAACTAGATTGTAGGGTGCGGATATATCCGCACCGGACAGTTTCGATCATTGAGCGGTTTGTTTAACTGTTCAATATTCGATAGCACTCGGCGGGGTCATGACCCCGCCCTACAGAGTTTCTATAAAATGTTGCCTTTCCTCTTGTATTCTCCCCAAAAATGTGGTAAACTAAATTAGTTTGAGAAAAAATGACCGTTTTGGAGGCTTTTATGCGTTTTTCCTTTCCCCCATAGCCATCCCGGTGTTTCTATATCATAAAAATCTAATGGAGGGATGACAAAATGTCCAATTTAGTAGAAGAAATCAGCCGACGCCGAACCTTTGCCATCATTTCCCACCCCGACGCCGGTAAAACCACTCTGACCGAAAAGTTCCTGCTCTACGGCGGCGCCATCGCACAGGCCGGTGTCGTTAAGGGCAAGAAAAATTCCCGCGCCGCTACCTCCGACTGGATGGAGATTGAAAAGCAGCGTGGTATCTCCGTTACCTCTTCCGTCATGCAGTTCCAGTATGGCGGTTTCTGCATCAACATTCTGGATACCCCCGGCCACCAGGACTTCTCTGAGGATACCTACCGTACCCTGATGGCGGCTGATTCCGCCGTCATGGTCATCGACGGTGCCAAGGGCGTGGAGCCCCAGACCCGGAAGCTGTTCAAGGTCTGTGCTATGCGTCATATCCCCATTTTCACCTTCGTCAACAAAATGGACCGGGAAACCAAGGACCCCTTCGACCTGCTGGACGAGGTGGAGCGGGAGCTGGGCATCGAGACCTACGCCATGAACTGGCCCATCGGCTCCGGTAAGGACTTTCAGGGCGTTTACGACCGGGAGAAGGAGGAACTGATCTTCTTTACCAGCAACACCGGTAAGCGGAAGGCTGACAAGATGTCTATTGACCTGTACGACAAGCAGGTTGCCGAGCTTCTGGACAGCGAAAGTAAGCATCAGCAGCTCATCGACGATGTGGAACTGCTGTCTGCCGGCCGGGAAATGGACATGGAAGCCGTCCGCAACGGCCAGCTGTCCCCTGTCTTCTTCGGCTCTGCACTGACCAACTTCGGCATTGAGCCTTTCCTTGAAAACTTCCTGAAGCTGACCCCTCCCCCGCTGGCCCGTGTTTCCGATGCCGGCGAGGTGGATACCTTCAGCCCCGATTTCTCCGCCTTCGTCTTCAAAATTCAGGCCAACATGAACAAGGCCCACCGGGACCGACTGGCCTTCATGCGCATCTGCTCCGGCAAATTCGAGCGGGATAAGGAATACTACCACATTCAGGGCAAGAAGAAAATGCGTCTTTCCCAGCCCCAGCAGCTGATGGCTGCGGAGCGCGAAATCGTGGAGGAAGCCTACGCAGGCGACGTCATCGGCGTTTTCGACCCCGGCATCTTTGCCATCGGTGATACCATCACCGTTCCCGGCAAGAAATTCAGCTATTCCGGCATCCCCACCTTCGCCCCCGAGCATTTCTGCCGCGTCAGCGCCAAGGACTCCATGAAGCGCAAGCAGTTCGTCAAGGGCACCGAGCAGATCGCCCAAGAGGGTGCCATCCAGATCTTCAAGGTCCCCAACTCCGGTATGGAAGAGGTCATCGTGGGTGTCGTTGGTACGCTGCAGCTGGACGTATTCCAGTACCGCATGAAGAACGAATACGGCGTGGACCTGCGGATGGAGATGCTGCCTTATGAGGAGATCCGCCTCATCGACGAGTATCCCGGCGATTATTCTGACATGAATCTGGGCAGCGATGCCGAGCTGCTGGAAGACTACCGTGGCCGCAGCCTGCTGGTCTTCTCCAGCTATTGGGCCATCGACTTCACCTGCCGCCGGAACCCCGGCCTGAAGGTGTCCGAGATCGTGGTTGCGGAAGGTTAATACTAAGACAACCGGGCAGGAGTGTTCCTGCACGGTTCTTTTCTGTTCAAAACATTTCCCCGGCCTGTGAGATGGAACTGCACAGGCCGGGGATTTTTTATCAAACTTACAGGGTACCGATGATCCGCAGCATTTCGCCGTATTCCTGCATACCCTTGATGAGATTCTTCTTCATAGACATATATATGATCCTCCTAAATGAGAGTTGGTTGTTTCCGTTATCGATTTATTCGCAATTAGCCGCCGATCTTAGCCAGCATCTCGCCGTAGGTCTGCATTCCGCGAACCAGATTCTTCTTCATAGACATTCTTACGCACCTCCTAATACAAATTGTGTGGGATAGGGCCGCCGCACTGTGGGCAGGCCGCGCTTGGTCATCATGTTTGCTGGACTTACTCGCCGCAGATGCAACGCATCTCGCCGATCTCCTGCATACCACGGATCAGATTCTTCTTCATAGACATTATATTGTACCTCCAAAAATGAGTGAGTGAAATTTGAAATTAAGCGCCGATCTTGTTCAGCATCTCGCCGTACTCGGCCATGGACTTTGCCAGATTCTTCATCATAGTGTTCTTCATATTGTAATTACCTCCAAAGTGAGAGTGGGAAAGTTTGATTAGTAACCGATGTGATGCAGCAGCTTGCCGTACATCTCCATGGACTTGACCATGTTCTTCATTGCTTCATTCTTCATTTGTATATACCTCCAAAAGTGAGTGGTGAAAAATTTATATTTATCTTACGCCCGCTGCGGGGCTGGTTGAAATCGGGATCAGATGCGCTCAGAGAGAATCAGGGTGTTGCCGTACTCCTCCATCGCATTGATGAGGAGCTGCTTCATAGAAACCTTCTTCATAGCGTTACCTCCTTAAAAAAGTGGGGCGGACAAAGCCGCAAATGCAATTTACATTTTTCATTCCTGCAAGGCTGCGTTGCCGCTGCCTTAAGCATGGCGGTATTATAGCACCTGATTTCGGAGGAAGAAAGTGGTTAAATTGACTTTGGTTGGGTGAATATTGACTTCCGTGAATGGTTTGTGAACAAAATATGTTCTATTTTATTGACTTTTTGTGAATAATCCGTAACATTCCGCTTGATTTTCATTTTTCCTATACCGTATATATTGATATTCCATCCATCGCAGGAGGGTCGATTCCGCCTTATACCGCGCCAATTCTCCCCTTTTTATTTTGACAGATATCCTGCATTTTATACGCAATGTAGGGCGGGAATCCATTCCCGCCCTACAAAATTATATCATTGGCATTCTGCCTCTCTGGTCTGACAGGTGAAGCAGATAATCTGCTTGTCCGCAGACATTTTTCGCAGCAGATTCACCGCTGCCTGCATCCGGGTATCGTCAAAGCGCACCAGCACATCATCCAGCACCAGCGGTGCCTTAGGAGTCAGCTCCTCCGCCACCGCAAGGCGCAGCGCCAGATAGAGCTGGTCCATGGTGCCGTCACTGCGCCAGAGGGCATCCCGCAGGGTATCCTCCGCCTCCGTTCCCGCCTGCAAGGAGAAATCCTCCTGCATGGTCAGGCGGCGGTAGCGGCCTCCGGTCATATCCGACAGCAGCTGCTGGGCCCGTTTGGTGATCCGGGGCGCATAGCGGCGCTGCAGCTCCGCCTTGGCCGCCGCCAGCGTATCCTGTGCCAGCACCAGCGCTGCGTAGGTTTCTTCCAGTTTTCTGATCCGCTCCCGCACCTGTTCCAGCTGGCGGGACAGTTCCTCCCGGTCTCCAAGGATCTCCATACGGCCCTGATACTGGCCCAGCCGGTTTTGCAGACGCTGCTGCTCCTCAGCGCAGTCTGCCAGCAGCTGTGTTGTCTCCTGCTCGCTCTGGGTCAGGTGATCCTCCATCGTAGGCTTTTCCACCGGCTTCACCATAGCGTTCAGGGCCTCATGGTGACGTTTGGTTTGGGCCGCCTGCTGGCGGGCCTGAAGACAGGCGTTCCAGTTTTCCAGCGCCGCCTGCCATTGCTCCATGGCTTCATCCGGGTCCTGATCCGTTCCGAGGGATTCCCGTTTTTTCCGCAGGACCATCATCCGTACTTCCAGATCACTTTGGATCTCCCGGTATTCCTTCAGCGCCGTGCGATAAGCAGCCTGCTCCTTTTCAAACTTGCCGATAGGTGCCACCCAATGCTTCCAGTTGGGATCGCCATACTTTGCAAGCAAACCCTTGACCTGCTTTTTGATCCGTATTTTTTCCCAAAGACCCCAGACGAAGGCCAGCAAGCCGCAGGCAGCAGCGCCGCCGGCATAGATCGTGGCCTGCAGATACCAAAGTCCCGCCGCAGCCAGCAGCCCCAGCACACCCACAAGGAGCAAAATGCCGGGAGCTTTGGTCTTGGTGATCTCTGTATAAGTCTTAGCATCGGCCCGGGCCATTTCCCATGCCGCCTCTGCCGTCATACCGGAAAACGGTTCCGGCATCTGAGGGATAATGGGTTCCCGAGGCGCTTCCCGGTATTCCCGTTCCAGACCGCTTCGCATTTCCAGGAAGGAGCGCAGCTCCCGCACCTTGCTGTCCACAGCATCCCGGGACGGCAGCTGGGCGCAAACAGCCTCCAAGCGGGCAAGCTCCTGCTCTGCTTCCTCCCGGGCCGTCTTCGCCTGCGCCACCCGGGCAATGATCTGCTCCATTTCCCGGTAAGCCAGCGACTGCTGGTGGTTATACAGCTGCTTCAGCCACAGCTTGATATCCTCCAGATTCCGGCGCAGCTTTTTCATCTGCTCCTCCAGTGTATCCAGTTCCCCGATTTTTCCTTCCAGTTCCTCCCGGCGGGCCTCCGCCTGAGGCAGCAGGCCGGTGCGGTTGTAGCGGCAGCGGTTGCGCAGGGTCTTTAGGTCCTCTGCCAGACGCTCCGCGGCACCGCTGTCATCTCCGGTAGTGACCAGCGCATTCAAACGGCGGCGCAGGGCTTCGTCCTGCGTTAAAGGAAGGTCTGCATGGCGGATAAAGCCCGCCCGGCGGAACACGGTCTGCTCCACGCCCAGCAGCATTTGACCGCAGTTAGCGGCAGTCAGCTCCGTTACCGGAAGGCCAGACTCTGTTTCGTAGGCCTTAAATTCTCCCAGCGGCACCCGGCGATGGGTCCGGCGCTCAATGGTAATATCCCGGCCGTTCCAATTCAGGTCGATCCGACCCTCCATGGGGGCACCGGACCAAGGCTGATAATGGGTCTTGTCTGCCAAAGCCGTTTTGGTGCTCTTGCTCCGGGTGTCAAAGCCATAGAGCATGGCCACAAGGAAGGCGCACCATGTACTCTTTCCCCATTCGTTAGGAGCCGTGATGATATTCAGCCCCGGTTCCAGTTCCAGCGTGGCGTGCTCCAGCTTGCCGAAGGTGGCTGTCATGCGGTAAATTCTCATAAGGCGACCTCCCTTCCGCTCAGGAGCTTTCGAGAGATCTCCGCAGCCAGCTGTACTCTTGCAGCATTTTCCGGCTGCTCCTCCATGGCCTTGCGGAGCATGTGGAAATACAGCCCCTCAAGGGTATCCTGATCCGTATTGCCCCACAAGTCCACCGGTTCTTCCGTCCGGTCCCGCAGCTCCAGATGGGGAAAGGCAGCAAATTTTTGTTTCAACGCCGCCAGATCCGGCTTGCCCCAACCGGTCAGAGTGATGCGGTAAAAGTCCTTGCTTCCTGCACCGGGCAGCACAGCTTCCAGCGCCAGCGCCGCATCGCTGCCCACATCCACTTCCAGATCGTAAAAACGCAGGGTATCCAAACTGACCGCCTGCAGCTGTGCTTCCTTGTCGAGGGTCACGATGCACACGCCCTTTTCTCCGGTCTCATCCCAGCCCCGGCCCATTGGGCAGCCGGGCCATGCGCAGAGGGTATTGCCGCTGCGGAAGGCACCTGCTTTGTGGATGTGGCCCAGCGCCAAATAGTCCAGACCGGAATTGCGGACCTGCAAATTGGTAATGGCATTGTAAGGGGAATTTCGCTGGACCGGATCGCCGTGGAAGACACCGATGGCATACCGTTCCTCTCCCGCCGCCCGGAAGCCCTCCAGCACAGCTGCACAGTCCATGCTCTGGAAGCCGGCACCGTAAACCCGGCAATTCAGCTCCGGCAGCGCTGCAGATTCCAGCTTTCCTTTAAAAATATGCACATTTTCCGGCCATGCTTCTTCCAGCCACGGACTGCCGGGGCCGCAGAAATCGTGATTGCCCGGCGCGATCAGTATCGGGATGCCGATTTCCTCCCATGTTTTTTTCAAGATGTCCAGTGTTTCCCGGCTTGGCTTTCCGTCGAAAATGTCACCGGAGAGCAGCATCATGCTGCATTTTTCCCGTCGGCACAGGTCTGCGATCTTTCCGGGGATCCTTCGCTGTTGGGTTTGCAGCCATTTGCGCTGGTCTTCCGGGAAAGAAGCAAAGGGAGAATCCAGATGCCAGTCGGCGCTGTGTAAAATTTTCAGTCCCATTCGTCCACTCTTTCTGCTTTGACGCATTTTCCTGTGGTGCTGTCAATGGTGAACAGCACCGCTTCCATTTTTGTGGGGCCCTCTGCCCAGCGGTAGCGCTCCGTCAGATCTCCCCGGAACTTGGCAATGGACAGATCCGGCCGGATGCCAAGGATGGAATCCCGGGGACCGGTCATACCAAGGTCGGTAACATAGCCGGTGCCCTTGGGCAGGACCCGGGCATCGGCGGTGGGCACATGGGTGTGGGTACCCCACACCGCACTGACCCGGCCATCCAGCAGGTAGCCCATGGCCAGTTTTTCTGAGGTAGCTTCCGCGTGCATTTCCACAAGGATGATCTTCGCAGTGATTTCCTTGAGGATCTTTTCGATCAGCAGGAAGGGATTGTCCGGACCGTAGTCCATATTGCAGCGGCCGATCAGGTCAATGACCGCCACATCCCCGGCTCTGGTCTCAAAAACCTGCCAGCCTCTTCCGGGCACCTGCGGGGCGTAGTTGGCAGGGCGGATGATCTGGGGGCAGTCCTCCATATAATCCACGATCTCCCGCTTGCCCCAAGTATGGTTGCCCATGGTGATGCAGTCTGCCCCGGCATCCAGAATATCCTCCGCCTGATGGGGCATAATTCCCACCACAGCGGCATTTTCGCCGTTGACCACTACAAAATCCGCCCCGGTTTTTCGCTTTAACTGCCGCAGATGACGGCGCACCCGGTCAAGACCCGGATTTCCCACCACGTCGCCTACGGCCAATACCTTAAATTCCATACAGCTTCCTCCAAGGGATATTTGGGTTATTATACTATAGCTTGCCCATTTTCGCAAGTGTTCGGATATACCACTGTCATTGCGAACCGGTCCGCAGACTGGTGCGGCAATGTTGGATTCCTTTTTGCAATGACATTTGATTCCTTGACACCATCTCCCCAACCGGGTATAATAGCACCATCTTTTTTCTGAGGTAACAACTTATGAACACGCTTGTTATTGGCAACCTGATCTCCGGCATTGGCTGTCTGATCATGGTAGCCATCGGACTTCTGAAAAAGAAGTCCCACATTCTCATCGCCCAGAGCTTTCAATGCGCCTTTATGGGCTTTGGCAACCTGATCCTCGGCGGTGTCAACGGCTTTATCGCCAACGTGGTCAGCATTGTCCGAAATCTGGTATTCGTCAAATGCAAAAGCACCGTTGCCCTGAAGCTGGCCTTCATTGCTGTACAGGTGCTGCTGTCCTTGGGCTCCATGGGAGACGGCTGGGTCGCGTGGCTGCCCATTCTGGCAACAGCCTTATTTACTTGGTTTCTGGACACAAAGCACACATCCACGTTAAAAATCGTTATCATCAGCACCCAGATCATGTGGCTGATTTACGACATCTACTACCGAAATTATGTGGCTGTCACCTTTGATATTATGACCATGATTTCCAACCTCATTGGTTTCTTCATGGTCAGAAAAGAGAAATAAAACTTTAGGGCGGGAATGCAATTCCCGCCCTATTTTTACTCGCCATAGTAGCTGCGTCCGTCCACAGCTTTGCCGTCGACGGTCACATTTTTGCAGTCGTAGAAGCTCAGGGCATCGCCGCCCAAATCCCGGAAGGTGCAGTTTTCGATTTCCACATCCACCACATCTGCCATGCTGATGCCGCCATAGCTGCATTCGTAGATATCGCAGCCCTTTACCGCAATGTCACTGCTGACCCGGGCCTGCACACCTAAGATGCCGCAGCCAAAGAGTCCACAGTTCTCTACCAGCACCGTATCGCAGCCCTCAAAATCCAGCACACCGCCCATGCACTCGCCGGGCTCCAGCGTGTGTCCAGCGGTGAAGCCGGAGAGGGTGATGTTGCTGCTGCGGCGGAAATTGAACACATTGGCATACCGGGGAACGGCGGAGATGGTGCATTTGCTCACATCGCCGCTTTCGCTGCGGATAGTCAAATTGTTCACAGAATCGATGGTCAGCACCGGGCCGTCATATTCTTCCATCCAGAAATAATAGTAGGAAGAACCGTAACCGTAATTGGAAGCCCCACTGAGATCATAGGTGCCGTCTTTCAGGATGATCTCCGTATCGGAGGCAATGGCCGCCAGAAGCTCGTCCACCGTGGATACCGTCACCTGGGTCTGCTCCCCGGCAGTCTCCTTCGGCGGCTTTGCGCTGCTGTATTGCACATCCAGCAATTCCTCCGTCAGGGTCTTGCCTACACCGTCCAGCACCGTGATGCCCGCCCCGGAGAACCAAGTACGGAACTGGTTCTGCTCAAAGGCGCAATTATCCAAGACCATGCCGCTGGTATAGATGCCAAAAGCAGCACCTTCCAACTTATTGTGGTTGAAGCTGCAATTTTTCAAAGCGATCTCACCGCTGGGATCGCCGCTGAGCAGGAATTGCAGCACATTGTCTGTCACCTTACAGTCCTCTGCCTTCACATCAGTGCTGGAGCTGAACCACATGGCCGCTCCTCCGCCGTACTGCCGGTCACCCAGATTCCGCAGGGTACAATTTTTCACCGTCAGGCCGTTGGCGCGGTCACCCCAGATGCCATAGGAGGAGCATTCGTAAATATCACAGGCAGAAACCAGAATATCGGCACACAGCTCCGTCTGGATGCCTATGGTGCCGCAGCCAAATATGCCCATGGCATTTAGAATCACGTCCTTGCAGCCCATGAGGCTCACCACGCCGCCGGCACATTCTCCGCCGTCGGTATGGCCTGCGGTGAAGCCTTCCAAGGAGGTGTTGATGCAGTTCTGCAAAACCAGCACATTGGCATACCGGGGCTCCGTCACCAACGTGGTAACATCCGCGCCGCTGCCCCGGAGGATCAGATTCTCCACGCCCAGCAGCTTCAGCTGGTAGCCGTCGCCGCATTCCTCCCAGATGTAGTATTCGTTTTCGGTTTCGCAGGCATACTCCCGGGCCCAGTAGAGGTTGTACCGGCCCGGCTCCATAATGATCTCCCGGTCCGGTCCAATGGCATCCAGAAGCTCGTCCACCGTTGCCACGGTGATGACATTCGGTGCATCGATCTCCTCCGGCACCGTCGTGGGTTCCGTCTCCGCAGCACAGCCTGCCAGCAGCATGCAAAGCAAAAGCAGCAGCATTCGTTTCATAAATGACACCCTTTCCTTTTTTCTCTATTGTAGGCCCCGCAGCAGCTTCTGTCAATGGAGGGACGGTTTAAGAATTTCTTATATTTACTGCAAGTAATACTCCTCAATGGGCACCAAATTGTCGGTCTGGATCTTGTAGCGGAACAGGATTTCTCCGTAAAGGTCCTTGGACATGGGGGCCCAGTCGCTGTCGCCGATGGTAAACCACTGGTTTGAACCGCTGCCATTGTCAAATTTGATGGCATCCAGCAAGATCAGCTGGCCATCCTGAATATCGTAGTAGAAATTGGCGCTGCCGGTATCGCGCATTTCCTCCGTACCGAGGATATTGGCTGCATCCGTTTCCGTATTCCAGTACAGCCGGAAGCCCTCCTCGAAGAGATATTCCTTTTGGAGGATGTAGTCCTCTCCCATCAGGTACAGCGCCCGGTAGCAGCCGTCATAGTACACCGCCAGATCGCCATAGTTGTTGCCGTCAAAATCTCGGAAGGTACAATAGATGTTCTTTTCCGGGAATTTTGCCTGATAGTAGGCGGATACATCATCACTGGTAGACTGTCCGGGGATCAGCTCCGCGGGGGCCGTAATTTCCGGTACCTCCCCTACCGTCCGTTCTCCCGTCAGGTATTCCAGCAGCTCATAGACCCGGCGTTCCGTAATCTCGGCACCGGTGCCGTAATAAGCCGATGCCGACAGGGAGCCGCCTGCATACTCCGCCGCAGCATCGTCCATTTTGGCTTCCTTCCGGTCGATCCAAAGAAGCTGCTCCTGTTTCAGCACGTTAAACGCGGCCTTGTCCATGGTCCGCTCCAGAGCGTCCCAGATCTTATTCAGCACCTCGTCCCACAGCTCATACCGCCGCTGGGAATTGATGTTCATATCCGCCTGAGTCATGGTGGCATCGGTTTTCAGGGTTTCCAGCAGTTCATCTACCAGTCCCTGTGCATAGGCCGCTTCCCGAGCCATGGCCTGCTTGATGGCATCGGCTTCATTTTCATACTGGGAAGCATCCTGAGGTGCAATGATGGTGAAGGTATCCCGCATGGCGGCAAGGCGGGTGCCGTGGCCCTCGGCAATGCCCACGAAGTAACGGCAGATAATATGGTAGGTGCCCAAATTGCCGTTTTCATAGAAATAATGATCCTCCATAGGTGCTTCCCATGCGTCGCCGTCATTGGCATTGAAGATCATCCGTGGCGGATCCAGTGGGCGGTAAATGCCGGACACAAACTTCCAGCTGTCCAGCATGCCGTTTCGCACCTCCTGTGCGGCGGTCTCATAGTCCTTCCCCGGCAGCTCCCGGATCACCAGCTCACAGGGCGGCCATGCCGGGTCGTAATCAATAGGACGGACAAACCATGCCCCATCCTCCTGCGTCATGGTATAGCGTTCTTCGTCCACATAGATGGCGAAGCCGGGGTCCGTGGCGCTTGGCTCCTTGCCGTGGGCTGCGTGGGACACCACATCGGTCATGCCCTCAGGGCTCACCACGATCTCCTTAGCCGGAAACAGCACCTCAATCAGCTGGGCGATCTTCTGCTGGACGATCTCTGCTGCCTTGACACCCATGGGCGTCTGGAAGAACAGGACCGTCAGCAGCACCACCGCAATGGCTGCCGCCATCGGTGCGCGGAAGGCGCGGCGCGGCTGCTTCTTAGGGCTGCTCTTGGGCAGGTAGCCCAGCTGCTTCTGGGCTGCGTCAATATAGACGCTGTTGATGTGGGTCATGGCAGATAGGATCTGAAATTCCGTCATAGATAGCCCTCCTGCGCCAGTATTTTCCGCAGCTTCTCCCGGGTACGCAGCAGCATGGACTTGACCTTGCTTTCGGTGAAGCCGAATTTTTCACTGATCTCCTTTACGGAGGCAAGAAACCAGTAGCGGCTGATGAACACATCCCGCTCCGTATCCGGCAGGCTCCCAAGAAAGGTATTCAGGGTGCGTGCCAGCTCCTTTCCCTCTATGTACCCCTCTACGCTTTCTCCTGAGGGGATGCACTCGGAAAGCTCTTCCAGCGCAAGCGGCATCTCTCCCCCGCCCCGCTTCAGCCGTGTGCTCCTGCGCCAGCGGTTCAGGCTGATACGCCGGGTCAATTTTCCCAAAAAGGCCGACAGAATGCTGGGCCGGTGGGGCGGCATATTCTTCCACGCAGCCAGATACGTATCGCTGACGCTTTCTTCCGCATCTTCCTTATTATATAAAATATTGTAGGCAATGGTGTGGCAGTAGGCTCCATACTTCACCGCCGTAGCGCTGATGGCACTCTCCTGCCGCTGCCAATATAGTTCTACGATCTTGCTGTCTTCCATAATGTCCTCCTTTCTCTTTGTAAAGGATCCTTCACTTATTATACTCACCTTTTTGGGGCAATGGTTGCATGGATTTGGAAAAAAACAAAAAAATGTAGGGCGGGAATACATTCCCGCCGGGCACCATCAGAAATTGAACGTCCAATTCCAAGGCTCAAAGGTAAGTCACTGCCCGGCAGGGTCATGACCCCGCCCTACAATATATATGTTTATCTTACGGATTTTGCGTATTCCGTGGGTGTGATGCCGAACTTCTCCTTGAACTGGCGGGAGAAGTGGTGCACGGTGGAGTATTGCAGCTCGGCGGCGATCTCCGTGAAGTTCAGGTTGTTTTCCCGGATCATCTGCTTGCTTTCCTGCAGCTTGATACGGCGGATATACTCACCGGGAGAGATCTGCAGGTTCTTATGGAACAGGGCCGTTAAGTAGCTGGGGCTCACGTCCACCTGTCGGGCCACCAAAGGCACGGACAGCTTCTCCCGGATGTGGGAAGAAATATACTGCTGGGCCTGCCGGATGATCTCATTCTCGGAATGGATGGCATTGGAGGTCTGCAGCTTGCCGCCCTTGGGGGCAGCAGCCTCCCGCAGCAGCATCAGCAGCAGCAGATTCAGCTGAGACAGGATGATATCGCCGGAATAGGCATCCATCCGCTCCTGTTCCCGCAGCATATTCTGCAGCAGCGTCACCACATTCTGAGGGGCTGTGAACTTCCGGTTCAGCAGGGAATCCAGTCCTGTTCCCTCCACTGCAAAGGAAATGGTCACGAACCGGGGTGCCACACCGATATCGGAATACTGCATGTGCCACTGGTTGGCGCCATAGATCACCAGATCTCCCTGCTTTAACAGCAGGTCCTGACCCTCTGCCACGGAGTGCAGAGAGCCCTGATCCACATAGGTCAATTCTGCCATGGGATGGGCCTCACCGGGGAACAGGAAGCCCTGCTCCTTCTCCTGATACCAGAAGGTATAAATGCTTTCCACCCGCAGCTGATGCTCCATCCGCAGGGTGTCAGAATTGCGTCTGCCTATCATTTCCGGCGCCTCATCGGCATACAGTGCCACATTGCTTTCTCCCATGAAGGAGCTCAGGCCAAAAAGGACATCCGCTTTCACACACACCGGCTTGTCCAGATAGAACTGCTGGTAGGTTTCCCCGTCATGGCTGACAGACAGGATGCTGTTTCCAGTGCCGCCAACTACCCAAGTTTCTCCTTTGGTACGGTACAGCAGAGATTCCTTGGGCTGCAGGTCTAAGCTGAATGCAATATTTTTATCAAAATTCCGGGCATTCTGGGTCCGTTCCGGAGGAACGGTGCCAAAACCCTGAAAAGAAACCTGATTCAAGTTCCGGATCATGGGGCATTTCTCCTCAAAATAAAATAACAGGGACCATAAACGGTAGTCCCTGTTATTATATAAGATAAAGTCGAAAATGGCAAATACTTTCTTTAAAAAAGTAAAATTTTCTTTCTTAGCGCTGGTACTCAAACTCGATATCGTAAATATCCACAGTATCGCCATCCTGAATGCCCATTTCCTCCAGCCGCTTGAAGAGGCCGACCTTGCGCAGCTGCATGTCGAAGTGGTTCCGGGATTCGTAATCGTCGAAATTGATATTCTGCACCAGCCGTTCCAGCCAGCGGCCGGTAATGAGCCAAGTATTGCCGTAATGCTCGATCTCGAAGGCACTGGGGTCCGCAGGGGCCTCCACCACCTCCACATACTCGGGCTCATAGATGGTAACAGGAGGCAGAGAGCGCAGCTTTTCCGCTACGATCCGCATCAGATTCCGGGTGCCCACCGTGGTACCGGCGCTGATCTCATACAGCTCACAGCCGGCCTCCTCCACAGCCTTGCGCAGGCGGTCCAGATTGTCGGAATCCGGGTCCATGATGTCGGTCTTATTGGCAGCCACGATCATGGGACGGTCCCCAAGGTCAACGGAGTAGTTGTGCAGCTCCTCGCAGATGGCATGAAAATCCTCCACAGGGTCTCGCCCCTCACTGCCGGATACATCCACCACATGGACCAGCAGACGGCAGCGGTCGATGTGCCGCAGGAAATCATGGCCCAGACCCGCACCCTCTGCAGCGCCCTCGATGATGCCGGGGATGTCTGCCATAACGAAGGATACGCCCTCGTCTACGTAGATGACACCCAGATTGGGGAACAGGGTGGTGAAGTGATAATTTGCGATCTTGGGACGGGCATTGGAGGTAACGCTGAGCAATGTGGACTTGCCCACATTGGGGAAGCCCACCAGACCCACGTCTGCCAGCAGCTTCAGCTCCAGAATGATATCCCGCTCCTGACCCTTCAGGCCTGCCTTGGCAAAACGGGGGACCTGCCGGGTGGGGGTAGCGTAATGGGCATTGCCCCAGCCGCCCCGGCCGCCCTTGGCGATGATGAAATCCTCGCCGGTGGACATATCCACGATGATCTGATTGGATTCCGCGTCCCGGACAACGGTGCCCCGGGGAACCTCGATGATGAGATTCTCGCCCCGCTTGCCTGCCATCTTCCGGCCCAGACCGTTGACACCGGCCTGTGCAGCATACTTGCGCTTATAGCGGAAATCCAGCAGGGTGGTCATGTGGTCAGAAACCCGCAGAATGACGCTGCCGCCATGGCCGCCGTCACCGCCGTCAGGACCGCCGGACGCAACATACTTTTCTCTGTGGAAAGCCACCGCGCCGTCGCCGCCGCGACCGCCGATGACCGTGATTCTTACTTTATCTACAAACATGGCAAAATCCTCCTTTGTCGGATTTTTAATTGAAAATTGATAATTGAAAGTTGAAAATTATGGTATCCCCTTCGGGGATATTTTAAAATCATTTCCAAAGGAAATACAACAATTTTCCATTTTCAATTGTCAATTTTCCATTTTAAAAAAGCTGCCGCAGAAACATGCGGCAGCTTTTTTAAACTAAATTACTGCTCAGCGTAAACGGAGCACTGACGGCGATCCTTGCCCTTGCGCTCGAACTTGACGGTACCGTCAACCAGAGCGAACAGTGTGTCATCCTTGCCGATACCAACGTTGACACCGGGATGGATGTGGGTGCCTCTCTGGCGAACCAGAATGTTGCCAGCCAGAACGAACTGACCGTCTGCACGCTTGACGCCCAGGCGCTT
>JAFSCK010000032.1 GCA_017436785.1 Oscillospiraceae bacterium | reverse complement strand
GTTTGATTGGCTAGGCGGTATCCTTTCGGGATTGGGCGATGCCATTGGAATTGCGTTTGAAAATGCGACAAGCGATATCGTTGACTCCATTTGGACAGCGCTGGTGCAGTGGCTGTATACGGCGATCTATGATGCGGTGGCTGACCTGTTTACAGGCATCAATAACATGGGTGCGGAAATCTTTACCCTCAGTTGGGTAACGGCAGTGATTGACCTGTTTACCTTATTCGGCTGGGCATTGTTTTCAGCAGGCGTGGTCGTTGCGGTTTTCGATGTTGCCATTGAATCTCAAAGCGGCAGAGTGAATGTGAAAACCGCTGCGCTGAATATTCTGAAAGGATTCTTTGCCTGTTCTCTGGTGGGAGTGGTACCTATCGAATTGTACAAATTTTGCGTTACCTTGCAGAATACCTTTGCGGGGGACTTAACCCGGATTTTTGCGGGAGCGCAGACGGCATCCTTTGGAGAGTTCGTAGGTCATGTCCTGCGGACTGTATTTTTCCTCCCGGATACCACGATGGCGGGTCTGAAACTGCTGTGCATCCTAATTGCTTTTGCTTACTGCACCATCAAAGTGTTTTTTGCGAATATCAAAAGAGGCGGTATTCTGCTGATCCAGATGGCAGTTGGTGAACTGTACATGTTTTCGCTTCCTCGTGGTTTCGATGATGGATTCAATCAGTGGTGCAAACAGGTGGCCGCAATTTGCCTGACAGCTTTTATGCAGACAACACTGCTGTTCCTTGGCATGATGTCGTTCCAGACCAACATGCTTCTGGGACTGGGTATTATGCTGGCAGCCAATGAGGTGCCCCGGATCGCACAGCAGTTTGGCCTGGATAGTTCTGTAAGGGTCAACATGATGTCCGTATTCCATACCACAAGTACGGCAGTTAATCTGACCAGAGCGCTGACAAGAGCGAAGTAAGGAGGTAGACAATGACCCAATATATTTACCCACAGAATCTGAAGGCAAAAGCAAATCTTTGGCTTTGGAGTCTGCGGGACTTTGTTATTTTGAGTATAGCTGTGCTGTTTTCCGTGGTTCTGTTGATTTACTCCGGAATGCTGCTTCCGGCAGCACTTAGTATGTGCTATGCGGTTTTAACAATCCGTGCGGATGATACCACGGTGCTGGACTACCTTGGCTATGCCGTTCGGTATTTCATTACGACCCAGCAAAGTTTCGAGTGGAGGTGACGCGTTGAAGAAAAAGAAACAAAAAGGAATCTCTGTCCAGCAGATGCTGGGCATTCAATCATTTACCAAGTATGGCCTTATGACAGATCAGGGGGAACTGTTGTTCTACCGGGTAGCGCCAACCAATATTTCGGTACTGTCTACGGCCAATATTGATATCAAAATCCGGCACCTTCAGATGCTGCTCTCTGCAATTCCGGACTTGGAATTTGTGTGTACGGATAGCTGTGAGTGCTTCGATGAGAACAAGGCATACCTGCAATCCATTGCGAGGAAAGAGCGCAATCCCAATGTGCGGAAGCTGATTTTAAAAGACCGGGATATGCTCACCAGCATGCAGGCTGAAATGTCCACGGCCCGTCAGTTTATTCTGGTGAAACGGTGCCGCAACATGAAGACAGAACAGGTTTTCGTTGCCATGAACCGTGTGCTGAAAGCTGTGGTAGAACAGGGATTTGAAGTCCAGCGAATGGACAAGGCTGAGATCAAACGGCTGGTGGCGATTTACTTCGGTGCCTCCATGGACGGCGATCAGATGCCGGATGTGGATGGCGCACAGTTTTTTGAGGGGGTGAAGAAGTGAAGTATCTGAAGAAAAAAGAAAAGAAAGCAAAGAAGATCCGCAAGTCGAAAAAATCCAAACAGCCGGTACAGAACCCGGAGGAAATCCGGACAAAGGATTTCTTTGACTGCGTTGCTCCCGGTGTGGTGAAGTTCTTTGCAGACAGCTACCTGACTGGCGATTCCTATCGCAGTACCTGGGCGGTCAAGGAATATCCGCCCTCCACAGAGGAGCAGGCGATTCTGTCGCAGCTTGCGGAACGCAATGGTGTTACTCTGCGGATATACCATCGACTGGTGGAACCCATGGAACAGCGCCAGATCGTCAACAATGCCAACCGGAAGAACCGGCTCATGGCAGGCGACAACGATATCAATGAAGCGATTCAGGCAGAGGGTAACCTCCAGGATGTGGTTACCCTGCTGGCAAATCTGCGAAAGAACCGGGAACCCCTGCTCCACTGTGCGGTCTTTATTGAACTGAAAGCAAAGGATGCAGAGTCTCTCCGGGAACTGCAATCTGACATTGCCATGGAACTGGCTCGTGCCAAGATTACGGTGGACAGGCTGACACTGCGGCAGAAAGAAGGCTTCCTGTCGGTTGCGCCCTTTGGAAGCAACCGCTTCGGTGCCCAGTATGAGCGTGTTCTCCCCGCCAGTTCCGTTGCCAATCTCTTCCCCTTTAACTTCTCAGGTAAGACAGATCCCAAGGGATTCTACATCGGCAGAGATAAGTACGGCACCAATATTCTGGTTGACCTGGACCGCCGCAGCGATGACAAGACCAACGGCAACTCTCTGATTCTTGGCAACTCTGGTCAGGGTAAATCCTACCTCATGAAACTGCTGCTGACTAATCTGCGGGAATCCGGCAAGAGAATCCTTTGCCTGGATATCGAAAAGGAATATGAAGATCTCTGCAATTCCTTTGGCGGCAGTTATGTGGACTGCATGTCCGGCAGATTCCTGATCAATCCTCTGGAACCCAAAATGTGGAGTGAGGAAGATGATGCTGCTCCAGAAGATGATGGCGCGCCGGAAGCGTTCAGAAAGGCTACCCGGCTGTCACAACATATTGCGTTTCTGAAAGACTTCTTCCGCTCCTATAAAGATTTTACCGATGCCCAGATCGATACTCTGGAACTACTGCTGGAGAAACTCTATGCCCTGCATGATATCAGCGACAAGACTGACTTCTCCAAGCTGAAGCCGACGGACTATCCCATCATGTCGGATCTCTATAAGCTCTGCGAAAAGGAATTCCGGGAGTATGACCTGCGGCAGAAGCACCTGTATACGGAGAATATGCTCCGGGAGGTGTGCCTGGGTATCCACTCCATGTGTGTTGGCTCTGAAAGTAAGTATTTCAACGGTCACACCAACATCGTGGATGATATGTTCATCTGCTTCGGTGTTCGTGGCCTTATGGATACCAATGAGCGCCTGCGAAACGCTATGTTGTTCAATATCCTGTCCTACATGAGCAATGCCCTGATCTGCATCGGTGACACGGTGGCTGCTATCGACGAACTGTATATGTTCCTGTCCAACCTGACCACCATTGAGTATATCCGCAATGCTATGAAGCGTGTCAGAAAGCGGGACTCCATTATGGTGCTGGCATCTCAGAACATTGAGGACTTCCTGATTCCCTCTATCCGGGAATTTACGAAACCTCTGTTCTCAATTCCTACCCACCAGTTCCTGTTCTATCCCGGACAGATCAATCCCAGAGAATATATGGTTGCCCTTCAGGTGGAGGATGCGGAGTTTGAACTGATCCGATACCCGGAGCGTGGTACCTGTTTGTACCGCTGCGGCAATGAGCGCTATCTGCTGCAGGTCATTGCACCGGACTATAAGATTGAGATGTTCGGAAAGGCTGGCGGTCGGTAATGGGCATGGCTGTTGGTGCTGCGCTGAAGAAAATCGCGGTGGCACTGCTGACAGACCGGAAAGTGCTGAAGACCATCGGCATGACTTTGCTGGTGCTGGCGATAGCGGTGATCATGCCACTGTTTGCTTTCCTGGCATTGCTCAATGGAACCATTGAACTGGATGTGGGGATGCTCCAACAGCAGATCATGGCGAACCTGTCCGCAGAAGACAGGGCGATGCTGGAGGGTATTGAATCTACGATGGAGGAAATCAGAACCGCATTCAAAGACGCAGGCATGCCGGAACGTGTGGGAGAAGCACAGGCGGTTTATATAATGGCTCTATATGACCACTCCAGGCAGCCGGGATTTGTGTCCCGGCTGCTTTCCTGTTTTTCAGATGACCAGTCAGACCAGCAGCTCGTCAATGCCATCAACCGGGAATTCGGTTCCGGTATTACCGTGGAGGAGTACAGCAATGTGGTCTCCAATATCCGCAGTGCATACATTGACTTGGAAGATTATTACGATCCTACGAAAAAGAACAATCTGGATCTTGTCCAATGGGCAAAGGAAGCAGATGCCGCTGGCTGGGGATATGTGCTGGGAACCTATGGTCAGGTGCTGTCCCGAAGTATGTTCGAAGCAAAGCTGGCCCAGTACCCGGATGAGATAGAACCCTATAAGGACTTCATTTTGTCCAACTGGGTGGGAAAGCGCACTGCTGACTGCATTGGCCTGATCAAAGGCTACTGCTGGTACAATCCTGACTCTGACACTATTGGGTATGCCACCAACGGCATGCCGGATATTTCCACAGAGCAGATTTACAGTTGGGCAACTCAGAAAGGAAGCATGAGCAACATGCCGGAGGTGCCGGGAATCATTCTCTGGAAGCAGGGTCATGTGGGAATCTATATAGGCGGCGGTTATGTGATTGAAGCTCTGGGAACCCGGTATGGTGTGATCCGCCGCAGCGTGTCCAGTGGTGGATGGTCTGGCTGGCTTATGCTTCCGTGCATCGAATATGTGGATGCATCTGCACAGCAATAAAAAAGAAAATTTCATTATCAGGGGGGCGACCGATTTCGGTCGCCCCGATTTTTTGATTGGAGGTAACGAATGAAAACAAAAGCAATGTTTCTGCATAAGCTCCCGGAGATGAAAACCTTGGACTGCGAGATCGAAAAGGTGGTCAATCTCTCCACCAGCGAATATGCCGCGTTTTATCAGCAGCTTCTGGGTAACTATGATTTCATCATTGAGAACGATGGGATCATGGGCATGAAAGATGGAACTGCCCACTGCATTCTGGTCATGAGTGAAGAACTGGATGAGGGTATCCTGGTCAACTCCAGCGGCTGTGGCTTTGCCCGGAGTGTGTCCTACTTCCCAAATGTCAGTGCTTACTTACAGTCTCAGGATCAGGTGCTGAAAAAGGAGGAACAGAAAACGGCTCCTCAGATCATTGTGCAGCCCAAACCCCAGCCGGTGGTGCAGGCAGTGAAAGTGGATATGGTGATCCCGGCGCTGGTTGCCTATGGCGAAAAGGTGCAGAAGTATCTGGACGAATGTATCGTCAATGCTCTGGATGGTCATGATGATCAGGGAACCTATGAATTTTCCTATGCGGAACTGCGGGATGGTTTTGATGGCGGTGGCCTGGACAAAGATGTGTTCACGGCCATGCTGCAGGCAAGACCGGAAGTGGTGGACATGGATGTAAGCGGCGATGATATTGGTGTGGTTCTTTCCATGGAAGCCATTCAGGAGCATGCCGATTCCAAACTGCGTGTCCTGACCATTGATGAAGTGGTCATTATGCACGCCAAGCATACCCTGTGGCGTTATGGCGTGGGCGGCTTGCAGGCAGACTTTACTGGCTGCCGACTCTCCGGCCTGGATCTGCATGAGATGTGCTTCGATGGCGCTGACTTCCGTGGCACACTGATTGAGAACTGTGATCTGCGGAATGTACAGGCCAACTCTGCGGACTTCCGTGGCAGCCGGTTCATGAACTGTGCCATGGATTATTTCACTGCCGAGGATGCGGATTTCTCTGATGCGAAATTTGTGGAGTGCGACATTGCCGGTGGCAGACTGGCAGACAGTAAATTCCAGCGGACACTCGTCATGGACAGTGACCTGACCAATGCAGATCTGACGGATGCGGATGTGAAAACCATTGATATCCAGGATACGGAGACTCAGGGTGTGGAACTGAAGGGTACCGTCTTTGCGGAAGCAGAGGAAGAACCCACCGCTGAAATGCAGATGGGAGGTATGTAATGGCAGTACAGAAAGAGTGGCTGAAATTTTTCCGGGAGCAGTATCCTCTCGGCTCCCGGATCAAACTGCGGGAGATGGAGATTCCCCAGGAGGGTCTTGGTCGTGGCAGCATGGGAACACTGAAGAAGATCGATGACAATGCCCAGTTCCATATCGAATGGGAGAACGGTCAGAAAAGCTGTCTGACTCCCGGTTATGATTCCTTCAGTGTGCTGCCTCCTGAACCTACAACTCTGAAACTGTATATGCCCCTCATTGCGGAAATGCAGAGGGGCGACTACTGGAGTGGTGACGATGATGAACCGGAGGAGATGACGGATCGAGAGATCCTGAAATATGAAGACAAAATCGTTGCGGCAATGACCAAGTACCGCAGTCCGGAGGAAGCGGAGCGTGGTCTCATGCACTGGTATGGCATCGATGACTCTGTGGATGAAAAAGTCAAATCTGTTGTCTTTACCGCAGAGGAACGTCAGGGAAAACTCTGGGGTGTTGCAGAGTGCCAGGTGGTTGGTACACTGTCCGCTTTTGAACTGGAAACCCTGAAGGACTATGTCACCGGACAGGCATCCGATGGCTGGGGAGAAGGCTTTGAACAGCAGGAGATCCGCACCGGTGACGGTGATATGTATGTCCATCTTTGGAACTGGGAGAATTGGGAAGTGCTGGCAGAGCAGGAACGCTTCTCTCCCAAAATGGCGGATGGCTTGCCGGAGATGTGCTTCTCTACTTTGGAAACCACCGGAGAACTGATCTGCCTGAAGCGTGGTGAGTTCGGTTACTATCCCTCTGATTGGAGTACCGACGATCCTGACAGGAACAGAGAGATTGCTGACTACAACAATAACCGGCTGGGAGTTTCGGAAGCACAGAGAAAAGCGATGGAGATCGGCTCCATGCAGGGATGGGGTGTCCCCGGTGCTGACCCTTCCTATTATGAATCCGTGAGTCAGGAGACTCAGTCTGAGGATGAGGGAATGGTCATGGGAGGGATGTAGTGGAACGGCAAAAGAAATATGTAGCTGCAGTGAATCACATCCTGAAAGGTCTGGATTTTCGCAAGTTGGAAAATTCCTGCAACAGCTATGAGCAGACCTACGCAAAAGAGGTGCTCTGCAAACTGCACCAGGCATTCGTAGATACATACGGTACAGACTTCCTGCCGCACAGTGAAGAACCCTATGTCAGTATGCCTGCGGTGCTGCGGGGAAAGAAAAGTGGTGACGTAACCCTCGGCCTGGTTGTGGTGGACACGACCTGTGCTGGTGAACTGGTGGATACCGTTCTCTTCACACCAATGGGAATCCTGGATCAGCGAAGCGGGATGCTCTCCAATTCTGAAAAACGGTATCTGCTTCATAAGTACATTCCTTATGACTACTGGTATACCCCGGAGGTTGCTGGTGACATCCATGTAAACTTTGAGTACATACCGTCCCGTGTCCATTCTCTTCTAAGTTCCTGCTCAGAGATCATTCCTCTGGATCGGATTCCTGCGATGAGTGGGGTGTGCTGATGGCACTGGTTGAAGAAACTCTCTTCGGCACGCAGGATAAAGTGCAGATTGCGATCCAGCGGCTAAAAGCATTTGAACCACCGGAAGGTTACTACGTGGCGTTCTCTGGAGGCAAAGATAGTCAGACGATCTATCACCTGTGCAAAGAAGCTGGCGTCAAATTCGATGCCCACTACAGTCATACCACAGTCGATCCTCCGGAGGTAATCTACTTCATGCGCCAGCGTTATCCTGACGTAATTGTTGACTACCATGACACTACCATGTGGAAGCTCATCGTGAAAAAGGGTATGCCGCCTACCCGTATGGTGAGGTACTGCTGCGATGAACTGAAAGAAGGTGGTGGCAGAGGCCGCATCGCCGTGACTGGTGTCCGCTGGGAAGAAAGCAGTAAGCGCAAACACAACCGTGGTCTGCTGGAACTGAACAACTACACCAGAAACTATGTGCGGCTCATGAATGATAACGATGAAGCACGCAGAATGTTTGAAACCTGTGTCATGAAAAGCATGCACACGTTGAATCCCATCATCGACTGGACGGAGGAAGACGTCTGGGAGTATCTTAACTCCCGGAACATTCCTCACTGCTGCCTTTACGATGAAGGCTTTACCCGGATCGGCTGTATCGGTTGTCCTCTGGCTGGTGCGGCACAGATGCGGTTTGAGTTTGCACGGTACCCAAAGTATAAAAAAGCCTACCTCAATGCGTTCCAAAAAATGCTGGAGGCCCGTGAAGGAAATGGGAAACCATATCACAAATGGAAAACAGCAGAAGATGTCATGGCTTGGTGGCTGGATGAAAGCAAGCGGACAAAAGAGGATGAGGATCAGCTCACATTCTTTCTGGATGAGGATGCTGCTTGATTCCTTAAACTTTACGATGGAAAGGATCGTGATGCCTTGAAGAAAGTAAACCTGACGATCTCCACTGATGAGGAGAAAGTCAAAGCACTCCGGCTTTATCTGGAGAAGAAGGATTGTAAGTTGGAAGATGAACTTACGAAATTATTTGAAACGCTATATACAAAGATAGTCCCGGCTGAAGTCCGGGGCTACATTAGCATGTCCAATGGTGAAGAACCTGCTCCGCCTCCGGCAAGAACCAGACGCGCGAAACCGAAGGAACCGCAGCCTGAAGATGGTTCGATGGAGATTCCCGCGGAACAGATACAGGACTCTCGGGAGGATACTTGACGGGGCGTACTGAGGCACTGATGCCCCTGTGTGGGCATTTACGGAGAAAGTTGGGCAAGTTACCCATGCGGGAGTTTTCGGGCGGTGTGCCGCCCTGTTTCGCAGATTAGACCTTGGGGCGAATAGTTCAAAGTTTGGAGTAACCAGATGCGTTCCGAAACCCTTGCAGGAATAAGGCTGGGGACTTTTCAGCCCCCAGCCAGACTCACAGCGTCCGGCAATGCCGGCCGCACAACGGGTTTTCGGATTCCAGCCTTGGCGACAAAAATACCCCTCTTTTGGACACCTGGAAACAATTTCCCGATTTCCTTTAGAGGGGAGCCACTATTTCTGGCGACTTTCTGAATTGCTCCATATTCTGGGTTCGGAATTTGCCGAGTTTGCGGAATTACGGATATGGGCATATACGCTTCAAATTGAACGGAAAGGAGGAACCGGTTGAAAGAACAAAAATGCAAAATCGCATCTTATATCAAAGCGGACACTGCGGCTCTGCTGGAAAAGCATTACAAAGAACAGGGCTATACAAACAGGTCGGAATTCGTTGACGATGCGATTCAGTTTTACTGTGGGTACCTGAATGCCAATGACTACAGTGCGTACCTGCCAAACATTGTAATCTCTACTATGAAAGGAACACTTGGTTCTATGGAACGGAGAATGGCAAATCTGCTGTTCAAAGTTGCGGTGGAACTTGCTATGATGCAAAACCTGCTTGCTGCCAATCAAAAGATTCAGAGATCTACATTGGATAGTCTTCGCGGAATGTGCGTCCGGGAAGTAAAATCGCTGAATGGAACACTAAAGCTGGATGATGCGGTTATGCTTAGTGATGAGTAAGTAATCTGACATGGCAAAAATCATTCTCAAATGGAGATACTTGAAACCGGGAAGCAGGCAGCACAATAAAAATCTGATTCGTTATATTGCAACCAGAGAAGGCGTTGAAAAACTGGATGACAGTTGGAAATCACTTCCTGTATCGCAGCCGCAGAAGAATATGATAGGACAGCTTCTCAAAGACTTCCCGGATGCAGTACAGATGTATGAGTACCAGGACTATCTTGCATCACCCACAAAGGGAAATGCTTCTGAGTTTATTACCCGGTGCATTGAAGAGAATCTGGATCAGATTGATAAGCGGGAAAGCTATGTTCAGTACATTGCAAAGCGTCCCCGTGTGGAACGGTTCGGTACCCATGGCCTGTTCACCAATGCAGATACCCCTATCAATCTCCAGCAGGTAGCGCAGGAGGTCGCGGAGCATGATGGTATTGTCATGACACAAATCCTGTCGTTGCGGCGGAAGGATGCAGCGCGGTTGGGTTATGATAAAGGCGAAGCATGGCGTGATTTAATTCGTGGAAAGGCAACTGACATGGCAAAGGCAATGAACATTCCGATTCAGGATCTGCATTGGTATGCTGCGTTTCATAACGAAGGACATCATCCCCACTGTCATATCGTTGCTTACTCTGTTGGGAAACAACCATATATGACGGAGCAGGCGCTGATCAATTTGAAATCTTCCTTTGCAAAAGAAATCTTTGAACAGGACTTGGTTCAAATTTATCAGGAGCAGACAGAGTACCGGGATGCTCTTCGAATGGATGCAAAAGATCTTGTTGCCCAGATCGTCGCGGAAATTAACTCCGGCACTTATAAAAACGAAGTGGTGGAAGCGATGCTCCGGGAACTTGCGTTGCGACTTCGTAATACGAAAGGAAAGAAAGTGTATGGCTATCTTTCTACACCTGCAAGAAATCTTGTCAATGGTATCATTGATGAGTTGGCAAAGGACAGCAGGATCGCAGAACTCTATGACCTGTGGTATGAACAGCGGGATAAAGTGATACAGACATATCAGACTGCCGGTGATGATCGTGTGCCGCTGTCGCAGAATAAAGCATTCCATCCCATTCGGAATGTGGTTGTGACCGAGGCACTTAAATTGTCGCTGGAGGATTCTGTGTTTGAAGAAGTACCGGAAGTAAATTTTCCGAAGAAGGAAGATGCTCATCCTGTTGTACGGAATGCATATCCGGGAGAAACTGTGGCAGAAGTTTCTGTTGCAGAGCAACTGGCTGAAAAGCTGGAGAAAAAAACTGCAGCTGAGAATGAATCTTTCCAAGAATCTCGTTGGAAATTTGCAAATCGTAATAGATCCAATCCGTATCTTGTAATGACCTGTGCCAGATTGGTTGCGAACGTTGCTCAAATCATCCAGGAAGATATTGAGAAAGAACAGAAGAAGCTCAACTTGATCGACAAAAAGATTCGGAGAAAGATCGCGGAGAAGAAACAGCTTCATGGTCAGAGAATGGGATGATCTGCGTTGAAAAAACGAAAAGCACTTGAATCGAGATTAAAAAATGAAAATATTTCATTTTTCTTGTTGCATTTACATCTAACCTTGGTATAATAACAACAAGGAGGTGCGTGATAAGTGTTAATCGAGTTCAAGTTTGGTAATTTTCGTTCCTTTCGAGATGAAGCAGTTTTGTCTATGGAGGCGACTGGCCTTTCAACATTCAAGAATAGTCTGATCACGTACAAGACAACAAAACTTCTACCTTCCGTTGTTATCTACGGTAAAAATGGCGGCGGCAAGAGTAATGTGATTCGTGCATTCTGGTTGGCTGTTCAGTTTATTCGTAACGCACAGAGGACACAGCATGAGAAAGCATCCATCCCGGTAAAGCCGTTCCTGCTGAATGATACATCTGTGAATGAGCCGACTTCTTTTGAGTTCACTTATGTTTTGGATGAAGTGAAGTATACCTATGGCTTTGCTGCAACGAAAAACTGTGTTGTGAGAGAGTATCTTTACCATGCCCCCAAAGGGCAAAAGTCCATGGTCTTTGAACGAGAGTATCAAACCTTCACATTCAGAGAGAATACAGAAAAAAGAAAGCGTCAGCTGATCAGTGAAACAGTTGCACCGAATCAGTTGTACTTTGCTATTGCATGTACGATGAATGAGAAAGCATGCATTGCGGCAATGAAATGGTTTAGAGAGTATCTCTTCTTCTCCAGAGACTATACAGACATTCCTCATCAGCTTCTGGAATACTCGGAAGATACCAATATGCTCAATGCAATTTCCAATTATGCTAAGATGGCTGACTTGGGCATTAAGGATATGAAGTTCGAAATCAAGAGTACAGAGCTGGATGACTCTCTGACATTCCCTGAAGAAATGCCGGAAGGTATCAAGGCTGCACTTACTACCTTTATGCAGGCATTGTCTGATGCGCCCAATAGTTCCGAAACCAAATTGATGATGGGTGAAGTGGATGCAACTTCGTTCCACAAAGGTATTGATTCGGATGGAACAGAAAGGCTGTATCCTCTGAAGCTGTCTGATGAATCGGATGGCACTCGGAAACTGATGGCAATAGCTCCAGGTGTTGAACGTGTCCTGGCTTGCGGTGGTGTATTGCTTGTTGATGAGTTGGAAAAAGAGATGCACCCGATGCTGTTTGAGTTGATCGTTTCTAAGTTCCAAAGCAAGACAAGCAATCCGAATAACGCACAGCTTATTTTTACTACGCACAATACAGAATTGCTCAACATGGAATTGATTCGTAAAGATCAAATCTACTTCGCGGACAAGAGTCGTAAAGATGGCTCCTCCAGCTTGTACAGCATCAGTGAGTTTGCAACACCTACCACGGAAAATGTTCGCAAAGGATATCTGATGGGCAAATATGGTGCAACTCCCGATATCGAAATCGAGGAGGTTGAATAATGGCTAGAAAAGTAAAACCCTCCAAACCACTTATTTATGTGTTTTGTGAAGGTGAAAGCGAACAGTGCTATGCCAGATTTCTGAAGGAACACTTCGAAGATGTGGCAGTAATTAAGCCTGCAAGCAAGCTCGGTTTGTTCGACGAAGCCGATTCCTGCTTTGAGAAAAGTCCAAAGTACAAAAGCAGTGCAGAAGTAACAGATGAGATTTGGTTTTTCTTTGATGTGGAGGAAACGGACCACGGTCATTGGGATTCCAGATACAAGATCATCAAAAAGCTTCGCAAGCTGAGAAAGAAACCAAACATCCGCATCCGACTGCTGATGACAACAGGCTGTATCGAATATTGGCTCATGCTGCATTATCAGATGATGGCCCCCAATCTTACTACCAAGCCTGAAAAAGAACGGATGGAAGAAATGGTCAGGCAGAGAATGCCAGGATATGCTAAGGGTGATTGGGATACGACTTCCCGCATCGCACAGCGGTATCCGGAAGCAGTAAAGAATGGAAAGAAAACCCTGAACAATCTTCTGGCTGATGGTCTTCCAGGCTTGGATGATACAGATGAACGAAACCGCTGGCTACATCAGAGCAGTAGAACCTTCACAACGGTACAGGAAGCAATTGTGTTTCTTGAGCAGCTAGCAGGCTGATCTATATAGCAAAGCGGGCGTTCCGCCGCCCAAATTTAAAGTGCGGGGCATTAAAGACTGCTTGGGTATGTATCCCTTGCTAAAAAATGAGAATCCACGGTGAACGGAAATGTTCATCGTGGATTTTTTTGTTTCCTGAGAAATTTGAAAGGAGGGGTTCTCTGGACGGAAAAGTAATTCTCATTCTGGTCTGCGGTAGTATGCTGGGCATCATGGCTCTTATCTCCGCAGCTTCTCATATGTACAATCTGAACGGCATCAAATCCAAAACCGTTGGTGACGGTCAGCATGGTGCCGCCCGGTTCGCTACCGGACAGGAACTGACGCGGACATTCCGCAAGATCCCATATACACCCCAGCGGTGGCGGCGGCTTGGAAATCAGTGTACAGAATTGAAACTGCCCCAGGGGGTTGTAGTTGGTTGTCAGACAAAGTATAAAATCCTGCGGGACCGCAACAGCGGAAAACGATGGCCCTTTCGTTTGCGGAAAGATACCTATGCTCTGGTGGATACCGGCGATGTGCATACCATGATGATCGGTGCGGCAGGCTGCGGCAAGACAGCGTTCTGGCTCTATCCGAATCTGGAGTATGCCTGTGCTGCCGGTATGTCATTCCTTACTACGGATACCAAGGGCGACCTCTACCGTAACTATGTGAACATTTGCAAAGCCTATGGCTTCTCCACCTCAGTCATAGACCTGCGTAACCCAACCAAGTCAGATAGTTTCAATTTGCTGCATCTGGTGAACAAGTACACAGACCTGTACAAAAAGGATGCTTCGCTGGCACATAAGGCGAAAGCAGAAAAGTATGCAAAGATCATTGCCAAGACATTGATCTTCACGGAGGGCGATGCTTCTTCCTATGGACAAAACGCATTCTTCTATGATGCCGCCGAAGGCTTGATGACAGCGGTAATTCTGCTGATTGCTGAGTTTGCGGAACCGTCCCAACGGCATATTGTTTCCGTATTCAAACTGATTCAGGACTTGCTTGGCCCATCCGGTGTCAAAGGAAAGAATCAGTTTCAGTTGCTTATGGAACGACTTCCATCGGAACACAAGGCCCGGTGGTTTGCAGGTGCGGCATTGAATACATCCGAACAGGCCATGCAGTCGGTCATGTCAACAGCAATGTCCAGACTGAATGCGTTCCTGGATTCGGAGCTGGAGCAGATCCTGTGCTTCGATACTGCCATTGACGCGGAAAAGTTCTGTAATGAAAAATGTGCTGTGTTCGTAGTTCTCCCGGAAGAAAACCCCAATACTTACTTTATGGTCTCATTGCTGATTCAGCAGCTCTATCGTGAGATCCTGACGGTGGCGGATGAAAAGGATGGTAAGCTGGATAACCGTGTCATGTTTTACTGTGATGAGTTTGGCTCCCTGCCACCTATCAGTTCTGCGGAAGTCATGTACAGTGCATCTCGTTCCAGAAAGCTGAGTATCGTCAGCATCATCCAGAGCTATCAGCAGCTCGAAAAGAATTATGGAAAAGAAGGCGCAGCGATCATTCAGGACAACTGCCAGCTTACCATTGCAGGCGGCTTCGCTCCCACCAGTGAAACTGCGGATATCATCTCCAAGGCATTGGGATCACGGACTGTTATGACCGGCTCTGTCAGCCGGGGACATGAAAATGCATCGCAGAGTTTGCAGATGACAGAACGCCCCCTCATGAGTGCGGATGAATTGAAATCCATGAAACCCGGATCATTCATTGTCATGAAAACAGGATCACACCCATTTATCTCCAGACTGAAACTTTTTACCCAGTGGGGCATCGAATTTGATATGGGTAAGTGTGAGTTGGTAGATAAGGCGGCCCGTGAAGTGCATTATGCGGGAAAGGACTCTATCGTTGGTGCGGTGGATAAAGTATATCCAATGGCAATGGAATGCTTCACTGCCATTTCCGAGGAGGATGGACCAACAGCGGAAACGGTTGAGAGTACCGATACACAGCTACAGCGGGGCATAAAAGAAGCTGAGACTCCGAAAGCGGGTGCAAAGAAAGTGGAACCGCATAATCCATCTCTTGCTGTTCCGGACCAATGCCGTCCCGAAAACCAAAGTCAAAAGAAAGTGCCGGAGCACAAGAAAGTCCAGCGAAGGTACCCATACAATCCGCAAAAAAAGCAGTAAGTTGCTTCGTTTTTTGCAGAATGGAGAAAGTACCTGTTGGGCTTTGTAGAAAATTGCCTCTTGACATAATCGAACGGGCGTTCTATAATACAGATACGAACAAAAGTTCGACAGAAAACGAACCGAAGCAGAAAAGGTATAGCATACCGACAGCTCGCATACCAGGGAGGATACTATGCCTTGCTTATCCAGAAATGATATCGAACGGATTGCAGCTCGTGTGATTGACCAGTATAAGCGAACCTGCCTTCCGGAAAGAAGACTCTGCTATGCGGTAGATCTGCTGGAATTGGCACACATGCTTGGTCTAAAAGTAGTGTTCCGGCATTTATCAGATGATGGAACGGTACTTGGAATGACTTCCCCGGATGAAGTATGTGTGACGATCTTCGATGATAACATGGAGGAGATGATGTTCTTCCTGGATGGTAAAACCATTCTCATAGAGAAAAAACTCAATGAGCATCCATCTTCCATAGGCCGCCGCAATTTTACCATTGCCCATGAGTGTGCTCACCAGCTGATCTATCGGATGTTCCCGGATGTGTACGGTACAAGCTGCCGTCTCTTCTGTGACTATCGGAGAAATGCAAAACCGAGGAAACAGATTGAAGACTGGGAAGAATGGCAGGCAGATGCACTGGCGGCATCTCTCCTGCTGCCGGTGGATGCCATCAAGGATGCCATGTTTATATGTGGACTTGGTGAGAAAATGAAAGTGCTGAGTAGAAAATACTCAGAGAACAATTTCATCCGCTTCTGTGATATGGCAAACCTGCTGGGCGCTTCCAGAAGTGCGTTGTCATTTCGGATGGAGCAGCTTGGCCTGCTGGAACGAAATGAACTGATCGCGGAAGCGAGAGCCAGGAGAGGAGTTGCTTAAATTGAATCCGAATGAAAAACCAATGCGGGTGGAAGTGCGATGCAAAGACTGTGGTCGACTGATCTGCTATAAGATGAGTGCGACCAGTGGTTTTGTAGAATTCAAATGTACGAAGTGCGGCAAAGTCGCTCTGGTAAACCTCTCCCTGAGAAAAGCCAGAAAGCGGATCAGCTACCGGGTGGTGCAGACTGTTGATGTCTACATTCCCCGGATTACGATCCGATAAAACAGCTTTAACCCCATAAACAAAGAAACACAGCGAGTGTGTAAAGTGAACTGAATATGCTGATTGTATCATGACACCGAGCAACGGGCCCTTGCGGTTAACCGCATGAGAGACACCAAATAGCCGGGCGTGAATTTAGAGTAGGGATACTCTATCTTCATGCCCGGCTATTTTT
>JAFSCK010000058.1 GCA_017436785.1 Oscillospiraceae bacterium | reverse complement strand
GCAGGTATCTACGCTTTCCTGAACCGTCTGCTGATCCCCACCGGTCTGCACCACGCTCTGAACAACGTGTTCTGGTTCGATACCATCGGTCTGGGCGACCTGTCCGCTTACTGGGGTGCAAAGACCTCTGCTGATATGGGCTGGTCCGTTGGTATGTACATGGCCGGTTTCTTCCCCTGCATGATGTTCGGTATCCCCGGCGCTGCTCTGGCTATGATCCAGACCGCTAAGCCCGGCAAGAAGAAGAACGCCATCGGTATCGTTGGCGCTGCTGCAGTCTGTGCATTCATCTGCGGCGTTACCGAGCCCTTCGAGTTCGCATTCATGTTCCTGGCATTCCCCCTGTACGTTGTCTATGCTGCTCTGTACGGCATCTTCACCACCATCACTGTTGCTCTGGGCTTCCGTGCAGGCTTCTGCTTCTCCGCCGGTGCAACTGACCTGATCTTCTCTGCTTCCCTGCCCGCAGCTGCCAACACCTGGCTGATCCTGCCTCTGGGCCTGGCTGCATTCGCTGTCTTCTACTTCGTGTTCAAGTTCGCCATCACCAAGTGGGATCTGAAGACCCCCGGCCGTGAAGACGATCAGGAAGGTGAGCTGAAGATCGAGCTGGCTAACGACGACTACACCACCATGGCTCAGATCATTCTGGAAGGCCTGGGCGGCAAGGAGAACGTTACCTCCATCGACCACTGCATCACCCGTCTGAGACTGGAAGTTAAGGACCGTCTGCTGGTTGACGAGAAGAAGATCAAGTCCTCCGGTGCTTCTGGCGTCATCCGTCCCGGTAAGACCGCTGTTCAGGTCGTTATCGGTCCCAAGGTTCAGTTCGTTTACGAAGAGTTCAAGAAGATCGCTGAGTAAGCGTCTTTGCGTTTGCTGCGGCCCACGCGGTATAACACAAATCAGGCCCCACAAGGGTGCCTAATTAGAACTGAAGAATAGAAAGCCCCCTTATGTAGTCTTCTGACTCACATAAGGGGGCTGTTTTTCGTATTGAACAGGTGGAAACCGAGCTGCATTTAGCAATGAAAAGACACACCTTCCTTCCTGCAAGCAGAAAGGAAGGTGTTATGGTAAATAGGTAAAAGGGGCGGTTTAGGGAGGTGATAGTAGTATGACAAAAGACAGGAAAGAAAGAGGAGTAACTATGGCACCTATTTACCGAAAAAATCAAAGTTATGTGTACATCTTTGGTTACTAACAATAGTAAGGGGTTTTCTGCCAAAAGTCAACAATAAATCATTATTAATGTCGAGTATAGATAATAGACCGATTGAATCGATGACGATATATTGAAAACTGAGACAATACAGGAGTCAGATTCCTGCTGCATTTCGTACTGATTGGATTCCAATAGACAAATACTACGGTTTATTATACAATAAATAGGAGGACTTAAGTCAGTATCAAAATTTGATGCTGACCATAAATATGATAGGTAAACCAGAAAGGAGAACGTATGAATAAAGTCTATCTGGAAAACATTATACATTTACTTAATAAATTGGAAAATACACAGGATAATATCATTGACCAGGTTGCAGATATATGTGCCGAATGTATCTATAACGACGGAATGCTGTATTTCTTTGGTACAGGGCATTCTCATATGATTTGTGAGGAGCCCTTCTATCGCGCCGGGGGATTGGCTTGCATTTACCCTATTTTGGAAACAGATTTGATGTTACATGAAGGTGCCAGTAAGTCAAGCAGATATGAACGTCTTGAAGGATTAGGAAACATAGTGGTTGCCAACACAAACTTGTCAAAAGGTGATGTGCTTTTTCTAGTATCCAATTCGGGCCGTAATTGTGCAGTTATTGATGCGGCTATGGAAGCGAAAAAACGCGGTGCAATCACAGTGGCAATAACCTCTATGGATCACACAACAAAAGTGACATCTCGCCACAGTAGCGGTTTGAATTTGTATCAGGTTTGTGACTATGTGCTGGATAACGGTGGGGAACTGGGTGATGCTTCCGTAGAACTGGTGGGGTTAGGACAAAAAATCGCACCGACTTCGTCAGTGCTGGATATTACGCTGGTAAATTTGATCCTTGTGAATACCGTGGAACGTCTGCTGAAAAAAGGTATTAAGCCTCCCGTTTTTATGAGCGCCAATACGGATGCAGGAGACAAACTCAATCGGGATGTATTGAAAACGTATAAATACAGAATACCAAAACTGTAAGAGACTAAGGCTGAGGATCAAAAGAGAATGATCCCGATTAGCCACTAAAAAGAAGGGGAGCAGAATGAAAAAAATACGGATTGTTTTCTTTGATGTGGATGGTACTCTGATTGATATGCAGAAAAAGCAGATTTCCGAGAAAACTCTCGAGGCGCTCCGGCAGCTCAGGGAAAACGGTGTTCTGATCTGCATGGCGACCGGCAGACCTCCTGCCAGTCTGCCGAAGATTGATGGCGTGGAATTTGATGCCTATCTCACATGCAACGGTTCTCTGTGTTACAGCGGCCAGGACGTTATTTTTAGTGATCCGATTCCTGCGGAAGATGTTCAGAAAGTTATTCGCAACGCAGCAGAGCTGGGTAGACCTGTTTCTGTTGCTACCGGAAAGCGTCTTGCGGCCAATGGTGCAGATGTGGATCTGGCGGATTATTATTCTCTTGCAAATCTGGAGCTGACTGTTGCGGAGGATTTTTCTGAAGTATCCCGGCAGGATGTCTATCAGGTTATGCTGGGATGCAGGGAGAAAGATTATCCCTCTATTCTAAAGGGCGTTTCCGGGGCCAGAATCACGGCATCCTGGGACCGTGCGGCGGATGTTATTCCTGTAAACAGCGGAAAGGGAACCGGCATTCAACAGATACTTACGCATTACCATCTGAGTAAAGAAGAGGCCATTGCCTTTGGCGATGGTAATAACGATATTGAAATGCTTCAGTCGGTCGGTACCGGGGTGGCAATGGAAAATGCATCTGCCCAACTGAAGGCTGTTGCAGATGATGTATGCGGTCATGTTGTGGAGGACGGGATTTATCATTATTGCATTCAGCACGGCTTAATTTAGGACAAAGTTGCTCCCCAGGAGGAG
>JAFSCK010000057.1 GCA_017436785.1 Oscillospiraceae bacterium | reverse complement strand
TAATTATCGTCAAACTCGCCATCAGCACTGCGATTGCCACAGAAAGGATGGACTTCATAATTTTACTTGTCATAATGAGCCTCCCAGCGATAGCCTACATTCCGAACAGTTTCGATCATCTTGCCGTAGCCGTCCAACTTCTGGCGTAAGGTACGGATATGGGCATCCAGGGTGCGGGAATCCCCCATATAATCCTGTTTCCATACCTGAGAAAACAGCTGTTCTCTGGTGTAAACCATTCCGGGATGAGAAAGGAACATCCGGAGAATCTCAAATTCCTTATATGTAAGCTGAACTCTACACCCATCCGCAATCACTGTATGCTCATCCAAATTGACCACGAGACCGCCCACCTTCAGCAGCTTGGATACCTGCTGGGGCTGGCTGCGGCGGAGTACCGCTTTTACTCTGGATACCATTTCCATAATGCTGAATGGTTTCACAATATAATCATCGGCACCCAAATCCAGGCCACGGACGCGGTCATACTCCTGTCCCTTTGCAGTTGCCAGAATCACAGGAATCCTGTTATATTCAACAGATTCTTTCATTTGTGTCAAAATCCCGATACCATCCATACCGGGCAGCATCACATCCAGAACGATCAGCTCTGGCTTTTCCTTTTGCAGTGCTTCCCAGCAGGAAAGACCATCTTCAAAGCCCTTGGTTTCAAATCCGGCAGCATTCAATGCATACATTTCGATGTCACGGATACCTGCGTCATCTTCCACGCACCAAATCATGTTCACACCTCCTTGTGGATTCCTGTTACGGAGTAAATCACCCATTCCGCAATATTGGTTGCATGGTCACCGATCCGTTCAAAATACTTGGAAATCATCAACAGGTCGAGAGCGAATTCTCCGTCCTCCGGGTTTTCCGCAATCCATGTGATAATGCCCCGTTTCACCTTGGAGAAATATGTGTCAACAATATCATCCCGAGCAATCACATTTCGGGCAAGTTCCACATCTTTTTTCACAAAGGCATCTACACTGGATGTAACCATTCGCGTTGTCTCTCCGGCCATTTCCGTAATCAGTTTCATGCCATCCATATTGTGACCATTCAGAAAGGCAACGATTTCCGCAATATCCTCAGCCTGATCTCCGATGCGCTCCATGTCCGTGATGATTTTCAGCGCCGCAGAAATCAGACGAAGATCCTTTGCCACCGGCTGCTGGTGAAGCAAAAGCTTCATACATCTGCTTTCAATGTCGCGCTCCATCTGATCAATGGCAGAACCGTTTTCTTTCACTGTTTCCGCTAAAATCACATCACCATCGATAAGGGCTTTTGCGGCGGCTTCGATCGCCTCTTCGCACAAGGCACCCATTTCAATAATCTCTCTGTTCAGTTCAAACAGCTGCTGCTCAAATCGGTTTCTCATATTTCCTCCTTAACCAAATCTGCCGGTAATGTAATCTTCAGTGCGCTTATCCATAGGCTGTGAGAAAATGTCATCTGTCTTTCCAAACTCTACCAACTCGCCAAGCAAAAAGAACGCAGTATAGTCAGACACGCGAACCGCTTGCTGCATATTGTGTGTAACCATAACGATGGTATACTTTTCTTTCAGCTCCATAACCAGTTCCTCGATGTGGGAGGTAGAAATTGGATCGAGCGCAGATGTTGGTTCATCCATCAGCAGTATCTTCGGCTGCACAGCCAACGCTCTTGCAATGCACAGACGCTGCTGCTGACCACCGGACATACCAAGGGCATTCTTTTTCAATCTGTCCTTCACCTCGTCCCAGATCGCCGCATCACGCAGAGCCTGTTCCACGATCCCATCCAACTGCACTTTATTCGTAATGCCGTGTGTGCGGGGACCGTAAGCCACATTGTCGTAGATGCTCATAGGGAATGGATTAGGCTTCTGGAACACCATACCGATTTCTTTTCGGAGATTGTTCACATCCACTTCCCTGGAGAAAATATCTGTTTCCTCATATCGAATGTCGCCGGTGATCTTCACACCGGGAATCAGGTCATTCATTCGGTTCAAGGTTTTGAGGAAAGTAGACTTGCCGCAACCGGAAGGGCCGATAAAGGCGGTAATGCTCCTTTCAGGGATTTCGATATTTACATTTTTCAGAGCCTGATGGTCGCCGTACCACAGGCACATATCGTTTACAGTAATGACAGACTTCATAAACTTCTCCTTTTTGCAAAGTGCTTCTGCACCGAAGTCGCTGCAAAGTTGATCAGAACAGTCAACACCATCAGGATGGCAGCAATGGCAAAAGCCACACCGAACTCGCCCTGTTCTTTTGCGTATACATAGAGAGCAACGGTCAGCGTTGCACCCGGCGCTGCCAGTCCATCGATCATTCCGCCCGCCGCATGAGCAAAGCCTGCGGTAAAGAGCAGTGCTGCAGACTCACCAAGAATGCGACCGACAGATAAAATACAACCTGTGATGACACCATCCACACAACCGGGAAGGACTACAGTACGGACAACACGCCACTTACCGGCACCCAAACCGAATGCACCTTCACGGTAGGACTGAGGAACGGTTTTCAAACTCTCCTGCGTGGTGCGCATAATGGTAGGCAGATTCATAATTACCAGAGTCAGCGCGCCTGCCATCAAGCAGGTTCCCATGCTGTTGGAGAACAACAGCATACCCACCAGACCGTAGATAATAGAGGGGATGCCGGAAAGGGTCTCGGCGGCATACTCGATGATGCCAACCACTTTTTTATTGGATGCGTACTCGGTCAGATAGATGGCTGCACCCACGCCCAAAGGAAGGACGATAAGCAAGGTTGCCAGCACAACATAGACCGTATTCAAAATATCAGGCAGGATACCGATGCGCTCAGTCAGGTAGCTGGGTTTGGTTGACAGCAGTTCCCACGTGATATTGGGTACGCCCTGCCCCAGCACATAGATCAGCAGGAACAGCACCAGAGCGGCAGTCAAGCCAACTGACAACAGCATCAGCGCTTTCATCAGTATTTCAAAGCCGCTTCTCTTCCGGGATAATGATTGATTGTGCATATTTTACTCCTTTTCCCGTTTGAGGAAGAAATTCAGCGTGGCATTGATCAGCATAATAAACAGGAACAATACCAGTGCGATGGAGAACAGTGCCTGTCTCTGCAAACCGCTGGAATAAGCCATCTCGCTGGATACGGCAGTTGTCAGAAAGCGAACGCTCTGAAACAGCGAATCTGGCATGTTCGGCACATTACCTGCTACCATCATTACTGCCATCGCTTCACCGACCGCTCGGCCCACACCCAATACAACAGCTGCCGCGATACCGCTTTTTGCAGCAGGGACAGAAACCTTGAAATAGGTTTCGATAGGCGTTGCACCAAGCGCAAGCGAAGCATCTTCGTATGCCTTGGGAACCGCATCCAGTGCGGTGATGGACATTTTGATAATGGACGGCAGAATCATGATTGCCAGGACAATGATCGCCGCCAACAAACTCGCGCCATCAGGCACAAGAAATATCTTTCGGATACCCGGAACCAGTACCAGCATACCCACCAGACCAAAAACCACGGAAGGGATACCGGCAAGCAGGCTCACTGCAGACTGCATCACGGATTTTACTCCAGGGGATGCCAGTTTAGACAGATATACAGCAGTCATAAAGCCAACCGGAACACCAATGAGGATAGCCCCCGCAGTTCCGAAACTACTGGTCAGGATAAAGGGTAAAATACCGTATTTCGGTTCAGATGCCGTGGATGCCCATTCCTTGCCGAACAGGAAGTCCACCAAACCGATCTCACGGATCGCGGGGATACCGGAAATCACCAGATAGATGGTAATCAGCAGAACGCAGCCGACCGTAATCAATCCCAGCAGCAGAAAGATCCCATGGATGACTTTTTCCAACAATTGATTCTTTTTCATTGTCTGTCCCTCATAGCGCATGAGCGACGGCCAGTAGCATGACCGTCGCATCTGCTTCTTTCTTAGTTTCCTTCACTGTAAGCAGGGACAACACCGGCTGCGGAGATGATGTCGCATGCTTCAGCGGAGGTAATGTAGGTGAAGAACTTGAATGCTGCGTCGCTCAGTTCAGTGTCAGTCTTCGTTACCAGCACGAAAGGACGCTGTACCACATAGCTGCCATCCTTGATGGTCTCTTCGGTGGGAGCAATACCGTCTACGGTCACGGCCTTTACGGTATCCTTCACAGAAGCCACGGAAGCATAGCCAATCGCGCCGGGGTTCTGGGCAACAGTAGTGATTACATCTCCGGTGGAAGTCAGCTCCTGACGGTACCGGCAGGCGTCCTCGGTATCGGTAATGGACTCGAAGCCGTCACGGGTTCCGGAACCGGCTTCACGACCGATCAGAACAATCTCGACATCATTTCCGCCAACCTCAGACCAGTTGGTGATTTCCCCTGTATAGATCCTGGCGATGGTTTCCACGCTCAGGTCAGCGACGGGATTTTCGGGGTTCACGATGATGGCAATGCCGTCATAGGCCAGAACGGTGCCGCTCAGACCAGCTTCCTTTTCCTCGGTTTTCAGTTCACGGGAGGACAGGCCAATGTCGCAGCGACCTTCCTGAACGGCCTTGATGCCGCTGCCGGAGCCGGTAGGATTATAGGTAAAGCTGATACCTGTCTCATTCTGGAAAGCCTCCCCCAGAGCACCGATCACTTTTTCCATCGAAGTGGATCCATCCGTAGAAACGGAGCCAGTGGTGTTTGTGCTGCCACAGCCTGCAAGCATGGTCAGAGCCAAAACTGCGGCCATCATCATGGTAATCATTCTTTTCATTTTCAATGTCTCCTTTCAGACAACTGTATTTATCTTTGCTACAGGTATCATTTTAGAGAGCATATGTAAAATCCAAAAGACAACAAATGTGAAATCTGTGTCAAATCATCTCCACTGCAAAAACCATAAGAAAATTGCCAGTGCAAGAAACAGGCCGCCAGGGCACTTCAATGCACTGGCGGCTGTCAATTAAGAATAAGTTTTGATAATATTCCGTGCGATCTCCTTTTTGGAACAGCACCGATCCATTGCCTGTTTCTCAATATGGTGATGTGCTTCCTCTTCTGTCATTTTCAGCTGCTCGATCAGAATCCATTTCGCACGGTTCACCTGCCGGATCTCCTCCATTTTTTCTTCAATGGTCATGGCTTTCTTT
>JAFSCK010000056.1 GCA_017436785.1 Oscillospiraceae bacterium | reverse complement strand
CCCGCTTTGCTGACACATCTCCAGAAGGTCGGTGCCCAGTTCCCGTCAATCTGATTCTGGACGAATTTAATAATATTGGGCGAATCGGAGGTGCTCCGGATGGTTCGGATTTTTGCCGTTCTCTCAGTGTGATTCGTTCCCGCGACATTCGGGTAATGATCGCTGTTCAAAGCCTGGGCCAGCTTCAGAACCGTTATCCCAATAACCTCTGGGCCGAAATCATAGGCAATTGCGACATTCAACTCATGCTGGGGTGCACAGATGATGTAACCGCCGGATATATCTCGGACCGTAGCGGAGACATGTGTATCGTTGTCGATTCCACTATGACCGTAAAGAAAACGGTTGCCGTCGCTCAGGTAATTCCCCAATATCGGGAAACCCAGGGTCAAGGCAAGCGAAAGCTCCTTACGCCTGATGAGGTACTGAGGCTTCCGCATGAAGAAATGCTGGTGATCATCCGGGGCCAGAAAATGCTAAAACTCAATAAGTTCGACTACACCCGCCATCCCATGTCCAAGGATATGATACGGACTTCCATTTTGGATTATCGTCCTCAGATTCGGTACAGTCCCATCTTCCAAACAGAAACATCACCCAAACCAGCATCTACTTCGGCAAAGAAACCCCGGCGGGAATCACGCGGCAGAAAGCTGAATCCTGTGGAAAGTCAACCCAATGATTTTCTTAATTCTGATACTTAAGCAAAAGGAGGAATCATTTTGCCCAACATCCCCAATAGCATACCCCCTGATGATATGCTTCCAACCACCAATGCAGTATTACCCCAGACTGATCCGAATCAGGCACCGGTCAGTTCTCCTTCCGAAGGCGGATCTGCAGTTAGCACTGACAACACCCAAACTGATTCTGAAATGAGAGTCTCTGCCCGCAAACCGGTTTCGCCGACCCAGATACTGAATCTGTCCCGAAATACCAGAAGCACTATGAAGACGGATCCTGCTCAGCAGTCATCTGCGAATAGCAACAGGACGATACCCATTCCCAATATGGATATTCTGTCCATCGATGGCGAGCTGGGAGTCCAGACCGAATTTGAAAAAGCCAAGGATAAATTCTTGGATCTGATCGAATCCTTGAAAACAGGGCGCTACCTGACAGATACCATTCAAGGTGTCGAAAAGCATTCCGGTCTGGGCGAACCCCGTGCAATCATTTTCCACGGGGATTATAAGGTCGTGATCATGGCCTCCATGATTGTTAACCTCCCCAGAAACCTGCGGGACCAGGAACCCAACGACATCTACCATTATCTGCTCACTAAGAGAATCGGCGCTGAAATTGACTATGTCGTCAAGGGCATCGATCAGAATACCGGTCTTGCTGTTGCCAGCAGAAAGGAGGCTATGAACACAAAGCGTAGGCACTACTACCTGAACCTTACCAGAGAGGGAACCTATCGCATCTATGAAGGGGTTGTCTGCGAAGCCCGCGTGACCTCGGTTATTCCGGATGGCATTTTTGTAGAGATCTTCGGCATTGATGTTTATATCCCGCTCCGGGAATTGAGCTACCTCCGTCTAAGCGATGCCATGGGCTATTTTGAACCCGGTGACCGTGTACTGGTCAAAATCACTTCTCTTGACAGGAGCGATGAGAATAACATTCGCATCAGTGCCTCCGTAAAACAGGTTGCTGCGAATCCGATTGTCAAAGCCCTTGAAAAGGTTGAAGTGGAAAGCAACTATGCCGGAACCGTATCAATGGCAGATGAAAATGGCATATTTGTAAAGCTCGACATCGGTGCGGATTGCAGATGTCCTTACCCTCATCGTACCCGTCCCCCGAAAGGTGCCCGGGTAATCGTAAAGATCGCTGGTGTTGATAAGGAGAGGCAGTTCATTTGGGGAAATATCCACTATGTGACGTTACCAAAATAACGTAGAAAGAAGGAATACCCATGATACCGTTCGAATTAACACGTGACGAAATAATCCGGCGAAAAAAGCTGTCGGACACTACCCGCAAGATGGTCTGCAATCTGCTGGATGTTGTCGCAGAGGACGATACCTCAATCATGACCGTTTATCGTGACTTTTATCTTCAGATCAGCTTTTCCGAAGTACATCCGCTGATGGTGTTTTACATGGCCAAGCAGTTGGATCATGCAACACCCATACGCGACGACCTATTCAACGACATGAATCAGCGAAGTGTTTTGGGAAGTCACTCAGTAAACGCGAATATCGGATGCTACAACTACCGTGCCACTCACTGGCTTGAAGCCGAGATCACGCAAACCAGATTCTTTGAGATTCTGGATCGCTGTATCGATGAAGCAGCCCGAGAGTTTCTGGCCATCGCCCACTACACAGAACGTTCTGATTAACCGAAACCAGATCTATGTAAAGCAAGAAAACAGGCTCCTGCCCGATCGCACGGCAGGGGCCTTTTTCTATAAACTTTGAAAGGAAGTCGATACCCATGAAAACCATTTGCAAGCGGTTGCTATCTCTTCTGCTGGTCTTCGTGTTGGTGCTGGGGCTGATGCCGTCAGTTTATGCGGCAACAGATGCCGGAACCTCTCCAACAACGGAAACTGCCACGGCTGAAACGATTGCACCCCCAGAAACTGTGGCAGATGAGACAACGCCCATAACAGAAAACACAGAGGCAACAGAAGCCACTGAACCGTCAGAAGCTACGGAGCCGCCAGAGACCACAGATGTGACGCAACCTCCTACAGAATCTGACGAAGAGTCCGAAGAAACACAGTCATCTGAAGCAGCGAAGCCTGATAACGTTCCGCTCATGATGGCAGCCAATAATGATGGTATCATGCTGGCAGCGTCCACGCAGAACAGTATTATGCTGTTTGACTTCGCGGATAATGGCAACTACACCTCTTCTCTGAACAGCCAGATCACGGTGAAGTATAAGTGGAACGGAACCGGAAGTTCTCTGTACTGTTACCTGAAGAATTTCGGCTGGCACTTTGCCCGGTATGGTAACGTTCCTTATGCTGATGAGCCGCTTTATTGTATTGAACCCCACAGAGATTTTGCAGCCAGTACATCGGGCAACTCCGTTGACCGTGATGTTACCCTCGACGGAAGCAGCAGTACAAAAGGCGGCAGTGTCTGGTATTCGCTGAATGCCAACCGCCGGAAAGCCATCGGCCTGATCCTGCTCTATACAGATGAACTGTGGGACCATTCCATCAGCGTTACAACCACTTCCAAGGCGAATAATCCCAACGTGCCTCTGAGAATGGCCGCTCAGTTCCTGATCTTCGAGATTGTGTGTGGTCTTCGTGATGCAGATACCTTTGTCTTGAACTCCACCAATGAGTCTGGTACTGCAGGCGATATTTTCTATAACGCAGGCACAGCAGCCATATCTTACTTTGCGCCGAACTATAATAACCTGGTTTCTCTTGTTCAGTCTGCTCTGGAGATCCCCAGCTTTACCAGCAGTTCCAGTGGTTCTGCTCCCGTAATTCAGATGAACAGCGAGGAGATCAGCGTTTATGATTCCAACGGAGTTCTGTCTGACTTCAGCTTTACGGATAAAGGCGGCGTTGAGTTCTACAAGTCCGGTAACACCCTGTACATTACCCAGACTGGTACGATTAACGAGAGCACAGTCCATACAGCAACCAAGTATATCCCATCTCCTGAAGAAACCACATATAACATTTGGTATATGTCGGGATCTACTTATCAGACGACCATCTCTCTGTACAGTCCGGAATATGGTAATCTGAATGCCTATTTCAAAGTCAAAGGTCCTGCTGTCGGTAACCTCAGCCTGACTAAATCAACGGAGGATGGATTGAACTTAAGCGGCTGGCGCTTCGGCATCTACTCTAATTCTGCCTGCACCAGTCTGGTATCCGGTCCTCATACGACTGGATCCACCGGTAAAATCAACATTTCCGGTCTGGCAGCAGGTACCTATTATGTAAAGGAACTCGGTCATACTGATTCTGCGATCAATTCCAAGTATGTCTGCTCCAGCACCAATCCCCAGAAGGTCACGATTTCTGCTGGCAGTACAGCGTCTGTATCTTTTGTGAACAATTTGAATCAGGGTAACCTGGCGCTGACAAAAACCACGAGCGATAATCAGAACTTGTCAGGCTGGCAGTTCAGTATTTACTCTGACTCTGCCTGTAGCACTTTGGTATCCGGACCCCATACGACTGATGCAAACGGTAAGATTTCTGTGACCGGTCTTACTCCCGGTACTTATTACGTCAAGGAAATCGGTCATTCCAACGCCACTATCAATTCCAAGTATGTGTGCTCCAGTACCAATCCTCAGAAGGTGACCATCACCCTGGGCGGAACGGCTTCTGTTTCTTTCGTAAACAAACTGAACCAGGGTAATCTGGCTCTGACGAAAGTTACTGACGACAATAAGAACCTGTCTGGCTGGCAGTTCAGTATTTACTCTGACGCAGCCTGCAGTAAACTGGTGTCCGGCCCTCATACCACCGATGCAAACGGCAAGATTTCTGTGACCGGCATTACTCCTGGTACTTATTATGTCAAGGAAATCGGTCATAGCAATTCCAGCATCAATTCCCAGTATGTATGTTCCAGTACCAATCCCCAGCAGGTGACCATCACCCTGGGCGGTACTGCAACTGTGAGCTTCACCAATAAGATCAGGACCGGCAATTTCAGTCTGACAAAGACGACAGATAGCGGTACAGATCTGGCCGGCTGGAAGTTCGGCATCTATTCGGATGCCTCCTGCACCACACTGGTTTCTGGCCCTCATACGACGGATTCCAGTGGTAAGATCTCTGTGACTGGTTTGAAGATCGGAACCTATTATGTCAAAGAGCTGGGTCATACGGATTCCGCTATTGAGGCTATGTACAGCTGCAACAGCGAGAATCCCCAGAAGGTGACCATCACCTATGGCGGTACAGCTTCTGTTAGCTTCCAGAACTCCAGAGAACCGGGCTCCGTGAAGATCGTCAAGAAGACGAACACCGGAACCAACCTGGATGGTTGGCAGATTGGGATCTATACGGATTCTGCCTGTACCAAACCCATTTCCGGATCTCCGTTCACCACAGGCTCGGACGGTACCATTACCATCAATGATCTGATGCCTCAGACGCTGTACGCCAAAGAGATCCCTGTGGATGATCCTTACTGGATTGTGGATTCCTCCGTGCAGACGATCAAGGTTACTTCCAATGCAACTGCCACTGTGACCTTCACGAATAACCATTACGGTGACCTTCGTATCAAGAAGAATGCAATCAACGGCAGTGCAGAGGACTGGAGCTTCCAGATCCTGAATACCAATAAGGAACTGGTTGAGACCATCACCACCGGAGCTGACGGATATGCAACTTCCCGAAAGCTCCTGCCGGGCAAGTATTACGTGGTGGAAGTTCATGACCGGGACGAGAACTACTGGACCTATGACGCAAATGTTGAGCAGCAGGTGACCGTCACCGCAGGCAAACAGGCTGCAGTCACTTATACCAATGAATGCTTCGGCAGAATGGAATTCCAGAAAACCACCAATACCGGGAATCAGCTGGAAGGCTGGACGTTCCGGGTTAAGGATGAGGATGGAAATCACATTGGTGACTTTACTACCGATAAGAACGGTTACGCCACTACAGGTAAGCTGAAGCCTGGCCGTTACCTTGTGGTAGAGGTGAATAATGGCGATGACTACTGGAACTGCGAGCTTGGCTACCATGACGTGGTCGTCATTGCCGGTGAAACTGCAGTGGATAAGTGGCATAACAGGGAACAAGGTCTTGGCTGGTTCCATAAGTCCACCAATACCGGTCAGTCTCTGGAAGGCTGGATCATCACCATCTACTCTGACAAGGAATGTACCAAAGAGGTGACTACCGTTACCACTCATGAGGACGGAAAAGTCGGCATGTACCTGGATCCCGGCGTGTATTACGCAAAAGAAACCGGCGATACGGAAGGACGATTCGAAAATGAGTACTGGCTGGTAGATGAGTCTGTCCAGGAATTCGCGATCAAGCCCCATGAAGATGTGGAAGTTTTCTTCGTCAATACCCAGTATGGAAAGCTGAAAATCGTTAAAACCATGCCCTCCGGAGGTCCTCTGGCAGGTTGGGAGTTCATTATCCGTGATGAAGACGGCAATGAGATTGAAGATTCACCTTTCGTCACCGACGATACCGGCTTGATCGTCAGCGAAAATATTCTGCCCGGAGAATATACCGTGGAAGAAAAGATTCCTGAAGGCAGTCCCTACCTCTGCATCTCCGAAAATCCTCAAACTATTACAGTGACCCAGGGAGAAGCTGCTGAAGTCTCTTTTACCAATGTTCTGAGCGAGGGCAAAATCTCTATCAAAAAGGTTGATACCGCAGGTGAACCCTTAGCTGGTGCAGAATTTCTTCTGGAATGGTCCAAAGATGGTACTAACTGGATGCCTGTTGTCCGAACCGATTCTGAGTATCCCAGAGAAGGTACCTGCAGTAGTTCTGGGATCTCCGATGGCAAACTGACTTCCGGGGAAGACGGCATGGTTACCTTTGAAGGGCTGTACCCTGTCAGTCAGTACCGCCTGACGGAAACCAAAGCACCGGAGGGATTCCAGTTGCTGAAGGATACCGCTTTCGAAGGAAGCATTCCGATTGGTGAAGAGATGATCGTAGAACTCACTGTTGTGAATGTTCGTATTTTTGAAATGCCGGAAACTGGCTCCAAATCTCTGATCCTGATGCCCATTTCTCTGGCACTGGCCTGTGGCCTTTGTGCGGCGTTCCTGTTCCTGAACAAACGGAACAGAAAATAACAGAGGTAAATCCATATGAATCAATACTACCGAGCCAGGGATCGCCCCTGGCTTTTTTGTTTCTAACCTCCGACGAACAAAATTCATTCCACCAAATTATGAAAGGATCTTGATACCTTATGAAAACCATGAAGAAGATTTTTGCCATGTGCCTGGCGCTGATGATGATCATTTCCTGTATTCCCACCGTCTATGCGGCTGACCACGAAGACTATATCGTACCTCCTGTGGATCCTGCGCTGATTGACGAATCCGCTGTCGGCTCCCTGACCGTATACAAATACGATATCACGAACGCCGAAAAGGACGGTGTCTGGGACTCCAGCTACGTCAGCACCGGTGTTTATGACGAGAACGTCAACAAGACTCTGGGCGAAGCTGTCCGCGCGGGTGATACCGATAACAAGTCCGATCTGGGCAATGGCGGCGAGAGCTACGGCTATGCCCTCGCCGGTGTTGAGTTTACATACCTGCGGGTAGCCGATATTATCCAGTTCACCGAATCCACTGCTGATGGCCTGACCTCTGAGCACGTGGAAGTCCTGTATGGTATCGATAAGACCAAGGGCGCTGACCTGCTGAAGGCTTTGGGTCTGGAGAACGGTGGCAAGCGTTACACCAATGCGGATCAGCTGGATGAGAGCAAGTATTTCTACCAGTCTGATGTCCTGATTGACGCCCTGGCAGCTGCTCTGGAAGCCAATTCCACCACTGTGAAGAACGCTCTGGAAACCTATGTTAGCTCCAACAATGGCACTGCAATGGCTCTGACCAATGCCTATGGCAAGACTGAAGCTACTGATCTGGAACTGGGCCTGTATCTGGTTGTTGAAACTCTGGTCCCTGAAATGGTCACCAGCACCTGCAATCCTTTCTTCATCAGCATTCCTATGACCTCTGTCAACGGCGATAATGCCACCGATGGCGGCACTCGCTGGATCTATGATGTAACCATTTACCCCAAGAACGCTACCGGCATTCCCAGCCTGGAGAAGACCCTGCGTGAGAACGTGAATGACACCGGTAAGAATGATGGCAGCTCCGATGATATCGATGACGGCTATGCCCATACCGGCACTGCTTCTGACGGCGACGTCATTGACTACCAGATCATCTCCTCTCTGCCTGCCATTACCTCTGAGAGCACTTATCTGGACTGCTATACCTTCATTGATACTCTGTCTCCCGGTCTGACCTACAATAAGAATGATGTCGTCATCGAATTCTTCAAGGATGCAGACTGCACCGATCTGATCACTACCTGGACTCAGGCTGACGGCAAGTTCAACGTTACCTACAATACCACCACTGCCAAGGAATCCACCATGACCATTGAGATGACCGAGCGTGGCCTGGCAGAAATCAACACTGCCAAGACTGTTTACACCGGCAGCTCCATGGTCAACTCCGGTTACTCCGACTGCACCATCCGCATCACCTACGCTGCAACCATGAACTCCGATGATTCTGTTGTTTACGGTGATTCCGGCAACCCCAACAAGGTCGTCCTGACCTGGAAGCGTTCCTCCGATGCATACTACGACACTCTGATCGACGACGCACACGTCTTTACCTATGCTGTTGAGCTGACCAAGCTGTTCTCCGACGGCCAGGGCAAGTTCGAGAATGTTGAGTTCCTCATGCAGAATGCCAACGACGGCTACTACGTTAAGGCTGAGCT
>JAFSCK010000055.1 GCA_017436785.1 Oscillospiraceae bacterium | reverse complement strand
GCATCAAGATCTCCTGCGACCTGAACTACCGCGGCAAGCTGTGGACCCGCGCTCAGGCCAACGAGGCTATGACCGAGCTGGCTAAGTACATCGACGTCTGCATCTCCAACGAAGAGGATGCCAAGGACGTGTTCGGCATCGAGGCTGAGGCTACCGATATCTACGGCGGCACCATCAACCACGAGGGCTACAAGTCTGTTGCTAAGCAGCTGGCTGACAAGTTCGGCTTCGAGAAGGTCGCTATCACCCTGCGTGAAAGCCACTCCGCATTCGACAACGGCTGGTCCGCAATGCTGTACGACGGCGAGAACTACTGCTTCTCCAAGAAGTACAACCTGCACATCATCGACCGCGTCGGCGGCGGCGACTCCTTCGGCGGCGGCCTGATCTATGCTCTGCTGTCCGGCAAGGACACTCAGGCAGCTGTTGAGTTCGCAGTTGCAGCTTCCGCTCTGAAGCACTCCATCGGCGGCGACTACAACATGGTCACTGTTCCCGAAGTCGAGAAGCTGGCAGGCGGCGACGGCTCCGGCCGTATCCAGAGATAAGTTATCTCTCACCAGTAACAAAAGAGCACCAGAGGGCAAACTCTGGTGCTTTTTTCATTTTATGATATGTTCTCCTCGGTTCCTGCTTCCAGCAGTTCCCGCTCCTCGTCAAATCTCAGCTTTGTCTTGCGGGCAGCCTCGATCAGGCTCTGGAACTCCGTGGACAAAACACGGCGAATCCCCACATCGCTGCTGAGGGTCTTGATATAGGTGCGGATATTTTTGGGCTGCAGCAGCTCCTGAACGCTGTCCACACCGCCGCTTCCCAGCAGAGTAAACATCACATCCACCAGCTGATTGCGCTCCTGATTGGTCATTTCCGCAAACCATGTCTTGATGGTCGCATCCACAAACTGACTGGATTCTGTGATCTCCTGCACCGGTACAAATTCCCGGCCCAGCACTTCCCATGAGTAGGGATCATGCTGCAGTAAGCCCACCGTCTTGCTGCGGATCACCGTGTAGGGCTCCTCATGCTCCAGAAGCATGCCAATGACCGAGGATTGGGGGATGTAGGTCCGGATCCTTGGCACCATAGCCAAATACCCGGGATCACCCATCAGATATTGGGTAAATCCGGGACCGTCGTGGTTATAAACCGATAGTATCCGCTGCTGGATCATGGGTGAACTCCGTGCCGCCGCAAAAACCGCCAGATTTCCACCTTTGGAATGGCCGCCCAGACGCATGGGGCGCAAGTATTCCAATGCCACCTCCCGGGTATATTGCAGCGCCAAACGCTGTGCCGGAACTGTCTGCTGGAAGGTCATATTAAAATCCTCTTTCCAGCCCACCAGAGAATAGTCTGTGCCCCGGAAGGCAAGGAACATGCTGCCATCATCCAACAGGAAGGTCATGGCAGCAAACTGTGTCTCCTGCTCCGGAATAAATTCATCCCGATACATGCAGATCTCCGCAAAACCAAACCGGGTCGTTGAAGCGGCTATGTGCAGCAGCTCAAGGTCATTTTTGACCCGGCAGCGGCACTCGTGATCTTCCAGTGCAAAATATTCCTCCGCCGCATCCCGGAGCCGCACCGGGGTCACAGGATCAGACTGGACCCGTTCCCCATAGCACACATAGGAAAGGGCAGAAAAAATCAGTGCATCCACCACGTTGGGCGGGTCCTGCGTAAAGGTCAGGTCCCCCCGCCATTTCAGATAGTCCATGATATTTGCCATGAAATCACTCCTTTAGCAATAGAATAGCATAGGATTATGAATTTTTCTACCATATTTTAGAAGCTTGCAAATCTTCTGACTGTTTCTTAAGATTTACTGAACCCTCTTGACATTTTGGTTTATAGAGAGTAAACTAAAGAAAATGGTTTATAGCTAATAAACCAAAATGAGGTGCTTTTATGGAAGACTATAAGCTGGGTACGGTAGAATCCCGATTCGCAGACATCATCTGGTCCCGGGAGCCCCTTCCCTCCCGGGAGCTGGTTGCTCTGTGTCAGAAGGAGCTGAACTGGAAGAAGCCTACCACCTATACCGTTCTGCGTAAGCTCTGCGAACGGGGCATTTTCCAGAATGCGAATGGAATCGTCACAGCCGTGATCTCCCGGGAAGATTTCTACTCCGCCCAGTCAGAGCGGTATGTGGAGGAAAGTTTTGACGGTTCCCTTCCTGCATTTCTGGCTGCTTTTACCAAACGAAAGAGCTTAAGTGCTGAAGAAATCTCTCAAATTCGCCATCTGATCGATGCTATCGGGGAGGAATGAGCCATGATGCATGTATTTCTCACCATTTTGGATATGAGCTTCTCCGCCAGTTGGATCGTGTTGGCTGTTCTGGCCGCCCGGCTGGTGCTGAAAAAGGCTCCGCGGCGGCTGATCTGCGGACTTTGGGCATTGGTAGCCCTGCGGCTGCTGTATCCCTTCTCTTTGGAAAGTGCCTTATCACTCGTCCCCCCTCAGACTGTGGTACAGGAAGCCACGCAGGAGCTCCTGGATGATTATATTGGACCTACCCACACCTATTTCGATATCACCCCGGAATATGAATTGGCACGGGAGGCAGGTCTGCCTACCTTCTCCGCCGGGGAGGCGCCGCACCATTATGTGGTCACAGGAGAGACACCCATAACACATCCCACCACTCTTGGGGATATTTTGCCCCAACTTGGCTGCTGCATCTGGCTGGCAGGCATTGCTGCTTTGCTTGTTTATGCCGCTGTCAGCTATTACCGCATTTCCAAGCGGGTGCAGGTTTCCATCCATCTGGACAATGGGGTGTATCTATGCGACTACATCGACACTCCATTCCTGCTGGGACTGTTCCGGCCCAAGATTTATCTGCCCTCTTCCATGGACCCGAGAGATGCTTCTCATGTGCTTGCCCATGAGCGCGCCCATCTGAAACGCCGTGACCATTGGTGGAAGCCGCTGGGATTTGTACTGCTGACGCTTCACTGGTTCAATCCTCTGCTCTGGGTGGCTTACATCCTGCTATGCCGGGACATTGAGCTGGCCTGCGATGAACGGGTCATAAAGGAAATGGGGCCTTTGGAAAAGAAAGCCTACTCAGAAGCCCTTCTAAAATGCAGTGTCCCCCGGCATATGATCGCCGCCTGTCCTCTGGCCTTTGGCGAAGTGAGCGTAAAGCAGCGGGTCAAATCGGTGCTCCATTACAGAAAGCCCACCTTCTGGGTCCTTCTGGTCAGTATCGTGGTCATTATGATCCTTGCAGTCTGCTTCCTAACAGACCCCATGAATCACACATTAGGCAAGATACTGGATATTTCGCAGAAAGACATTGTCCGCATCGATGTCTGCTCCCGGAAAGGCACTTTGCGGCTGGAAACCGGGGAAGAAATCGACGAATTTCTCTCCTTTCTGGATACCATCGAATACGATCCTGAACCCATGGCTGACACTGCCTTTGAGGAGGATTTTGACGAAAACCAGTGGGACCGCCGTGTTATCCGCATCTATTACCCGGATTACACAGAATATGTCCTGATGAACTACGACCGCTCTCTTGTCTGGACTCGGGATGGAGATGGCAGCAACAGCCTCCCCTATTCTTTGACGGATCAGGAAGCCTTTGTGTCCTTCCTGCAGCAGCACGCCACACCTGTGCTAAACCGGCGCACCACTGCAGAACCCTTCGCGACTATGACCCAGCCGGAACAGTGGCTGCAGGGCATCACGGTGGAAGCAGTAAAGAAGGCCAGAGCCATGGTAGTTGAGCCCTACAGCATTACCAGCGGTTATCTCTCCCCTGCACGGCTCTCTGAGGTGATCGATGTGCTCAATGGCATTCCCTCAGGCGCTCTGAGCAATGAGCAGACGGATGAAGCATTTGACTACTTTAAGCTTCGCTACTTCAATGACCGGGATACAGGATACTCAGGTGTTACCCTCATTTTGGAGGATGGGGCCAACGGTCTGACCGGAATATTACGATTGTACAAGGATAATCTGGAACTTGTATTGCTGGAAGGACACGGTGTCGACAGTTCTCTTAATGATAATACAATCTATCCAGCACGAATCTGGTCGGTAGACAACAATGAACTGCGAGATATCCTTTTGACGATGGAGAATACCTCCTCCCCCACAATTCTAACCTTCGCTGGCTCCCGGTATGATTTCCGGGAAGAATTGGAAGTTATCACCGACGGTAATGCAACCATTCGCACCAAGATGCTGTTAGACTGGGACTATGAGATCGTGCAGCCGGGACAGGAGGAAGGCTCTTTCGGCTTCCGATGCCGTCCTCAAGGCGAAGAAGGCTGGCTCTATTTCAGCTGGTGGCCGGAGGGGTTTGTTTCCGGTATGGAAGCAGAAATGGATCAGGGCTACAACAGATTTGGCGTCCACTACACCCTGTATTCCTCCACCGACGAAGTGACAGGTATTCTCAATTACGACCGCTATCACTGCATCCACGGAGATTACGTCATTCTCAATGAGGGAGCCGACAGCTGGATGGAAACCTACCGAGAAGACCTGTCCTACATCGAAATGTTTGCCAGCGTAGAATGCGCAAAGCATCTGGAATTGACCGAAATTCCCGGAGATGTGGAGCAAACGCTGGATGAAATGGCTTTTTACGACTGGGATTCCATTGCCCGGGAAATCGGAACAGCGCATATGGCCTTATTCGACCCCCAGACTTACGGAAACTGCCTGTTTGTCGGATGCCGGCACGAGGACGGATACCACATTGCCTGTTTTGAAAGCACCACCGACGGATACCAGTATATCGGGCTTTTGCAGGCTAAGCAGGTATTCGTTGACCACGCAGACGGCATAATGATTCCCAGCGCAGAATTTTCCGGAGAATACGGCGATTATCGGTTCTTCGTTATTGAGGATCCTTCCATCACAGGCATCGAATACTGTAACGGCGCATCGGGTTACATTCCCATTACCCAGACACCAACACTGGTTTTGATGGACAAGTCACAGTGGTCTATCGGCAGTCCTGACTTCATCCTGCGTGAAGATGATCCTCCGGCAATGCGTATGCAGATCACAAATAGCCGCCGGGATATTTCCTTTGAGGCGGTGCCTCCCGAAACGTACCCTAACAGTTACTATCTCTACAATGCCGATGTCCGGTATTTTGATGGCGTTCACCAGCCCGGTCAGTACAGCCTTACCAATGAAGAGATCAGGGAGTTGCGTGATATCCTCTCTAACATCCCTCCTGCCAACATCTACTACCGTTTCCAGCCGGAAATGGGAGATCTGGATGTCAGCATCGAGCTTTGGTTGGATGACGGAGAAGCGACTGACTGGGAGCATCTTGTGCTCAGTCTCCACCGTTGGAACGGTAACATCTATCTCATCCTCAATTATCCCGATGACTTCAATACCCTCTATTTCCAAATCGAGGATGCCGCGCTGGACAAGTTCATGCAGTCAAAATGCGACGATTCCCGAAAGGAGGATTCCTATAGCACCTACCATGTGGAGCCCATTGCCTACAGCTATGGGGATATTTCCTTTAAGCTGAACCGCTTTCTGGGCTGGGAATATGAGATCGTGGAATACACAGACGAACAAACGCCCTTTGGCATCCGCTGCCGTCCCTTGGGCGAAAAAGACGGCTGGCAGTTCTTCAGTTACTGGCCCAACGGCTTTGCGGAAAATCCAAATTATTCCCACTACGAAGGGACGATCAGTTTCAACATCCTCAGTGAAACAGGCACTGAAGCCGATATTCCTTACCTGCAAGGCGCAAAGGAAGGCAGCAGCGTCTGGGAATACGTCCTCTTTCCCACCATTCCCGGCAATTATGTACTGGTCAATGACGGCGCAGACAGCTGGCTGGAAGATACGGACCGCTACCCTATGTTTATGTTTGAGCCCGACTCCTTTGGCGAACATTCCGCTAATGCGGAAGAATAAGCTATCCGGTTGACATTTTCTTGCAGATTCGTTAAAATAGTTTCATATTTTTCTCAGGAGGATTTTTCTATGGAACTGAACCGCCAGCAGGCCCTTGCCCTGCTGCAAAAGTACAACAAGGAGCCCTTCCACATTCAGCATGCCCTGACAGTCGAGGGCGTCCTGCGCTGGTATGCCCAGCAGAATGGCGAAGACGCCGATTTCTGGGGTCTTGTGGGACTGCTGCATGACATTGACTTTGAGCTGTATCCCGAGGAGCATTGTCAGGTGGCTCCCCGGCTGCTCTCTGAGATCAATGCCAGCGAGGAAATGGTCCATGCTATCTGCTCCCATGGCTTTGGGCTTTGCTGCGATGTAGAGCCCGCAAACCTTATGGAGAACATTCTCTTCACTGTAGATGAGTTGACCGGTCTCATCGGCGCTGCCGCCCGGATGCGGCCCTCCAAGTCCGTCATGGATATGGAGCTGTCTTCCCTTAAGAAGAAGTTTAAGGACAAGAAGTTCGCCGCAGGCTGCTCCCGGGATGTTATCAAGCAGGGCGCAGAGCGTCTGGGCTGGACATTGGACGAGGTTCTGGACAAGACGATTCAGTCCATGAGAAGCTGTGAAGCTTCCGTTGCAGAAGAACTGGCAGCCCTCTGTGGCTAAGACACAAAGATGCCCCTGAGCTTACTGCTCAGGGGCATTACTTTTGTTTTACTGAACTTCCTTCAGAGGTTTGATATACTGTTCGCGGCGGCGTTCCCGCTCAGACAGGTAGGCAACGTCATTGCCGGAATGGATCTCACGCAAATAATCGTAGTGGTTCTGCAAAATGGCCTCATTGTTTCGGGCCAACATCACAACCGCGATGGAGGAGCAATGGTCAGAAACACGCTCCAGATAGGTCAGCGCTTCCATGAAGACCAGACCGCTGCTAATGGAGCAAGCACCGGATTTCAGACGCTTGGTATGGCGGTCCTTCAGGATCATGACCATATCATCAATGGTTTCTTCCAAAGGCTCGATAGACTTAGCAGCTTCGTTATCCTCGTTGGCAAAGGCATTGACCGTGATACTCAGAATCTCATTCACAGCAGAGCAGATGATTCCCAATTCCTGCTTAGCCATATCGGAAAAGGTGGTATTTTCACTCTGGAGCCGATCCGCAAGCTCTACCAGATTGGTTGCGTAGTCGCCCACTCGTTCGAAAGCAGGAACCGTCTGGATCAGCATATCCATCTGGCGGTCATCCCATTCCGTTTCCACTGCCTTGCTAAGACCCACTAAGAAACGGTCTGCGGTATCCTTGAACTGATCCAGATACTCCTCGTCCTCATTGATCTCACTGACCAAAACAGGATCATACTTTTTCAGGATTCTGCATGCCTTTTCAAAGTTACCCATGGCAATGCGGCCCATAGCGGCAACCGCATTGATGGTAACACCTACAGCCACTGCGGGAGAATTGAACAGCTTCTCGTCCAGTGTATGCAGCTCAGGATGCTTGTCCTCGCTGGGTTTGTCGTCCTTGACGATCTTCATAGAGAGCTTAACCAGAACGTCCGCGAAAGGAACCAGTACGATAGCGGTGATCAGATTGAAGATCGTTTGGAAATTAGCGATCCCGCCGCTATCAACTGCTGCAACCCAGAACGCATTTCCAAAGATAGAAAGCTTCTGCATAATGCTCATCACGATCAGGAAAAGAACAGTACCAATGGTATTAAACGCAATATGTACCACACCGGTGCGCTTGGAATCCTTGGAAGAACCAATAGAGCAGACCATAGCAGTGGTGACGCAGGTGCCTAAATTGATGCCCATAATAACAGGATAAGCCATGGCAAAGGTAATGCCCGAACCGGGAACCGATGCGACTGTCTGCAGCATACCCACGGTAGCGGAAGAACTCTGCACGATGACCGTCAGGACAAGGCCGAAGAGAATGCCAAACAGAGGGTTGCCTAAAAATTCGATAAAGGTCATAAAGGCATCGGTTCCAATCAAAGGCTTCACACCATCCGTCATCAGGCTCAGGCCCACAAACAGCACACCGAAGCCAATACAGATATCGCCAATGGTTTTGGAATTTTTGCTTTTGATAAACATCAGCAGAATGATGCCAGCTACCAGCGCAATGGGAGCCAAGGTATCCGTATCAAACAGCCACAGCAGGAAGCTTCCGTCAGATTCAATGGACCCCAGACGGATAATCTGAGCAGTAACTGTGGTGCCAATATTAGCGCCCATGACGATGGATACCGCCTGCTTCAGTGTCAGGATACCGGCGCCGATCAGTGCCACAGTCAGAACGATCGTCGCAGTAGAACTCTGGATAACAGCTGTGACCAGTGCACCGGTCAAAACGCCCATCCAGACACTTCCGGTAACCTTTTCCAGGATTCGCTTCAGTGCGGCGCCGGAGCTGTTCTTCAAGCCATCACCCATCAGTTCAATACCGTAAAGGAACATGGCCAGACCGCCTAAGAGCTGGATAATGGCAGATAAAATATCCATATGTAACTCCTATAATCAATTTATCATTGTTTTTGATTTACTGCCGATTTCAGCATAATAATATTATAAGAAATTTTTGTAAAAAAGTACAGTGACAATATCGATGCAATTTTTACAAAAACCTTACATAGATTTTATAGAAAATACACATTATTTTCCCGTTGAACCAAAGCCGCCGGTATTTCTTTCTGTGTCCGACAGGGTTTCCACAGCCATATAGGCCGGGGTCAGCACCGGGGTAATGATAAACTGGGCGATCCGTTCCCCGTTTTCCACGATCTGCGGCTGCGTACCGTGATTGTGCAGAGCAACCATGATCTCACCGCGGTAATCACTGTCAACCACGCCAACTTTGTTGGCAGGAGCCAGATCCCGTTTGCAGGCCATGCCGCTGCGGGCATACACTAGGCCTGCGCAGCCCTTCGGCACCTCCAGCGCAATTCCCGTGGGCAAAAATACCGTTGCTCCCGGAGCAATGGTGACCGCTTCCGTTAAACAGGCATACAGGTCCGCGCCAGCTGCTTCTGCGCTGCCGTAGCTGGGCAGTCGCGCTCCTTCCCGGAGAAGCTTTACGTGTACTGCTTCCATATTAGGGATTCCTTCCTTTCTTTTCTCCCTGCCAATCCTGCCAGAGGATGACCTCCCCTGCTGCAAGAGATGCTGGTACATCAATGATCCGCTGATTCTCCGATCCTCGGAACCGCAGCGACAAATTTTTCTTCGCTTCCACAAAGGGACCATCTACCAGCACATCCAGATAGCTCAGATACTCACTGGTATCCCCTAACCGGCCTGACAGAATGTCCTTTTCAAACAAATATCCGGAAAACGCCCAGATGCTCTTCTCCGGCAGCTCCTGTTTGATCTGGCGCAGCAGCATAACCACCGCATCCTGATTCTGAGGCTCAAAGGGTTCGCCTCCCAACAAGGTCAGTCCCCGGATATAGCTGGGGCGGAGCATGTCAATAATTTGATCTATCGTATTTTGCGTAAAGGGCTCGCCATAGTCAAAGTCCCAGGCCACTTCGTTAAAGCAGCCCTTGCAGCGATGAGTGCAGCCTGATACAAACAGACTGACGCGAACACCCGGACCATTGGCAATGTCACAATTCTTAATGGTTGCGTAATTCATTTTTTACTCCCAACTTGGAAAACCACTGGAATGTCATGGGCCATAATAGACCTGCCGTCAGTACAATTAGGAAATACCGCACCGCACGGGCCGGATAGACGGGTAACATAGCCTCCAAAGGCGCACGCAGACCTTCCTTTACCAGCAGCACCACACAGAGTCCAAGTATCACCTTCATGATCTGAGCCCACCAGATGGCTTTCGTTTCAAAATTCACATATTTCTTTTCTACAGGATATACGATCCCCAAGCCAATCATGCAGCCCAGAAGCGTATAGGCGTTTTTCAGTCCGGATGTTAAATTATGAACATCAAAACTTTCCGGAAAGGGGTATAGCTCTACATACAGGAGGAAACAAACAGCCAGCACAAGCAGGAACCCAATAATATCCTTCATCGCCGTCTTCTTTGTTGTTGTCACCATGGGCTTCAGTGCCATAAGGAATCCCAGAGAAAGCAGAGAGCCTGTCAGCACATCTGCAGGCGTATGGACACCCAAATACATTCGGGAAAAAGGAACCAATACCGCAATTGCCGCCGCAGCAGCCTTTAGATAGCGGTTTCTGATTGTCAGTGCCACACCGCCAAAGGTAGCTACTGCATTCTGACTGTGTCCGCTGGGAAAGCTGTAACCGGAGGCTGCTTCTCTTGCCGCTTCCACGATAGTAAAATTCGGGTCCTGCACCCATGGCCGGGGGACCGCACATACCAGCTTCAAAAACTGGTTGACGATGGTTCCCACAAACCCTGCCATCAGGATATAGTAGCCCTTTCGCTTATCTGCACACCAGAAAACGATCAATGCTACCACCAAAAAGGCAGTTTCCTCGCCCAACCGGGTGATCAGCAGCATAGCTTCATTTAATGCGGGAAAACGGATGGATTCCAAAAAATACAAAAAACCCATAATAGGCCTCCTCCTGCATATTTTCAATAGTATAGCATATCCTTCGGAAAATATCTACACAAAAGTACAACTCGTATTTTCTGAAACCAACACCTACCAGAGGCCCTGTAACGCAAGAAAGCCAGACCGCATAAGCGGTTTGGCCTTTTTTCTGCCTATGCACATTCTGTTACTTTTTGATCCTCAGGAAAAAATGGGTATCATCTTCTGCCGCAAGATAACCCCCATTATTAAGAATGGCATGAAGGGATGGGAGATTTCCCTTTTGCACTCGCAAATACAGTTCCTCCTCCGGAACGATCCCTCTGGCCAATTCCACTGTCATAGCCAGTCCCATGGTTCCATAACCCTGTCCCCGAAGTTCCCTTTTAATACTGTATCCGATATGACCGCCGCCTGTTTTCAAGGCTTCTGTCAAATGATGTCTGATTCTGTATTCCCCAACGAGGATATCTCCATCCCACAGATAGTAATAGGTTTCCGGCACAAACCAGTCCGGCATATTGACGGGTTTTTCGTGCATCATCAGTTCGGGCAGCACCCTATCTCTGTATTCCTCAAGAGATACACCCTCGTATTGATTTGTTAAGCCATTTTCATCCGTCGGCAGGACTGTTACGTATTTCCACTGCTCAATTAGGTCCTCATAATTCATTTTCCGCAGTTCCAGCACTGTATTTCTCCCCTTTTTGTCAAGAACCGTCACAGCAAATACACTGCTGTGACGGTCCAACAATTCTCGTATGAAAGATGTTCCCTATTTTTCATCAGGAAAATCTGCTTTATACTGATCCCATAGGTAATTTTGCTCTTTCTTGAGTAGGCCACGGCGTACCAGCTTCTTTACGATATCATAAATGACTGCAAACATGGGCACACAAATCACCATACCCACCAGACCCCATAGGCCGCCGCAAAGGATAATTGCAAACAATACCCAGAAGCTGGACAATCCTGTACGGTCGCCCAAAATAGCGGGTCCAATGACATTGCCATCCAACTGCTGCAAGGCCAGAATGAAGAGAATAAACCAGAGTCCCTTAATGGGGTCTTCAAACATAATCAGCAGTGTGGATGGTACCGCACCGATGAAGGGACCAAAGAACGGGATCAGGTTGGTAATGCCTACGATCGCCGAAACCAGCAGCGCATTGGGGAATTTGAAAACCGAGCAGCCAATATAACAAAGCACACCGATGATGGCAGAATCCACAATTTTTCCGTCGATGAAACCACCGAACATCCGGTCAACAAAAGCCACCTCATCCAGTACCAGATCTGCCCATCGGGGCTTCAGCATGCTGCGAACGATCAGCACACTTTGCCGCGCAAATTTCTTTCTGCTTGCCAGCAGGTAGCAGGCAACGATCAAACCGATCAGCAAATTATACAAGAATAATAAAATGTTATATACGCTGGAACCGACACCGCTGACAAAGCTGGTAACATAGGGTGTCAATGTTTCCGTGGCCCATGCATTCACATCCTGATAAATAGCACTGGCATTGCTGTCAAATTTCTGGATTAACGATGCGATCATCGGCACACCTCCGAAGGTATGTCTGACCCATGCCATAAAATAGTTGATCTTCTGAGGCAATGTGGTCACTAGGGATTCAATGCTGCTGATCAACTGAGGTACGATCATGATAATCAGAACGTATACCACCAGAATGCCTGTAAGCAAGGCAAACGTCACTGCCAAGGAACCGGCTGCCTTTTTCAGTTTTTTGGGCAGATACTTCTGCAAAAGGTTTTCATAGGTATTGCAGGAAGGCCGCAGCAAATAGGCCACCACACTGCCATAAATAAAGGGTGCCAAAATACTGCTGAGTTTACGCAGTATCTCCCCAATTCCACGAAACCGGTACAATGAGAAAAACACCAGGATACTCAAACTGATGGCGCCAAAAATGGACATCATCAGATAAAAATATCTTCTTTTATAGGGGTCTTTCATGCTAATCCCTTCTTTTCCGCAATAAAATCACATCTTGGTAAGTATATCAGTTTCCTTAAATCGTAGGATGAATAAACTGTGAACTTTTCAACGTTTTCCTAATCTTAATCGTATTTTTGTTTTCCTAAAGTTTACAATTTTCCGATCATCCTTTGCTCCCATCCTCTTGCCATTTTGTCTGGGTTTGGCTATAATAAAAGATAACTTTCTACATAAAATGAGGTATGCCTATGTTTTCTAAGGAAGTGCACTGCCGCTATCAGCTTTCCCCCTTGGCAGAGGTGATCTGTCAGCTTCGATTTCCGGAGATCCTGTCTGTTACCGCCTCTGAACCTGTGGAATTTCAGGAGGCGATCCGGGATGCGTTTCCCATTTTTCTGCGGAAGCAGGAGCTTTCTGCACCGAAGCTTGTCAGCGTGGATGGAAAGCTGACGGTCCAAAACCAGCCTCCTATTACCAACTTTCAGTTTTCCTCTTCCGACGGTGTCTGGCGGGTCAATCTGACCAACCAGTTCATTTCCCTCACCTGTACCCGATACCCCAGTTGGGAGGAATTTGCCGCCCATCTGGACAAACCGCTGGCCGCCTTCATCCGCATTTACAAGCCGGCCCACTTTTCCCGGATCGGTCTGCGTTATCTGAATTTTATATCGCGCTTCTCTCTCGGGCTGGAGGGGATCCCCTTTCGGGAATTGATCCAGCCCTGTTATCTGGGACCACTGTCATTGGATAGCGTAGAAGAGGCAGCTTCTCTTCGGAACACGGTAGACTGCGAGCTAAATATTCGCGGCGGCTGCCGTGCAAAGATCCACGCGGGTCCCGGGCTTGTAAAACGAGGCAGAACTCAGGATCAGGAAATTAAATTCATCTTCGATCAGGATCTATACATGCCGGGCCAAGTCCCACTGAATCTGGTGGCCGGTGCCTTACAGACGCTCCACGCGCAGGCGTTTTCCCTCTTCCGGGGTGCCATTACGACAAAACTTCACGAGGCCATGGAGCCGGAAATTATTTAAAAAACGGGAGGTCATTATGCTCTATCCTTACGGTTACTACTACGGTTTTGACTGGACATATCTATATCTGGTACTGCCCTGTGTGATTTTATCTCTTTGGGCCAGTCACAATGTTAATTCCACATTTCAAAAGTATTCTCAGCAGTTCTCCATCCGCCGCCTCACCGGTGCACAGGCAGCCCAGCGTGTCCTCAGCGCCAATGGTGTTCATGGTGTCCGCATCGAACGGGTCAGCGGCAACCTGACGGATCATTTTGATCCCAAAACCAACGTGATCCGTTTGTCTGACAGCGTGTACAGCAACACCTCCACTGCGGCCATCGGTGTCGCCTGTCACGAGGCGGGGCATGCGGTTCAGTATGCACAGGGCTATGCACCGATCAAGCTCAGAGCCGCCATTATTCCCCTGACCAATTTCGGTTCAAGACTTGCCATGCCGCTCATTTTGATCGGTATTCTGTTTTCCACACTTGGATTGGTTTCCGATACACTGGTATATTTGGGAATCGCCTGTTTTGGCTTGTCTCTGGTTTTTCAGCTGGTTACACTGCCTGTGGAATTTAATGCCAGCCGCCGGGCTATGCAGGTCATTGAATCCGCCAATCTTCTGACGGAGGATGAGCAGCGGGGCGCGAGAAAGACTCTGACGGCCGCCGCTCTGACCTATGTGGCCGCTACGGCAACCGCACTGGCCCAGCTGCTGCGCCTGATCCTGCTTTTCGGCGGCAGAAGACGGAGGAATGACTGATGGTCTATACGCATCTGACCAGCAAAGCCATGATCTTCGCCTACAATGCTCACCACGGACAGCTAGATTACAATGGGATACCCTATATTTTTCACCCGATTCATTTAGCGGAGCAAATGGAGGATGAGATCTCCTGCTGTGCGGCACTGCTTCATGATGTGGTAGAAGATACTTCTGTCACCATAGAGGAACTGGCTCAGGCGTTTCCCCCCGAGGTGGTGGAAATTGTGGCACTGCTGACCCATGAGGATGCTGCGGAGCACGATCAGGAAGCCTATTTTGATTATGTTCGCCGCATTGCAGCCCACCCCATTGCAAGAAAGGTGAAGCTTGCGGATATCGCCCATAACTCGGACCAGACCCGCTGCACCGGAGCAGGCCTTCCGGAAGAAAAACTCCAATGGTGGATGCAAAAGTACCAAAAAGCAAGAGAGATTCTTGTGAAATAAATCCAATTATTTTCTGCGGCTGTCTTGACAACAGCCGCAGAATTTTGTATAATCCGCAAGTGTGAAAAGTATGAAAAATATGAAATGCAAATTATGAAAGAAGGAATGACATGCCCGGAGGCAAACACATTCTTGGCAAAAACAAGCAGCAGCGGGTATTCGGCACTGCGAAGGTGGGCGACCGGGGACAGATCGTGATTCCCAAGGAGGCTCGTGAATTGTTCGGCATCAAGCCCGGCGATACCCTGCTGATTCTCGGAGAAGCAGAAACAGGACTGATCGTTTCCCGGCCGGAGGTCCTCAATGATCTGGCCAACGAATTACTGAATAATGTAAAAAAAGAGGATTAACTTATGGAAGAATTACTGGAACTATATCAAACCATGGGCATCTCCCCTGCTGTATATGCCTATGGTGAAAAGGCGATCTCCAAACTAAAGGATCGCTTCGATGCCATTGACAAGATTGCAGAGCACAATCAGGCCAAGGTTTTGCGGGCCATGCAGAAAAACAAGGTTTCCGCAGCCTGTTTTGTAGGTACCACCGGCTATGGCTATGATGACTTTGGCCGTGACAATCTCGAACGGGTCTACGCAGATGTTTTCCACACGGAAGCTGCATTGGTCCGTCCTCAGATCACCTGCGGTACCCATGCGCTGACCATCGCCCTCAGCGCCAACCTGCTGCCCGGCGATGAGCTGCTGTCCCCCGTGGGACTTCCCTACGATACCTTGCAGGAGGTCATTGGCATCCGCCCCAGCCCCTGCTCTCTGGCGGAATATGGCGTGACCTATAATCAGGTGGACCTGCTTCCCGAGGGAACCTTCGACTACGAAGGCATCCGCAAAGCGATCAACCCCAAGACCAAGATGGTCACCATTCAGCGTTCCAAGGGCTATGCTACCCGCCCCACCTTTTCTGTAACTCAGATTGGAGAATTGATCGCATTCTGCAAGAATATCAAGCCCGATCTGATCGTTATGGTGGATAACTGCTATGGCGAATTTGTGGAAGCCATTGAGCCCTCCGATGTGGGCGCGGATATGACGGTCGGCTCCCTCATTAAGAATCCCGGCGGCGGATTGGCTCCCATTGGCGGCTATATCGCCGGCACAAAGGCCTGTGTGGACCGCTGCGCCTATCGCCTGTCTGCTCCCGGTCTGGGTCAGGAGGTTGGTGCGAATCTGGGCCTGATGACCAGCCTGTATCAGGGCTTCTTCCTTGCTCCCACTGTCACCGCCGGAGCAGAAAAGGGCGCCATCTTTGCAGCCAATCTGTACGAGCCGCTGGGCTTCCGCTGTGTCCCTAATGCCACCGAAAGCCGTCATGATATCATTCAGGCTGTGGAGTTGGGCAGCGAGGAAGGCATGATCGCCTTCTGTAAGGGCATTCAGGCAGCTGCGCCTGTGGATTCCTTTGCAACCCCTTGGCCCTCTGATATGCCCGGCTATAAGGACCGTGTTATCATGGCCGCCGGTGCTTTTGTGCAGGGCAGTTCCATTGAGCTTTCCGCAGACGGTCCCATCCGTCCCCCCTATGCGGTCTATTTCCAAGGCGGCCTGACTTGGTACCATGCCAAGCTTGGTATCCTTATGAGCCTGCAGAAAATGATGGATGCCGGTTTGATAACTCTTTAAAATAAAACAAAGTGAGGTATAAAAATGACTTGGTTCTGGTTCTCAATTATCACATTGCTGTGCTGGTCCGGTTCTGACTTCTTCTCTAAGATCGGCTGCCGTGACGCAAAGGACAAATATAGTCAGTTCAAAATGGTTATGGCTGTTGGTATCGTAATGGGCCTGCACGCCGTGTACGAGATCTTCATTGGCGGTGTAGAAATCTCCTTCGAGGTCATCTGGACCTATCTGCCCGTCTCCCTGCTGTACATCGGTTCAATGACACTGGGCTATGTAGGCCTTCGCTACATTGAGCTTTCCATCTCCTCCCCCATTTGCAATGCTTCCGGTGCATTAGTTGCCATCGTCGCCATCGTCACCGGAACTGCCGATCCTATGGAGGCCCCTCAGTATCTGGCCATTGCACTGGCCTGCGCCGGTGTCATTGGTCTGGGCTTTGTGGAAGCCCACGAGGACGAGGAGCTTCGTGCAGCCCGTCAGGAGGCCTCTAACTATAAGTATGCAAAATCTTGGCTGGCCCTTGCCCTGCCCCTTGCCTACTGCTTCTTGGATGCCGCCGGCACCTTTGCCGATGAGCTGGTTCTGGAAACACTGAATGAGGATTCTGCCAATGTTGCCTATGAGCTGACCTTCCTGTTCAGCGGCATTGTCTGCTTCATTTATACCGTCATCATCAAAAAACAGAAGCTGGTTCCTAAGATGGAAGCGCCCAAGTATGTCGGTGCCATCTTTGAAACTGCCGGTCAGTTTACCTATATCATGGCTCTTGCCAGCGGCGATGCTGCGCTGGCTGCTCCCATTATTTCCTCTTACTGCATGGCCTCCGTCCTGTGGAGCCGACTGTTCCTGAAGGAAAAGCTGAGCTGGAAGCATTATGCCTGCATCGCTGTTACTTTTGCCGGTATTCTGATTATGGGCATTTACGATATGTAATACTGATTTGCAATATAAAGCCTTCATTTCATAAAATAAAATCCGACCCATGATTACAATCATTGGTCGGATTTTGTTTTGTATCCAGTTTCAATTACAACATGCACTTCAGCATTATCCTGCAGTTTTGTTTCCGCATCCGGAGCAGCCTACACAGTGACCACTGCATGCAGCACTATCGGGGCAGCCAATGCACTTTCTTCCTTTTCTCTTTTCTCTCCAAATATATCCGGCAGCCGCACCCACGATCAGACCGATTACTGCCAGCAACATGATGTCCTGCATGTAGATGTTCCTCCCTTACTCCAGTTAGTTTTCGCTAACCACCGCATCTAAAAAACTGCCAACGAATCCATTGGCGCTTTTTAAATCTGAATTGCCTTTGCAAGCTGCTTATCAATGCTATAGCGGCCATCCTTGATCGACACGATGCAGTTTCCCCTCCGACGGGATATCACCGTGATTGGTTCCCCACTGTAGCAGCCTAAGGAGAACAAAAACGCGTCCAATTCTTCGTCGTCAGTCTCAATATTGCGGATGATGTACTCCTTACCTTCACATGCTTCGTTAAGTGTCATCAGATTCCCTTCTTTCTTCATTCAGTTAGCCTACGCTAATCTACAAAAGTATGATAACACTTCATCGAAGAATTGTCAAGATAGTTTTCATACCGATTTCCCTTCTGCCCTATTCGCTTCTTCTTTCAAGAAACGAAGCTTATCCTCACGGGAAAGTCCTTTGACCTGTATTTCTCGCTTTAATGCTGCTGAATGACTGCCGCAGCACTCCTGATAAACCAATTCCAGAGGGCCTCTTCCCCGTGTATATTTTGCACCTTTTCCTAATTGATGGGCAGAGAAGCGTCTATGAACATCAGTGGTGATGCCGGTATATAAGCTACCATCTCCGCAGCGCAGGATGTAAAGATGCCAAACTGTTTCCATTGCGTTCCTCCTGCCCCCTACCGTTTCAGCTTTCGGCCCAGAAGATGATCCAACAGGAAAAAGGTGACATTTCCAAGGATCAGCAATACTGCAGTCATGACAGTGCCTAGTTCCGAAAACTCTGCTGTGACCTGTTCCAGTCCAAATAAGTGCATCAACACCCAGTACATGCATAAAATAGACACGTTGAACAGCAGTGTTTTCCACAGCCACTTCCCTTTCGACCGGTCCAGCATCGGCTTTACAATAGGATAATAGCCGATGGCAGCAAACACAGCCGCCGCCTCCTTATCCGGTGCCAGTAAAATCGATAAAATAGAAACTGCACCATACCACGCCCATGCGGTCCGGGCCCCGCAGCTCTTCATTACCATTTGCAGCAGCAATGCACACAGTACCGGACAGGTATAAGTAGCCACAGGAATCAGAGTCCCCATATTCATGATAACGACAGCAAGGGCGGCAAAAATGCCGCCCAATGCCATATTCGATGCTGGTGTTCTTTTATTTCGCATTTTTCTCCAACAGTCCGTATTTAATATCCCAAAGCTTCTGGGACAGGTCCACATAGTAGGTCTGGGGATTATCGAATCGCTTGATCTCATCCCAAAGCATGTCTACCTGCTCACGACAGTAATTACGAACAGCCTCCAGATCAGGCAGTTCGTATACCAGCTTGCCATTCTGGAAAATAGGCACCTGAAGCTCCTTTGCTGTGAAGTTATAAACAGTTTTCCGCTTCCATGTTGCATCCGGATCAAAGATCTCCATGTCCTTAGAATCGTCTACCACCTCATCATAAATAGCTAAATAATCCGCAATAGCCTTGCCGGTATCATTGCCAATAAAACGGTACAGCTTCTTATAATGAGGATTGGTAATTTTCGCTACGTTTTCAGAGATTTTGATCTTAGGTGTAACAGATCCATCCTCTTTTTCCACTGCAACAAGCTTATAAACACCGCCAAAGACAGGCTCACTGCGGGCGGTAATCAGCCGTTCGCCCACACCAAACAGGTCGATCTTGGCATCCTGCCGCAGCAGATCCCGGATGATGTATTCATCCAGAGAATTGGAAACAGAGATCTGGCACTCTGTCCAGCCTGCCTCATCCAGCATTTTTCTCGCCTTCTGGGTCAGGTAAGCCATATCACCGGAATCAAGACGGATACCGCACTTGGTAATGCCCTTGGGCTTCAGCACCTCGTTAAAGACCCGGATCGCATTGGGGACACCGGACTTCAGGGTGTTATAGGTATCCACCAACAAGGTCGCATTGTTGGGATACATTTCCACATAAGCCTTGAACGCTTCATACTCCGTATCAAACATCTGCACCCATGCATGGGCCATGGTACCACCAGCCTTCACACCAAAAAGCTGATCGGAAATGGTGCAGGCCGTGCCATGGCAGCCGCCAATGTATGCTGCACGAGCACCCAGTATGGCCGCATCTGCACCCTGAGCACGACGGGAACCAAATTCCAGAACAGTCCGGCCCTCTGCAGCCCGCACGACGCGGTTTGCCTTGGTTGCGATCAAGCTCTGGTGGTTAATGCACAGCAGCAGATAGGTCTCGATCAACTGGGCCTCAATAGCGGGAGCACGAACGGTAATGATGGGTTCATTGGGGAACATGGGAGTACCCTCGGGAACTGCCCAAATGTCACCGGTGAACTTGAAATCTGCAAGATAGGCAAGAAATTCTTCATTGAACAGGTTTCTGCCCCGCAGATATTGGATGTCCTCCTCAGAGAAATGCAGATCCAAAATATACTGCACGATCTGCTCCAGACCAGCTGCGATGGCAAAGCCGCCGCCGTCCGGACAGCGCCGGAAGAACAGATCAAAGTAAGCAATGCGATCCTTATAGCCTGTAGCAAAATAGCCCTGACTCATGGTCAGTTCATAAAAATCGCACAGCATCGTCAAATTAAGCTTATCATTGATAACCATAAAAGCCACCTCTTTTTTCTGTATGACACGATTATAGCGTATCTTTTTCCAATTGGCAAGCCCTTTTAGTGACAAGACAGCTGCATTTACAGTATTTTGTGCAGAACTTTTTCAAACAGCAAGCCTTTTCGTTGACAGCAACAAAATTATCAGGTATATTTTAAGTAGAAAGGTCGTGATATCTATGGAAATTACCATTGGCATGAAGGCAGAGGTATCTACCCTTGTGGAGCGGGAGGATACTGCAAAGGAAGTCGGCTCCGGCGATCTGCTGGTCTACGCAACGCCCTGTATGGTTGCTCTGATGGAAGGTGCTGCCTGTGAAGCCATCGCACAGTGCCTTAGCGACTCTCAGACTACCGTGGGTACTGCATTGAACATCGAACACATTTCCGCAACTCCGGTGGGGCTGGAAGTCCGGGCAGTCGCAGAAGTCACAGCAGTAGAAGGCAAAGTCATTACCTTTGCAGTGACGGCCTTCGATGAGACCGGAGAGATCGGTCATGGTGTCCACAAGCGTGTCGTCATCCATAGCCAAAAATTCTTGGAAAAAGCATATAACAAACTCTAAGGAGGTCATTCTATGCAAGATTATCGGGCCATGATCCGCAGCACCTTTGAGCTAGGAAGCGTTCGGGATGCGGAAGTTCTGTTTGAAAGCTGCATCAAAAATGCGTTCCCCACCTTTAATTTCCGCCGTCTGGAACTGATCCGTTTCATCAAGGAGCCTCAGTATATGGAAGGCCGCAGCTGGAACCATGTCTTTGAGATCAAAAAGACAGAGCTTTGCGGTCAGCCCCTGTGGGAGGTCTACTGTCATCGCGTTACCATGGGAAAAACCCCTGATAAGCAGGTCCTTCTGGACTACATGACACTGGGATTTGTGCAGTATATCGAAAAGTGAATATACTTCGGAGGGAGCAGGCTGCTCCCTCCTTTTTTCTGCCATAAATTCACTTATCTTTTCCCCGTCTGTTTCGGAAGCACTGATTGAATCAGCAAGCGCCGTCAGCGGTTCTTTTTCCCGCACTTTTGGGCATCTTTCAGGATTTCAGATAGTCCCTATGGAAGCAGACTTTTTCCATTTTTTCTCGATTTTTCTCGTTTTTTCTAGTTTGAAAAATCAGACCATCCCATGTTAACATAGCAAAGAAGACGCGCCGTTCATTTTGCCTGCTGGCAGTTTCTCCAAAGCTCTGTCATACAGGCTACCTGTGAAATGAGTGCTGCATTGGAAGGTTTCCCTTCTGCATAAAAATCCGAGGTGAGATATTTGATCCACTTCACTTCGTTTCTCCGCTTCCATGCAGAACTGATACAATGTCGAATAGATTGCTCTATGTTGGCATAATCAACCACGGAATGATAAAACGCTACCAATTCCAGTAGGATCACATTTACCCGTTTTCTTTGATTCTCGGTCTTTCTTTCAATGGAATCCCGCAAATATATGAATCCATCGAGATGCGGTTGAAAGCTAAGCTCCATCAATACGATCAGGATCACACTGGAAATATCTCCTGTTGGAACATGTCTAGCCAAAAATACGATATAATGCAGCGCTTCATCCGTGCTGCATGTGATCAGCTTTTCCCCATTTTCCATATAATCACCCCTATATTTCTATAAAATCAAATTACAAACGCGAGAAAGAGAGTGTATAACATGCGAACAAAAGATGCCCTGCGGGAGCGGATCTATGAATTGTGCAGAAAGAATCATATGACCGTCACCGGAATCAGCAAGGCCAGCGGGATCACACAGTCGACCCTGAATAACATCACCCGCGGCAGGAATAACTCCACAACCGTTGCCACCATCAAGAAGCTATGCGACGGCATTGGCATCGAACTGCCTGATTTTTTCGACTCCGATCTCTTCCGTAATTTAGAGCAGGAGATGCTTTGATCCTCCGAAAACGCACAAAGCCTCCAGCAAGGGCAGGAGGCTTTGTATCTGAAATTGTCTTTCTGCTTACTTTCTGGCTAGATCGGCTGCAATAATACGCTTCATTGCTTCAATGCCTACCCGAATGGCGCCGGAGGTATCCTCCGTCATAGGCATGGCGAGCCCCGCCTTCTCACGCTCCTGATTCCATACCGCATGGAAACAGCTGCCACAGCGGACACCCAGCGCAGCGGCCACAACAAACAGTGCTGCAGATTCCATCTCGCTGGCTTTTACGCCAAGGCGCTTCCAGCTCTCCCACTTCTGCAGAAGATCATAGTAGACAGGAGACTTCTCAGGACTATGCTGACCGTAGAAGGCATCCTTGCACTGGACAACACCGGTGTGGGTGCGGTAGCCCAGATCCTCACTGGCAGCCTTCAGGGCGGCGGTAATGTCAAAATCCGCAACTGCCGGGAACTCGATGGGGGCATACTCCAATGAGGTATGCTCATAGCGGATAGCGCCGGTGGCAACTACCACATCACCGGGCAAAACATCCATAGCAATGCCGCCGCAGGTGCCGATGCGGATGAAGGTATCAGCACCGATTGCTGCCAGCTCCTCCATGGCAATGGAAGCAGAGGGACCGCCAATGCCGGTGGAACAAACAGAGACCTTTTCGCCCAGCAGAGTACCGGTATAGATATTGTACTCCCGGTTCATCCCAATATGGACAGGGTTATCAAAATGGGCAGCAATGGATTCACAGCGGCCGGGGTCTCCGGGGAGAAATACATAGCGACCAACATCCCCCTCTACACAATGAATGTGAAACTGCATACCAATATCTTGCATATTTACCACCCTTTTTGTTAAAAATAGATAAAAATATCATAGCATAAAGTCTGATGGATTGCAAGGACAATTGTCTTCTATTCCTGACTTTCCCATGGGTTTTGCATTGATAAAATCGAGCAGTCGCAGGTGAGCTAAGAGGACATCCTCGCCACCTCCCTTCACCACTACCCTGCTTACATGAGCCAGCAATTGAATGTAAGCGGTTTGGTAAGGGTCTGCGACATCAGCAGAACCACCGCATACAAATACATTGGACTTTTAGAAGCATAAATTCATCCAACACCCACTTCACATGGATATGGAATTATGCTATACTGAATTTGATATTTTTCTGTTTGCGGGTGTAATAATGAGCAATTTATATGTTTCGGATTTAGATGGCACATTGCTGAGAAGTAATGAAACAACTTCTGAATTTACCAGTACTGTGATAAATTCATTGGTTAGCAAAGGAATGATTTTTTCTTACGCAACAGCTCGTTCCTTAATTACTGCAAAAAAAGCAACGCAAGGGATAGATACGCCACTCCCTTTAATTGTGTACAATGGGGCATTTGTAATTGATAACCTCACAGAGGAAATCTTAATTGCGAATTTTTTTGATGCCTCTGTCCATGATGTGTTGGAAGATTTGTTTGATAATGGTGTATATCCGATTGTCTATGCCTATATCAATGGTAAAGAGAAATTCTCATTTGTTCCTCAATTATGTACAGATGGTATGAAAATATTTCTAAATAGCCGAAAAGGCGATGTTCGCACTAACATAGTAGATTCACCATCCAATCTAAAAGAAGGAAATATTTTTTACATCACTTGTATCGATACCCCCAAAAAGCTTAAACCATTGTATGAGAGGTATAAAGATAAGTACCATTGTGTATACCAGACAGATATATATACGAATGAACAATGGTTGGAGATCATGCCTTTGGAAGCATCAAAATCTAACGCGATTAGACAATTAAAATCAATGCTCAATGCAGAAAAGCTGATTGTCTTTGGTGATGGTAAAAACGATATAGATATGTTTCAGCTTGCAGATGAAGGTTATGCAGTAGAGAATGCGCACGAAGATTTGAAAAAATATGCGACAGATATCATTTTATCTAATGACGAAGATGGTGTTGCTAAGTGGCTTCTTGCAAATGTTTAATTACAGGAAACCGCCAAAGATAGTTTTCCATGGCTAGCTATGGAAAAAACTACTTCGCCGGTAAAGAAGAAGGCTTTGTATCATGACTTTGACGCTTTGGGGGATGTCTGTGGCTTACAGTTGGACTACGTTGAACCTTGCGAAGTTCGTCTTTTGGCGGATAGAGTTCAGTCCTCCAACTTCATAACAAATAAAAAACTAACACATAGAAAAATCCTGCACCAAATCTATCGGACTGGTGCAGGATCTTTTTTGGTATTTTCCGTTAAGGGTAGTTTATATCAGCTAATCTCCAGCTTCACAGTATCCTCCTCCACCCGGATGTGGATGGCAGAGATGGGATGCTCGAAGGAATCGATGATGGCCTCGGAAATGGGGTCTTCCAGTTCCCGCTGGATGGTACGCCGCAGGTTTCGAGCGCCGTATACCAAAGAGTAGGCCTTTTTCACCAGCAGCTTCCGCAGACTGTCCTCCCAAGTCAGGCTAAGGCCTCGGGCTGTTAGACTCTCTCTCAGTTCAGCAAGCATGATATCAGCAATACCGAGGAAGTTCTCCTCTGTGAGGTGGTTGAAAGTGATGATCTCATCCACCCGGTTCAAAAATTCCGGCCGCAGGAACTCCCGCAGGGCCTTCATGGTCTTTTCCTTCACCATGTCATTCTCCGTACGGCCAAAGCCAAGCCCACCTACACGGCCCTCAGAGCCCGCGTTGGAGGTCATAACAATGATGGTATTCTCAAAATTCACCACCCGGCCCTGTGCATCGGTGATGCGGCCATCGTCCAGCACCTGCAGCAGCACATTCAGAACATCGGGGTGGGCCTTTTCGATCTCATCGAAGAGCACCACGGAATAAGGACGGCGGCGGATCTTCTCCGTCAGCTGACCTGCTTCGTCATAGCCCACATAGCCGGGAGGAGAACCGATCAGCTTGGAGACAGTGTGCTTCTCCATATATTCGGACATATCCAACCGGATCAGACTGTCAACGCTGTCAAACAGGTCATTTGCCAGCTGCTTAACCAGCTCCGTCTTACCCACGCCGGTGGGGCCAACAAAAATAAAGGAAACAGGGCGCTTCTTAGGAGAAATACCCACACGGCTGCGGCGAATCGCCCGAGCGACTGCGTCTACAGCTTCGTCCTGACCCACAATATGCTCCTTCAGCCGGGAAGATAATCCCTTGATCTGTTCGTATTCCTGTGCTTTGATTTTGGAGGCAGGGATCTTGGTCCACAGTTCGATAATGCGAGCAAGGTTCTCCATGGTCACTGCAGGCTTGGGCAGTGCTTCCAGATCCTCGATCTTCAAAGCAAGCTGCATCAACCGGGAACGAAGCATAGCATGGCGCTCATAGTTCACATTTTCCGGATCCTCGTTCATCATCCGAAGCTCCAGCTCGTAATCGTCCCGCTCCTTCTTTGCCTCAGCAAGCTCAGAGATCTGTTTGCACTGCAAATTCACGTCGGAGCAGGCTTCGTCCAGCAGGTCGATGGCCTTATCCGGCAGGAAGCGGTCGGTAATATAGCGCTCAGAAAGCACCACGCACTGATGGGCGATCTCAGGAGAGATCTCCACCCCATGGAACTCTGCATAAGCCTTGGCAATGCCCTGCATAATCTGGCTTGCCTCTGCAATGGTAGGCTCAGCCACGGAAACCGGCTGGAAGCGGCGCTCCAGAGCAGCGTCCTTTTCGATATGCTTGCGGTATTCGGCAAAGGTGGTGGCACCAATGACCTGAATCTCACCACGGGACAGGGCGGGCTTGAGAATATTGGCTGCGTTCATAGAGCCTTCGGCATCGCCAGCGCCCACCAGATTGTGGACCTCGTCGATGACAAGAATGATGTTGCCGCATTCCTTGATCTCACTGATAAGGCTCTTCATTCGGCTTTCAAACTGGCCGCGGAACTGGGTACCAGCTACCAGCGCCGTCAGATCAAGCAGAAAAACTTCCTTGTCCCGCAGCTTATAGGGAACCTCTCCCGCTGCGATGCGCTGAGCAAGGCCCTCTGCGATGGCGGTCTTACCAACACCGGGCTCACCGATAAGACAGGGATTGTTCTTCTGGCGGCGGTTCAGGATCTGGATCACACGCTCCGTTTCCACATCCCGGCCAATAACCTTATCCAACTTTCCCTCCCGAGCCCGGCCCGTCAGGTCCATGCAGTAGCTGTCAAGGAACTTGTGTTTCTTATTTTTCTTTTTGCCCTTCCCCTCTTCCTTGGGTTCCTCCTGCTTGGCAGGTCTGGGGGGCAGAGCGGGCATATTTTCGGCACTGCCGCCAAACAACTGGTTCAGCAGCGGGAAAGTTGCGGTCTGGCTGTCGATCTCGTCATCATCGGCATCGTCGCTGTTATCCCGCTGACCGAACATGTTGCTCATTTCATCGGTCAGCAGATCCAGATCTTCCTCACTAATGCCCATCTGACGCACGGCCTGATCGATCTGGGGGATGCCCAGACCTTTGGCACAGCGCAGACAATATCCTTCATTTAATGTTGCGCCGTTTTCGATCTTCGTAATAAAGACTACGGCGATATTCTTCTTGCACTTGGTACACATTTTAGGCTGCAAAGTAAATCACTCCTTTTGTCGCAGTATACCACAAGGAAATCGAAAATGGGAAAACAAATTATGAACGAAAATGTCAATGTCATTGCGAGGAGGCCGCAGGCCGACGTGGTAATCCCCTCCATTTTCCTGCACTGCTGTTATATAACAATGCGCAGATTCTTGCAGGAGATTGCCACGCCAGTCTGCCGACTGGCTCGCAATGACATTTTTTCTATTTCAAACAGTCCAGTCGCTGCCGCACTCAAATTTCTCAACACCATCATCGTACCAAAGATGGGTCATGTACAATCCTCCGGGAGGGACAGTAGGACCAGCGGCTGTTCGGTTGCCGGATTCCAGAATTTTTCCGATTTCTTCGGGTTTGATCTTACCTTCGGCGGCATAGACAACGGTTCCTGCCATGGCGCGGGCCATGTTGTACAGGAAGCCGTTAGCACAGACCTTCAGGGTGATAAGGTTCCCCTGCCGCTCAACGTTATAATAATATACGGTGCGGACAGTGGACTTGACATCGGTACCCACACTGCGTACCGCCGCAAAGTCATGGGTGCCCACAAACTGACTGGCGGCCTCCTGCATAATCTTCTCATCCAGATGCTTGGGATAGAACCATGCACGATTGACATAGAAGGGATCCTTCAACCGGGAATTGTAGATTTGGTAGGTATATTCCTTACGAACACAGGAACCGATGGCATTGAAATTCTCATGGACCTCAAAAGCCTTTGTCACCACGATATCACAGGGAAGATGGGTATTCATGGCATAGGGCAGCCGATCAACTGGTATCGTGGAAGTGGTTCGGAAATTTGCCACATAGCACCGGGCGTGAACGCCTGCATCGGTCCGTCCACAGCCGGTCACATGGACCGGATGGCCCACGATCATGGCAGCAGCCTTTTCCACGGTTTCGGCAACAGTTGGCAGGTTTTTTTGAACCTGCCAACCGTGATAATTTGTTCCAAGATATGTTAAAAACAGGGCAATATTGCGCATAGATAACCTCACAGACCGAATTTACCCAGTAGGATTACCGCCGCAAGCAGTACCGCACCGATACCAAAAGCCACAAAATCCTCCCGGTGATAGCGCAGCAGCTTCATCTTGGTGCGGCCCTCGCCGCCCTGATAGCAACGGCACTCCATGGCAGTCGCCAGCTCATCCGCCCGGCGGAAGGCACTGATAAACAGGGGCACCAGAATGGGGATCAGGGCCTTTGCCCGGTCAATCAGAGAGCCGGTTTCAAAATCGGCACCACGGGCCTTCTGAGCGCACATGATCTTATCCGTTTCTTCGATCAGCGTCGGAATAAAGCGCAGGGCAATGCACATCATCATGGCCAGCTCATGGACAGGCACTTTGATCTTTTTTAAGGGATTCATCAGCGCTTCCAAACCATCCGTCAGTGCAATGGGAGAGGTGGTATAGGTCAGCAAGAAGGTGCAGGTAATCAGCATCAAAATTCTTGCCACCATCATCACCGCACGGTTCAGGCCGCCGGAATAGATCTTAATAAACCAGAAATCAACCAGCAGCATACCTTCCTGCGTAAAGAACAGATTCAGAACGCCGGTAAATACAAGGATCATCACCAGAGGCTTCATACCCCGAACGATAGACTTGGGGGGGATGGTAGAGATTTTGATGACATACAGCAAGCCGGCCAGCAGCAAGCCATAGGCTACCCAGCCGGAGGCCATAAACAGCGCAACAATGTAGACCACCAGCATAATCAGCTTGGCTCGCGGGTCAAGGCGATGGATCACAGAATTTCCAGGGAAATACTGACCCAAGGTAATATCCTTAAGCATGTGCGCCACCTCCCCTAAGGGTCTTCATCTGCTGCACAGCCTGTGCAATGGTATAGACATTTTCTACGTCTACGCCCAACGTCCGCAGATGCAGGAAAACCTGCGTTACCTGCGGAATGCTCAGGCCCATTTCCAGCAGCTCCTCTGCATGGGTAAAGATGTCGGCAGGCGTACCGTCCATGGCAAGCTTAGAGCCGTTCATCACCAGCAGCCGGTCCGTCAGACGGGCTACATCCTCCATAGAATGGGAAACCATCATAATGGTTGCGTTCTTCGCCTTGCGGTACGCTTCGATATTTCCCAGAATCTCGGCACGGCCTACAGGGTCCAGACCGGCAGTAGGCTCATCAAGAATCAGCACCTCCGGTTCCATTGCAATAACGCCTGCGATCGCCACACGGCGCTTCTGACCACCGGACAAGTCAAAGGGAGAGACCTCCAGTTGTTTTTCTGTCAGTCCTACAAAGCCTGCTGCCTCCCGGACACGGCGATCAATTTCTTCCGGCTTTAAGCCCATATTTTTCGGTCCAAAGGCAATGTCCTTATAGACCGTTTCCTCAAACAGCTGATATTCCGGATACTGGAACACCAGCCCCACCCGAAACCGGGCCTGCCGGGTCAGCTTCTTATCGGACCAGATATCCTGTCCATCCAGCAAAACCGTGCCGGAGGTGGGCTTCAGCAGGCCATTGAGCTGCTGCATCAGAGTGGATTTTCCGGAGCCGGTATGTCCGATGATGCCGATGAACTCTCCCCTATTTACAGAAAAGTTCACATTATCCAGCGCCTGATGTTCAAAAGGTGTACCGGCGCTGTAAATGTAGTTCAAATTTTTAACTTCTAAAATCGGATTCAAATATATTCCTCCTCGCGGTCAAACCCGGAGACAGGCAATGGAAGCTTGAAAGCTGAAAATTTCGGAATGCCCTAAATTTTCAATTTTCCATCAACCAATCCCGCAGTGTCTGCGCGCATTTTTCAGGGTCCAGTTTATCAAGGGGCAGGTCAAAGCCCTCTTTATTCAATTCCCAGCAAAGCTCCACGCTTTCCGGGGCAGCAAGTCCGATGCTGTGGAGCAGCTCCACCTGAGAGAAGACCTCCTCCGGTTTTCCATCGGCAGCAACCGTGCCCTTATGCAGCACAACCACCCGGTCTGCCTTGGCTGCTTCGTCCATATGATGGGTGATCAGCACTACAGTGATGCCCTTTTCCCGGTTCAGCCGTCCGATGGTCTCAATGACCTCCCGGCGGCCTCTGGGGTCCAGCATGGCAGTGGGCTCATCCAGCACGATGCACTTGGGCTCCATCGCGATGATGCCGGCAATGGCGACACGCTGCTTCTGTCCACCAGAGAGCAAATGGGGAGCATGCTCCCGGTAGTCATACATACCGACCTGTTTTAGGGCCTTGTTGACGCGATGCCGAATCTCCGGGCTGGAAACGCCCAAGTTTTCCGGGCCAAAGGCCACATCCTCTTCCACCACATTGGCAACGATCTGGTTATCAGGATTCTGGAATACCATGCCTACATTACGGCGGACAGCCATGATCCGTTCCTCGTTTGCTGTATCGATGCCGCAGACATAGACCTTGCCGCCGGTGGGCAGCAGGATAGAATTAAAATGCTTGGCAAGGGTGGATTTACCGCAGCCATTGGTGCCGAGAACCGCAACAAAGGTTCCCTCCTCGATCTTCAGGTTCATGTCCTCAAAGACCACCACACCGGGCTGGTCATCAAATCCGGGATAGGTATAGGCCAGATTTTCAACGCTAATGATCTCGCTCACGCAATTCCCTCCCCTCAGGGTGTCCAGCGGCCGGTTGCGCCGCAGGGCAGCACAAGCCCGGACTGACGAACCCGCAGGCCCAGCTCACCGGCTTCTGTCTTACCGCCGTATTTGCCGCCGAAGACCACATCGGAGGCATAGGCCACCGCAGAGGGCGCCAGACCGGTGGTATAGGAATTGATGATGACAAACAGAGGATCATCAGACAGCACCTTCAGAACCTCCTGCAGGAAGGGATAGAAGCTTGTTTCCATCTTCCAGATCTCACCGCTGGGGCCCCGTCCATAGCTGGGGGGATCCATGATGATGCCATCGTACTTACGGCCCCGGCGGATCTCCCGCTGGATAAATTTGGCGCAATCATCCACCATCCAGTGGATGGGGCACCCGGCAAGACCGGATGCCTGTGCATTTTCCTTCGCCCATGCCACCATGCCCTTGGAGGCATCCACATGGAAAACCTCAGCACCACCAGCTGCCGCAGCAAGGGTGGCACCACCGGAATAAGCAAACAGATTCAGCACCCGGACGGGGCGGCCAGCGTTGGCCACCTTGTCCCGGATGAAGTCCCAGTTAGCTGCCTGCTCCGGAAAAACACCGGTATGCTTAAAGTTCATAGGCTTGACGTTAAAGGTCAGGTAATTCTTATACTTGATCTGCCAGCGCTCCGGCAGGTCATGATCCGTCCAGCGGCCGCCGCCGGTGTTGGAGCGGATATAGCGGGCATCGTAGCGCTTCCACTCCGGTGCCTGATGGGGAGTGTTCCAGATCACCTGCGGGTCAGGGCGCACCAGAATATAGTCACCCCAACGCTCTAAACGCTCGCCGTTGGATGCGTCCAGAACCTCATAATCCTTCCATTGATCGGAAATCCAAAGCATCGGGTCTCCTCCTTATTTCTACCTTATTTCTTAAGTGCTGATTAGCCGAAAATATTCGATCCGGAATCACCGAAATCCCCCCAATTGGAGCCGGTGTTATCCTGCCAGCCTTCCTCCGGCCCGGGGATGCTGTCCTGCATCATATTGTCCCAGCTCTGCTTGTTGTGGACCTGACACTGGATATAGGGAGCGCCGGTGGGATTATAGGCATTACCGTTAAAGCCGTACCAGCTTCCGCCCTCATAATATACATAGCCGTCCATGGTGTGCGCATCCACAAGGCCTACATGATCGGCTGCCCGGATCTCCGCGATCTCAGCTGCGGTCAATCTTACCAAAGAGCAGACATTGACCGTCGTATTGGGGAAGCTGTGACAATATTGGTTTGCCACACCGCCGCCTGTAACGCAGTATTCCATCTGAACATGCTTGTCACAGGTGCCCTGCGGCTCGTCGCCGGGATATACGTTTACGGAAACGACCCGGTTTACTCCCCGGGCATCGTTATAGCAGGCCGCGGTGGCCAGCTTGCCGGAATCAAGGCACACGGAAACGCTGCGGAAGGCGTTGCCGTTAAACAGGCCCTCTCTGGGCAGTCCGGTGTGGATGGGCTTCATCACATCCCGCCATAGCAGCGCCGCAGGGTTGGCAGTGCTGATGTGGATCTCCTCCGGCTGGTCATAGCCCACCCAGACCGCTGCGGTATAGTGGCTGGTATAGCCGCAGAACCAGCGGTCACGGTTGTTGGAGGTGGTACCGGTCTTACCGGCGATGGACTGGCCTTGGAACAGTGCTGCCGCGCCGGTGCCGTTGTTGGCGGCGTTGTAGAGGCAGTAGTTCATATAATTTACCGTCTTGTCAGACAGAATCTTTCGGTTTTCCTGTGTGTTGTCCACCACCAGAACACCATCGGAGTTATAGACCTTGGTATATAGCCGAGGCTCCCGCCAGATACCGTTGTTGGCAAAGGTGGCATAGGCACCGGTCATCTCCCTGACGGTGGCGCCCAGAGTCAATGCACCCAGAGCCAGAGGGGCTTGACCAATATCAGACTTGACCTCCCAGCCGGTATCGTAGCGCTCCACCAGAGATTCCTCGCCGAAATTGTATTTTGCGAAGCTGTAGCCGTATTCATGGCCGATGGCATCCAGCGTTCGGACAGAAATGGTATTGATGGAGGACACGATTCCCTGATAGACAGTGCGGGAATATTGATACTGACGGTTGTCGTTCTTAGGCCAGTTATTGCCGTCGGCGTAGGTCACCGGCAGGTCCTTGAAGACAGATGCAGGGGTCACTCTGCCGGATTCAAAGGCGGGGGCATAGACCGAGATGGGCTTCTGAGAGGAACCGGTCTGAAGCTTTGCCTGCGTTGCCCGGTTATAGCCAAGGAAGTCGGTCTTCTCGCCCACACCGCCGGACAGGGCCACCACATCGCCGGTATCGTTGTCGATGACCACGATGGCAGACTGGAGCTGCTGGGTGCCCTTCCAAGGCTTGGGCAGATTGGAAGGATCGCTGTAGATCTCATCCACCTGCTTCTGCACATCCATGTCCAGTGTGGTATAGATGTGATAGCCGCCCTTCTGGATCCGGTCCAGATAGATATTGCGGGCATTTTCGTCCATTTTAGACCATTCGTGGCCGTCCTGCTCTGCAAGATAAGAGGCAAAATCGATGATGACCGCATCCACAAACCAAGTATAGATATACTGGGAAGCGCTCTGATTCACAGAGGTCAGGCCGCCGCAGATGGGGCAGTACCAGGTGTCTCCCTCACCGGTGAAATTGCTGCGTGTGCCCTCATAACCGCAGTCTTCATTTTCACAGACGGTCCAGCGGTCCTCGTCAGCAATGCCTTCCTTGAATACCATTTCCTGTGCGATGGCTTCCTCATACTCCTCGTCTGTCAGATAGCCCTGATTGCGCATCTCTGCAAGGACATTGAGCTGACGGTAGCGGTTACGCTGGGCGCCGTTGCGCTCTTCGCCCTTGTACATGTAAACGGACTCGGAATAGGGATTGAAAATAGAGGGGTTATTGGTAATGGAGATCAGGGATGCGCACTCAGCCGGGGTCAGACTTTGCAGCTCCTTGCCGAAATACTCGGCGGCTGCAGATTTGACACCGTAGCAGCCACGGCCCAGATAGATCTCATTGAGGTAATACTCCATGATCAGGTCCTTGTCGTATTCCCGTTCAAACAGCTGGGCGCGGAAAATTTCCATGACCTTACGCTGAACGGTGACAGATTTCTGATCGGTATGGTTTTTAATAAACTGCTGGGTAATGGTGGAGCCGCCGAACTGCTCATCTCCGCCGAAGAACATATTCAGGCAGGCCTTGACCGTGGTGATCCAGTCCACGCCCTGATGCTCATAAAAGCGCTTATCCTCAATTGCCACCGCTGCATCCACCATAGCCTGCGGGATCTCATCCAGGGATGCCCACTGGCGGTCTGTGGTGGTATAGATCTGCTGCAGCTGCTGGATATCGCCGTTGCCGTCTACATAATAAATAAAGGAGGTTCGCTCCAGATCATAGTCCTCCAAAGACCAGTCGGCGGCCTCCGTCAGAATATCATCCTGTAGATAGTTGCCCAAGATGCCTACAAACACAGCCACACAGATCAGCACGATCAGCAGCACCGTAGCCGCAGCACCGGTGGCGATTTTCAAGAGGGACCATGCGCCGCTGAGGAGCGCATAGCCTAATTTCAAGAGCCAGTGGGGGTCCCACTTCTGCCGCTGAGGGCGAACTCTACGTTTAAAGAATCTTTCATCTGCCATAATGATTAACCTCACGAGGGAATGGAAGTGTTTACCATCGCAACTGCCTGCCAAAAATCAGTCAGCCGGCACAAAAATGCGCATAGTAATACGGATACGATTATAGCATACCCAATTCCAAAACGAAAGACCCAATTTATAAATAAAGTTTTAAAAATGGGGCATCCTAGTAAAAAAGAAAAGGGGTGAAGCATAATATGCATCACAAGGCCATTTCCGCAGTGCTGGCGCTGTCGCTAACACTGGGAAGCTGGAAGGGGTATCTTGCCCTGTTTGAAACCGGAAAAAACGAGCCCCGGCAAATATTCCCCACGCAGGTCAGTATCCTTCCCCCGGTAGACCAGCGGGCGCTGGAAGATGGCATCATCATCCGCAGCGAAAAGCGGCTGCAGCAGCTTTTGGAGGATTACTTATCGTAATTACCTCTGTAGGGAGACTTGAAGCCAAGCCGCTCCAAACCCGGAAGCTGTTCTCCTCCACTGTCAAGACCTTTTCTTACCATTTTCATCATAAATTTTACCATCAGATTCTGTACAATATTCCCTCTTGATTTTGCAGGCTGCAGCGGGTAGAATAGCGGTAAGCAAAGCACAGGAGGCATCCTATGGATCAGTATGGTTCTGATTTTATTACCATTGTAGACGATGACGGTAACGAATATGAGCTGGAAGTCTTAAGTGAGCTGGAATACAACGGCTGCACCTATCTCGCCGTGATCCCCGCCGGGGAATCTCAGGAGGAATTACAGCTGGAGGTCAGCATCCTCAAGTCCACCGAGGAGGATGGGGAAAGCATCCTCTCCGCCATCGAAGACGAGGAGGAGCTGCAGGCCGTCTATGACCTCATCATGGATGCCCTCTACGAAGAAGAAGAATAATTTATCTGTCATTCCGAGCCAGTGCGCACACTGGCGTGGGAATCCCCTGAATCGAAAGGGATTGCCACGTCGCTGCGCTCCTCGCAATGACAAATGTTTGTTATTTTCCTGCTTGGTGCGTATGCGTGTCCTTTTGGACCCACATTTTTTAATAGGGAAGTTAGTTTCCTTTCCTGTTTGCAGACCTCCCGTCTACGCTTTGACGATAGATGGATGTTGGGAGCAGTAATGGTCTGGAGCGGCAACCCACCTGCCTTTTCGTGCAGGTCATAATCGGATGCGTTACGGCCAAAGCGGGTGCCCGGAGAACTTCGGTTCTCCGGGTTTTTTTCGTCTTCACAGGGGCTTTGGTACGTTCCATCCGTCCCCTCCCCGGAAATTTCCCGGCAAATTCACAAACTTTCACTTGAAAACAGCAGGAGGATGCGCTATACTAAATTGGTCTATGCAATTTTTGCGTAAAACCCCAGAATAACGAGAGGATATGATCACATGAGTGCATCCAACAAGAAAAAGCTCCGCCGTGAGCAGGAAGCTGCCAAGATGACGGAAAAGCAGCTGGCCGCTCAGCAGGAAGCCAAAAAGACCAAGCTGATGACCGCCGCCTTCGTGGTGGTGATGGCTGCCATTCTGGTCGTTGCCGCCGTTGTCGGCGTCAGCCAGACCATTTCCAGCCATGGCATCATGGAGAAGAATACCACCGCTGTCACCGTGGGCAGCCACAAGATCAGCAACGCCCAGCTGAACTACTTCTACATGGACGCGATCAACAAATTCTACTCCCAGTACGGCTCCTACGCCAGCCTGTTCGGTCTGGATACCACCAAGGCTCTGGACGAGCAGATCGTAGATGAGGCCACCGGCAAGACTTGGGCAGATGATTTCCTTGACAGTGCCAAGGAGAACGCCAAGTCCATCTATGCCATGGCCGACGCTGCCAAGGCCGCAGGCTACACTCTGCCCGAGGCTGAGGCTGATGCCATTGCCTCTGAGCTGGAAACGCTGGACCTGTACGGCGCTATGTACGGCTACGGCGACGGCGAACAGTATCTGAAGGCCATCTACGGCACCGCCGCTTCCATCAAGGGTTATCAGGAATACCGGGAGCTGTCCGCACTGGCAAGCAGCTACTACAACCACTACACCGAGACGCTGACCTATGAGGATGCTGACCTGCGGGCAAAGGAAGCCGAGAACTTCGGTGCCTTCTCCTCCTACAGCTTCAACTCCTACTACATGAGCACCTCCAAGTTCCTGACCGGCGGCACCACCGACGCTGACGGCAACACCACCTACTCCGAGGAGGAGACTGCCGCATCTGAGGCTGCTGTGAAGGCCGCTGCCGAGAGCCTCCTCTCTGCTGCCCCCAAGAGCGTGGAAGAGTTTGACGCAGCCATCGCCGCTCTGAGCGTCAACGAGGGCACCACCGCCGCTTCAACCGCCTACACCGACACCCTCTACACCAACGCCAATACCCTCTACGCGGATTGGCTGGCCTCCGCTGACCGCAAGGCAGGCGACATGGCCATCTTCCCCAGCGAATCCACCGCAACCAACACCGACGGCACCGAAACCACAACCCTCAGCGGCTACTATGTTGTCTTCTTCAACGGCTCCACCGATAATTCCTTCGCCCTGAAGAATGTCCGGCATATTCTGATCACCCCCGAGCATAGCCACGAGGAGGGCGAGACCCATGAGGACGGCGAGACCTACTCCGAGGAGGAGCTCTCTGCCGCCAAGGCAACTGCGGAGGAGATCCTGAAGGGCTGGCAGTCCGGCGAAGCTACCGAGGAAGCCTTCGCACAGCTGGCAAACGAAAAGTCTGCTGACGGCGACGGCACCACCGGTGGTCTGTACGAGAACGTCTACCCCGGCCAGATGGTGGATTCCTTCGAGCAGTGGTGCTATGACGCTTCCCGTAAGGCTGGCGACACCGGCATCGTGGAGAGCACCTATGGCTACCACATCATGTACTTCGTTGGCGACAGCGACGTGACCTACCGCGATTACCAGATCGAGAACGCCCTGCGGGATGCAGACGTTCAGACTTGGTACGATGCCACCGTGGGCACCGTAGAAATCGTTGATGGCGACACCAAGTATATCAACACCAGCCTTGTTCTCAGCAATGGCTAATTAACGAACATAGGCCACCGGATCATTCCGGTGGCCTTTTTCATAACAGTAGGGCGGGGATCTCTCCCCGCCCTTCCCTATTTGCTTTACAGATTCTTCAGCACTTCCAGCAGGAACTTCCAAGTGCGCTCAGTAGATGCGATCTCCAGACGCTCCCGGCTGGTGTGGATGTCGTGCATCTGCGGTCCGATGGATACACAGTCCAGACCCGGCAGCTTCTCGCTGAACAGGCCGCATTCCAAGCCTGCGTGGATGGCCTCCACCTTGGGCTCCTTCTGGAACATCGCCTTATAGGTATCCACCATCACATCCCGCAGGTGGGATTCCTTCTTAAATTCCCAAGCAGGATAGTCGCCGTTTTCCACATAGGAGGCGCCGAACATTTCTGCCAGCTGTTTCAGCTGGGCCAGCAGTTCCAGCTTCTCGGTGTTGACAGAGCTGCGGACAGACAAGGTGGCGTTGAAGCGCTCACCCAGTTTGATGACACCCAGATTCAGACTGGTCTGCACCAGACCCTCGATATCCTGAGACCAAGACTGAACGCTGTTGGGAGCGGCACACAGCAGCTCAATGATCTTGGCAGTGGATTCGGTGGTCAGACCGTTGCCGCCCAGTGCGTCCACATCAAAGGCCTGCACAGTAGCCTCGGGCTCATTGTAGGTTTCCCGAATCTCAGCCTGCAATTCTTCGGCGATGGTATTGATCCGCTCCAAATGGATACCCATTGCCACCAAGGTCGCCTGACAGGACCGGGGAATGGCGTTGTCCTTGGCACCGCCTGCCAGAGAAGTCAGGCACAGGGGCATCAGCTTCTGGATACGGCTCATGAACTCGCCCATGATCTTATTTGCATTGCCCCGGTTCCGGTGAATATCTGCACCGGAGTGGCCGCCCTGCAGGCCATCCACCACCAGACGGATGCAGGGACCATAGACCGCACGGCGCTCCACAGGCAGGCTCAGGGTAGCGGTACAGCCGCCGGCGCAGGACACGGTGAAAATACCCTCACCCTCAGAATCCAGATTGATCATGGTGCGGCCCTTCAGCTCGCTCAGGTCAACGGAAGCTGCACCCAGCAGGCCGATCTCCTCGTCAACGGTGATAATGACCTCCAGCGGAGGCTGGGGGATGGTCTTGTCTGCCAAGATCGCCATAGCCAGCGCCACCGCAATGCCGTTGTCTGCACCCAAGGTGGTACCCTTGGCGAAGACCACATTGCCGTCGTGGGTCACATCCAGACCCTCGGTAGCCATATCAATGGGGCAATCCGCATCCTTCTCACAGACCATATCCATATGGCCCTGCAGGATCACAGGGGGGCGGTTCTCCAAGCCACAGGTGCCTTCACCGAACAGGATCACATTGTTGTCCGCGTCCTGAATGTATCGCAGGCCGTTCTTCTTGGCAAAATCCACCAGATAATCGGAGATCATCTTGGTATTCCGGGAGCCATGGGGAATGGCGCAAATCTCTTCAAAATAACCGAATACAGCAGCAGGCTCCAGACCTGCCAGTCTCTTGGTTTCCATAGCGAATCGCTCCTTCATCAGTAGTATAGTATTAGTATATCACATTCCGCAGGAAAAATCTACCTAAAGAATCAATATCATCGGCTGAGCAGGAATTTCTTCAGCTTATCCGCATCATTGTTCAGGATCAGCGTCTCATCCATTTCCATCCGCTCCAAAAGGGCCATGGCCAGCGTAAAGTCACCCACCTGAGCAGGATCATGGGCATCGGTATTGACGATGATGTTCACGCCATACTCCATGCACAGTGGCAGCAGCTTCTCGTAATTGCCCACGCAGCCGGGACGAAGCTTGGGCTTGCGCAGGGAGCTGTTATTCAGTTCCAGCGCGGTACCGTACTGCTTTGCTCCCTCTACCAGCGCTTTATAATCCAGCGGGAAGGTATCCGCATCGGGATGGGAGATAAATTTCACCACCGGATTTTCCATGCAGGAAATCACATTGTCCGTATTCTTCACAATACCCACATCTTCATAGCACAGGCCATGGATGCCCGCAATGGCATAATCCAGCATGCGCAGGTGCCGTTCATCCAAATCCACTTCCCCGCTGTTTAATACGTTGGTCTCGCTGCCGTAAAGCATTTCCACACCGTACAGATTCCGGGGCGCATCAATAAAATTTCGGAAATAAATGGGGTCGCAGGTACCGGGGATCCCGGGACCATGCTCGGTAACACCCAAAATCTGCATTTTCCGGGCCGCAGCCTCAAAAGCCAGCTCCCGCACCGTGCCAAATGCATGGCCGCTGAGGATGGAGTGGGTGTGCAGGTCCGCGATCAAAGGTTTCATATCATGCAATTCCTCTCTATGGTTTTTCCCTCATTTTAGCATAAAGAGAAAACCGCTGCAATAGTGTTCCAAAAAAGAATGTGGAGAAAGGCATCCTTGACGTACTGTTCTACCTTGCAGGGTGTCCGGGAGGCCACTCCCCGCACGCACGGTATCTGTAAGCATAGCAAAAAAAGACCACGGACGAAGATCCGTGGTCCTTTGGAAATCTGCAATTAGATCAGGCTCAGGGACAGAGTCAGCAGGACCCATGCCAGAGCGATCCACTTGGTGGAAGATGCCAGCATAGCATCCAGATTGCCCTTCTTGTTCTTGCTCAGGTAAGAATCAGAAGCACCAGCCAGAGCGCCGGACAGGCCAGCCTCCTTGCCGGACTGTAGCAGAACAACAGCGATCAGAGCAATGGAGCAGATAGCCTCCAGAATGATCAGAATGGTTTCGAGAACACCCATTTTCAGTAACCTCCCTCCGCCTAAATTCGCGGACATGCGAATGGTAAATGGCCCAAAAAATACATGAGCCTCATAATAACCCGTCTAGTATAGCACAGCATTTTTAAAATTTCAAGTGCCAAACGCGGGATTTTTACATTTTCCTTACTTCTGCACCCAGTTTCCGGTGGCCAGACAGTTCAGATAGCTTTCGATAAAGGCATCCAGATTGCCGTCCATGACACCGTTTACGTTAGAGGTCTCGCAGCCGGTACGGGTATCCTTTACCAGCGTATAGGGCATGAAGACATAGTTGCGGATCTGGCTGCCCCACTCGATCTTCTGCTGAACACCCTTGATGTCGGCAATGTTTGCCAAGTGCTCCCGCTCACGGATCTCCACCAGCTTGGAGCGCAGCATCCGCAGACAGGTCTCCTTGTTCTGAAACTGGCTTCGCTCGGTCTGGCAGGAAACGACGATACCGGACTTGTGGATCAGACGGACAGCGGAAGAGGTCTTGTTGACCTTCTGACCGCCTGCGCCGGAGGAACGGTACACCTGCATTTCGTAATCCTCGGGGCGGATCTCGAAGTCCTCGGACTCGTCCTCGATCTCAGGGATAACTTCAATTGCAGAGAAAGAGGTCTGACGGCGGGCATTGGCATCAAAGGGAGACACACGGACCAGACGGTGGACGCCATTCTCCCCCTTCAGGAAGCCGTAGGCGTTTTCGCCTTCTACCATGATGGAAGCGGATTTCAGGCCAGCCTCGTCACCCTCCTGATAGTCCAGCAGCTTGTACTCAAAGCCGTGGCGCTCCGCCCAGCGGGTATACATGCGGTAGAGCATCTGGCACCAGTCCTGTGCCTCCGTGCCGCCTGCACCAGCCTGAAAGCTCATGATGGCATTGTTCTTATCGTACTTGCCGGTAAGCAGGGTCTGCAGGCGGCAGGCTTCCATTTCTGCTGCCAGCTGGTCGAAGCCTTCCTTCAGCTCCTCCAGCATGGAATCATCATCTTCCTCAGCTGCCATTTCGCAAATGGTCATCAGGTCATCCCAAGAGGAGAGCATCTTCTCATAGCGCTCCACCTTGGTCTCTGCCTGCTTGGTCTTCACAACGATTTTCTGGCTCTTGTCGGGATCATCCCAGAAACCCGGAGCCTCCTGCATCGCATGCAGACGCTCCAGCTCATTTTTCAGCCCCTCCAGATTCAAAGAGGCAGCCAATCCCTCCAGAGCAGGACGGCTGTCGTTCAGCTTCTGCTTATAAACATCAAATTCAATATTCATACAATTCTCTCATTTCCTGAAATTGGTAAAGTTTCCATGGCACCCCCGGCGAGACTCGAACTCACTACCTTACGCTTAGGAGGCGTACGCTCTATCCTGGTGAGCTACGGAGGCATACAAACCCAATTTATGCTTATATATTCTAACCAAGAACAGATCATCTGTCAAGAAAATCTGTAAGATTTTTTAAAGAAAGGCCTCCGGTTTGGATGGAGGGCGTAAAACAGTGAAAGCCAAGCTGCAAAACACAGCTTGGCTTTTATCATGGTTTCACTGCATGGCAGAATACAATGGATAGAAGTGCGCCCTTACTATTCTGCAGATTGGAATTTATAGATTCATTTTAACGATAAATTCGGCGGTTCCCTCTTGATATTTCTTCTCTTCCGTAATAGTAAAACCATATCTTTGATAAAATCGTATTGCTTTCCTGTTTTTTTCAAGAACCCATAAAGAATTACAATGTTTCTGTTCTACGGCAAATTGAATGAGGGTGCTTCCAATACCTTGATTCTCAAAGAAAAAATCAACATACAATTCTAAAATCTGATTTTCAGAAATGTGAATCATACCTTTCACAAATTCATCATCATAAACCCATATTTCGTCTAATTCCTG
>JAFSCK010000054.1 GCA_017436785.1 Oscillospiraceae bacterium | reverse complement strand
GAAAATGATACCTTCTCTATTCTCTACCGAAATTATAAGATTGCTTCTGTCGATGCTATCGAACAAAAGCTCATTGAACGACACATTCGAAGACTGTAACCTATGTGTCTTCCCTATGTGTTACCTATGTTTCTCTTGACACATTGGTCGCCCCTACGAATCACTTCTTTGACAGTCTGCGGCGCGGATTTATCCGCGCCCTACAATACGATCTGCCGCACCTGTTTCACTGGACTTTTTTACCGGTTTATGGTATCATTATCCTAGAATTGTATACCCACCCCATGAAAGGAGTTTTTCTATGAAACGACTGCTTAGCTTGCTGCTTGCCTTTGCTATGGTGGCCTCCTATCTGCCGGTGACGGCAGGAGCGGAGGAGACCCTTCCTGCGCAGACAGCAGCCATCGAAACTGTCCCTGTGGAGACGGAGGCTGCGGAAACCGTTCCGGAAACCACGGAGGAAGTGACCCCGGAAACTACCGTGGAAACCGTTCCGGAGCTCCCCCTGCCCCAGCGGGAGCTGCCGGTGATCCCGGATATGGTCATGGAGCTGCCCACGGCCACTACCAGCGGCTACAGCTTTGCCACCTTCGCCCGGGACGCAAATGGCAACCCCGGCCTGAAGCCCGGCAATCACGAAAAGTGGATCGACCGGGTGGAGCTGGAAGCCTACGCCATCAATCTCTATAACTGGCTGGTGGAAAATTCCGATAACGATCAGAACGCCGATGCCCTGATTGATGTGACACAGGGCGAGGAATACCTCTATACGGACGCGGAAACCAGTGAAACACTGGCAGAGGGTTATGTTCATTACCTCACGATGATCGGCGGCGATATCCGATTGGAGCTTCCCTATGATGTAGATGCCGACACGTTCTGGAATGCCTTCCTTGAGGAAGCTTATGCCCTCATGGGAGAAAATCTGGACAAGGTCAGCGTGGATGTATGTGCCGTATTCGATGCTTTTGACCGGGATCATCCCGAGGTCTTCTGGCTGGAGGGCCGGTCTGTTCGCACCTCCTTCGGCTATTACGATCCCGAATATAACGGCTCCGTCTGGGTCATTGACTATGAGCAGGATTTCCTGCTGGATCTGAGCGTTGCGGATTATGAATACGGTGAGACCTTCGACGTCCGTGCCGCCGGCTACCAGTCTGCATCTGCCATCCGCAGCGGCATCACCAAGCGGGACAATGCGGTGAATGCCATTCTGGCCCAGATCCCGGACAATACCAATGCCGCCAATAAGGTCACCTTCTTCAACGACTGGCTCACCAAGCACAACGGCTACAACACCAGCAACGACCTCTATGCCATCGGCTACGACTGCCGGGAGTGTCTCAGCGCCCTGACCGGCAGCGTGGGTACCAATGGTCCTGTTTGCGAGGGCTACGCCCGGGCCTTTAAGGTGCTGTGTGATGCCTCCAACATCCAGTGCGTGCTGGTCAACGGCGATGCCAACAATGATGGCAGCATCGAACCTCACATGTGGAATTATGTCAACCTCCTGGGCAGCTGGTATGGTGTGGACGTGACATGGAATGATCCTGGCTCCGGCAGCAATGCCATCTCCGGCTATGAGTGTGAGGACTATCTGCTGCTAGGCGGCAGCACCAAAGTGGACGGCATGGCCTTCTCCCAGTCCCATCCCGTGTCCAATATGGTCACGGACGGCGGTGTCGCCTTCACCAATGGCCCCAAGCTGTCCGAAAAGGACTACTGCGTTCATAGCTTTAGCGCGCCTGCTTTCCGTTTTGAAAACGAGATCTTCTATGCAGACTTCACCTGCACCAAGTGCGAAATCACCGAAACCGTGCCCGGTGTCATCACTGACAAGCAGATCAACGCTGCCACCGCCACCAAGGACGGCTCCATCGTCTATACCGTGGCCTTCACAAGTCCTGACGGCAAGGAATATACCCATACCCACACCGAGGTCATCCCCGCCACCGGCGAGCAGGAGGGCTTTATCGATAACGGCACGCTGGGTGAAAACCTCACTTGGACGCTGGACCAGAATGGCAAGCTGACCATCTCCGGCACCGGTGATATGGACCGGTGTGCATTGGAATCTCAGGTGCCTTGGGCAGCCTACCGGGACCAGATCCTGACGGTTGTCATTGAAGAAGGCGTTACCTCCATTGGCGATTACGCATTCTATGAATGCTGGAAGCTGGAGGAGGTTTCTTTGCCGCAGTCTCTGGAAGCAATTTATAAGGATGCTTTCTACTTCTGCAAGAGCCTGAAATCTGTAACGATTCCCGATGCGGTTGTTCTAATTAGTTCCAATGCTTTCTATCTGTGTGAAAGCATGACCACCCTCGACTTGGGAAAGAGCGTTGCCCATATCGGTGAAAGCGCCTTTGACTGCTGCCGTGCTCTGACGGAAGTGACCATTCCCGCCAGCGTCAGCACCATCGATGCCTATGCCTTCCGCTCCTGCGAGGGGCTGGAGACCGTTACCTTCGAGGGCCGCTGGCCCGTCATCTCCTCCAGCGCCTTTAATGGAGATACCTTCAACGCCTATTATCCCGCTGACGAGGATACTTGGACAGCCGACAAGCTGACCAATTACGGCGGCCGCATCATTTGGCACGCCGTCAGCGGCGGCGGAGAAGTGGTGCCCCAGAACCCCAGCGGCAAGTGCGGCGAAAACCTGACTTGGACGCTGGATCTGACCACCGGAGTGCTGACCATCTCCGGTACCGGCTACATGGATGACAAGGACAGCAGCATTTACAAGCCCTGGTACGAATATCAGGAGCAGATTACCAAGGTGGTCATCGAGGAGGGCGTTACCTCCGCCGGCAAAAACATGTTTGCCCAGATGCCCAATCTGACCGAGGTCCAGCTGCCCAAATCTCTGCGGATCATCAAGGCAGGCGCCTTTGAAATGTCCGAAAAACTGAAAGCCATCGACCTGACTTACGTGGAGCGGGTCGAGTCTGCCGCCTTCCACAGCTGTACCGCCCTAACCGAAGTCACCATTCCTGATGGCATCATCCTGGAGGGCAGTAGTTACCCTGATAACCGGGGTGTATTCACCGGCTGCACCGGCATCAAGAAGGTCACTGTGGGCAATTTCAGCAATGGATACGCGCTGTTCAGCGGCTGTACTGCTCTGACGGAAGTGAACCTGCAGGAGGGTATGGAAGTGCTGGGTGGCCACATGTTTGACGGCTGTACCGCATTGAAGACCGTCAACATCCCCGCCGGGGCCGACATCGGCGGCGGTGCCTTCGCAAACTGCACGTCCCTGACCAATGTCACCTTCACTCGGGAGATCGGCACGGTAGGCGAGAAGGCCTTCACCGGCTGCACCGGTCTCACCAGCTTCACCTTCCCTCAGGTGGAAGCACTGTCCGGTTCTATCTTCTTCCTGTGTGATAACCTGTCTACCATCAAGTTCAAGGGCAGTTCCCCCACCTTTGACCGTCATACCTTGAATAACCTCAAGGTCACCATCTACTACCCCTCCGGGGATAGCAGCTGGAACGACAAGATAAACGGTCACTTCGGTGCCAATATCGATACTTGGGTGGCCTACGGTGTGACCCACACCTATGAGTCCAAGGTAACCAAGCCCACCTGCGTGGATCAGGGCTATACTACCTACCTGTGCACCGACTGCGGCTATAGCTATGTTGGTACTGAGATTTCCGCCTTGGGACATGATTATCAGAACGGTACGTGTACCCGCTGCGGTAAGGTAGAACCAGTGCATGTTCACAGCTTTGATAGCACGACCCATCAGTGCTCCTGCGGCGTTTACGGCGGTGTCTGCGGTGATAACCTGACATGGACGTTGGCGGATGGGAATTTAACGATTCATGGAACCGGGACTATGGATTTCTGCGAATATATGAAGTATCCATGGTCTAACTATAGTGATAATATTTTAAATCTCATAATCGAAAACGGCGTTACTCGTATTTCGACGTATGCGTTCAGCAACTGCATTAACCTGCAGAGTGTGATCATCCCAGAAACCGTACAGAGCATAAGCCCTAGCGCATTCAGTAATTGCAAAAAATTGCCAAGTATAACAATTCCTGAAAGTGTTACATACATTGGTGAGTATGCCTTTGACGGGTGCAGTAACCTAGAGGGAATATGGATAGATGAACAGAATCCGGAGTTTAGTAGTGACGAGTTCGGAGTGCTGTTTGACAAAGAAAAAACAAAAATAGTTGAAGTTCCTGAGGCAATTACTGGGGAGTATATTATACCGAGTAGCGTAACAGTCATTTTCGATGCGTTTGATGGGTGTACCCAGTTAACAAGTGTAAGTATCCCAGATGGAGTAACCTTTATTGGAGAGTTTGCGTTCTATGGTTGTTCCAACCTGACTGCTATCCTTTTTAATGGTGGTGCCCCTTCTTTTGGAGAGGATGTCTTCTATGGTGTAACTGCGATTGCCAGCTATCCAGCAGCCGATTCCTCTTGGACTGTGGAGAAAATGCAGAACTACGGTGGTACTATCACTTGGGTTCCCTATAGTAACCATACTCACAGCTTTACGAACTATGTAAGCAACAACGATGCAACCTGCACCACTGACGGCACTAAAACCGCTAAGTGTGATTACTGCGATGTGACGGATACCGTTGCGGATGCGGGAAGCGCCAAAGGCCATAGCTATTCTTCTGAAGTCACTGCTCCCACCTGCGTGGATCAGGGCTATACTACCTACCTCTGCACCGACTGCGGCTACTCCTATCAGGGCAACTTCGTGGCAGCCACCGGTGTCCACACCTATCTCAGCGAGCATGACAGCACCTGCGAGATTTGCGGCTTCGTCCGGGAAATGGTGGAAAGCGATACCATCCCCTTCTCCGATGCCGAGTGGGCCGTGCTGAAGCTGGTCAATCAGGAGCGGACCAAGGCAGGCTTGGCTCCTGTCACCGGCTTTGCCCTGCTGCAGGATGCCGCAGGGATCCGTGCCGACGAGCAGGCGGAGCTGTATTCCCATACCCGTCCCGACGGACGTTCCTGCTTCACCGTTCTGGAGGACCTTGGCATTGCCGATATTGACTACATCTATGCCGGAGAAAACATTGCCTATGGCTACCGCAGCGCAGCTGCTGTCATGGACGGCTGGATGAACAGTCAGGGCCATAGAGAAAACATTCTGTTCTCGAATTTCCAGCACATTGGCGTCGGTGAGCTGAGCACCTACTACTGGGTCCAGCTCTTCACCAGCGGCAGCGGCTACAGCTCCATTTCCGTCGCTGTTCCCGAAGACCTGTCCATCGACCCCGGCACATCCATCGATGCGTTGAATCTGATCGCAACGCTGAACAGTAAGGAACACGGCAAATGCTATCTGCCTGTAGCCGCCGCCTACTGCACCGGCTATGACCCCGCCAAGACCGGCGACCAGACCGTTACCATCACCGTATCCGGAGTTTCTACTACCTTTATCCTCCATGTCCACAACTGGGATACCTCCGGCTGCACTGCCCAGAAGGTCTGTACCCACTGCGGCGAAGCCATAGGCGCCGGCAGCGGCCACAGCTACGGCGCTTGGACAGAAACCAAGGCCCCCACCTGTACCGAAAAGGGCGAGGAACGCCGGGAATGCTCCAAGTGCGGCGATGCCGAGACCCGGGAAGTCGCTGCCAAGGGCCATAGCTATACCTCCGTCATCACCAAGCCCACCTGCACCGAAAAGGGCTACACCACCTATACCTGTGCCTGCGGTGACAGCTACACAGACAACGAGACCGCCGCACTGGGCCATAGCTGGGACAACGGTCAAGTTACTAAGGAACCCACCGAGAGCGCCGAAGGTGAAAAGACCTATACCTGCACTGCCTGCGGCGAAACCAAGACGGAAACGCTGCCTAAACTGGATCATATCCACAGCTACGATGCTGTGGTAACTGCCCCCACCTGCACTGAAAAGGGCTACACCACCTACACCTGTGCCTGCGGTGACAGCTATACAGGCAGCGAGACCGCCGCCACCGGCCACAGCTACGGAGACTGGGCCGAATCCAAGGCCGCAACCTGTACCGAAAAGGGCGAGGAGCGCCGGGACTGCGCAAACTGCGACCACTTTGAGACGCAGGAAACCAAAGCCAAGGGCCACACCGAGGTTGTCGATCCCGGAGTTGATCCCACCTGCACCAAAACCGGCAAGACCGAGGGTAAGCATTGCGAAATCTGTGGTGAAATTCTGATTGCACAGGAAGAAATCCCCGCCACCGGCCACAAGTGGGATAATGGTCAGATCACCAAGGAACCCACCGCCACAGAAGCCGGCGTGAAGACCTACACCTGCACCGCCTGCGGCGAAACCAAGACAGAAGCAATTCCCGCTATTGGTGAGGAAATTGTTTGGGGTGATGCGAATGGTGATGGGAAAGTCAATACCAAAGATGCAACTCGTATCCTGCGGTATTATGCAGGTCTGATTTCTGATTCCGAGATTGATCTCGTCGCTGCTGATGTTAATGGCGATGGCAATGTCAATACTAAGGATGCAACTCGTATTCTGCGG
>JAFSCK010000002.1 GCA_017436785.1 Oscillospiraceae bacterium | reverse complement strand
TATATCCACCACTACAACTTCCCCTCCTTCTCCACCGGCGAAGCCCGTGCCGCCCGCTCCACCTCCCGTCGTGAGATCGGCCACGGTGCTCTGGCTGAGAAGGCTCTGCTGCCTGTCATTCCTCCCGTTGAGGAGTTCCCCTATGCCATCCGTGTGGTGAGCGAGGTCCTGTCCTCCAACGGTTCTACCTCTCAGGGCTCCATCTGCGGCTCTACGCTGGCTCTGATGGATGCCGGTGTCCCCATCAAGCGTCCCGTTGCCGGCATTTCCTGCGGCCTGATCTCCGATCAGGAGACCGGTGAGTGGAGAACCTTCACCGACATTCAGGGTGTTGAGGACTTCCACGGCGAAATGGACTTCAAGGTTGCCGGTACCACCGAAGGCATCACCGCCATCCAGATGGACCTGAAGAACAAGGGCCTGACCATGGAGATCATTGCCGACGCTCTGGAGCGCTGCCGCGTTGCCCGTCTGGAGATCCTGAACGAGGTCATGCTGCCCTGCATCGCAGAGCCCCGTGCTGAGGTCAGCGAGTACGCACCCAAGATGATCTCCATGAAGATCCCCGTTGATAAGATCCGCGAGGTCATCGGCTCCGGCGGCAAGACCATCCAGAAGATCTGCGCCGACACCGGTGCCAAGGTGGACATCGAGGACGACGGCTCCGTCTTCATCTCCGCTGTGGACTCCGCTGCTGCCTACGCTGCCAAGAAGATGGTGGACGACATCTGCTTCGTTCCGGAGGTGGGCAAGCTGTACTACGGCAAGGTTGTCCGCATCCTGCCCATCGGCGCTTTCGTTGAGATCGCTCCCGGCCATGACGGCATGGTCCACATCTCCAAGCTGGAGAACCGCCGCGTGGAAAAGGTGGAAGACGTTCTGAATCTGGGCGACATGACTTGGGTCAAGTTCATGGGCTTCGACGAGAAGGGCCGTGCAAACTTCTCCCGCAAGGACGCTCTGAAGGAACTGGCTCAGCAGGGCTAATATCAGATAACAAAACCTCCCGTTCATCCGAACGGGAGGTTTTTGCATTGTAGGGCGCAGATATAAACATTACTGTAGGGCGCAGATATATCTGCGTCGGGCAGTTACCAACTTTTGAGCCTCCGGTTACACGCTCAATCCTCGATGGTGCCCGGTGCGGATGTATCCGCACCCTACATTATTTCAGTCGTTTTTCCAGCGTTGCGGTATTCAAGGAGGTCAGCCGCACCCTTGTAAAGCCGTATTCACTCGTCAAAACGAAGGACTTGGGCAGGTCGTCGCAGGGCACCACTTCGCCCTCCTGTTCTGCTTTTTCCAGAAATTCCCGGGTCCGCTTGGAGGTGGAGGTGTTATCCAAGTCAAAGATCCCAATGATGGACCGGTCCCGCACCGCCATATCGTTACCGATGGACAAATACATAATGAAAACCTTCCTTCCATTCGTAGGGGAGGGTCTTGACCCTCCCGGTCATCCGAAGGATGACATGACCCGCAGGGTCATTCTCCATAATAAAAGCAATCTGTTTCCCATCTCATAGGATTGGTGTCAATATATGCCCATATTCTTTCATAATCCTTCTGATTCCGAATTACATGGTCATGAAAGGACCGCTGCCACACCGGGAATTTTTCTCCTGTCTTATAGATCATTCGGGACACTCCGGATTTGTAGGCTCCAATGATCTGTTCCAATGACGGATTCTTTTCATTCCGGTTTTCACATCCAATCACAAGGATCATATGGACATGATTTGGCATGACCACATATTTATCCACAGCTACACTGGAATAATGTGCAGAAATCTGTACTATGGAATCAGCCGCTATTTGACCATAGCGGCTGCGGTTTTGAACAGACCCAAAAATACATTTTTTCTCGTGGGTACAAATCGTGACAAAATAATAATTGCTGCTGGCATAATCAAAAAAGGACATTCTAGGGGATTTTCTAACAGGTCCAGCCATGGATATCCTCCTTTAGCAGCCTCCGGCTGCTGCGATGCGCTGCATCGCCGGGAGGGTCAAGACCCTCCCCTACGATTTTCATTTCAGCTTTTTCCACTCGGCGACGGCCAGCTCGTCGCAGCGGTTGTTTTTTGGATTGGTGGCGTGGCCTTTGACCCAGTGGTAGGTCAGCTTATGCTTCATGGTTAACATAAGAAGTTCTTCCCAGAGGTCGGGGTTTAAGGCGGGCTTTTTGTCGGATTTGATCCAGCCCCGTTTGCGCCAGCCCCATGCCCAGCCCTTTTCCAGCGCGTCAATGACGTATTTGCTGTCAGAATACAATTCCACGTTGCAGGGCTCTTTCAATGCCTGCAGGCCCCGGATGACGGCGGTGAGCTCCATGCGGTTGTTGGTGGTATTGGCTTCGCCGCCGGACAACTCCTTTTCGTGGCCGTTAAACTCCAGAATGGCACCCCAGCCGCCGGGGCCGGGGTTGCCGGAGCAGGCACCATCTGTGTATAAGGTTACGTTTTTCATTCTGCGGCTGCTTCCCCAGCTTCTTCCATCTTCTCCACGCGCTCCAAGGAAACCACCTGATTGCCCTCCTCGATGCGCATGACGATGACACCCTGCACGTCACGCTTGTAGATATTGATGGAGGAGGCAGGGATGCGGATGATGACGCCACCGTTTTCGATTAACATAACATCGTCGTTATCCGCAACCACACGGCAGCCGGCCACGTTGCCGGTCTTGGGGGTGATGTTGTAATTCTTCAGGCCCTTGCCGCCGCGGCCCTGCGCCACCTTTTCCCCGTTGGGGCCGGTACGCAGATATTCGGTCAGCTCGGTACGCTTGCCGAAGCCGTTGACGGTGACAGTCAGCAGGGTCTTGCCCTCCTCGGCCTTCTCCGCGCCCACCACGAAGTCATCGCTGGTTAACGTAATACCGCGGACACCGGCAGCGTCACGGCCCATGGGACGGACATCGTTCTCGTTGAAGCAGATGGCCATGCCCTTTGCCGTTGCCAGCAGGATGTTGTCGTCGCCGCTGGTGCGGATCACGTTGATCAGGTGGTCGCCTTCGTTCAACGTGATGGCCCGGATGCCGCCCTTGCGGTTGGTTTTCAGAGAAATGAAGGGGATCCGCTTCACGGTGCCCTGTGCTGTGACCATCATCAAAAATTCATCCTCGTGGAACTCTCTGGTGATGACCATGGCGGTGACAGCCTCGCCGGGGTCCAGAGGCAGCACGTTGACGATGGCGGTACCCCGGGCGGTACGGCCTGCCTCGGGGATCTGATAGCCCTTGCGGTGATGGACCTTACCCTGATCCGTGAAGAACAGCATATGGTCATGGGTGGAGGCAATGTTCAGGGACTTGACATAGTCCTCGTCCTTCAGATTCTGGGCATTGACACCACGGCCGCCGCGGCTCTGGGTCCGGTAGGTGTCCACGGGCATCCGCTTGATGTAGCCCTGATTGGAGAGGGTGAAGGCGCAGGTCTCTTCTTCGATCAGGTCCTCAATGTCGATCTCGTCCTCGATGTCCTGAATTTCGGTCTTGCGCTTGTCGCCGAACTTGTCCCGGATCTGGATCAGCTCCTCACGCAGGACGGCCTTCATCTTTTCGGGATCGGCCAGCAGCTCCAGATAGTAGTTGATGCGCTCCATCAGCTCATCGTACTCATTCTGCAGCTTTTCCCGATCCAGACCCTGCAATGCCTTCAGGCGCATGTCCAGAATGGCCTGTGCCTGAATATCATCCAGACTGAAACGCTCCATCAGGCGCTGCTTGGCATCGTCGTAAGCGCTGCGGATGATATGGATGACCTCGTCGATGTTGTCCTGTGCGATCAGCAAGCCTTCCAACAGGTGGGCACGCTCCCGGGCCTTGCGCAGGTCGTACTGGGTCCGGCGGGTCAGAATTTCATTCTGATGGGCCAGATATTCGTCGATGATCTGCCGCAGGGACAAAATTTTGGGCTGCTTCTGATTATCCACCAGCGCCAGCATGATGATGCCGAAGCTACTTTGCAGAGCGGTCTGCTTAAACAGGTTGTTCAGCACCACCTGAGGGTTGGCATCCTTTTTCAGCTCAATGACCATCCGCATACCGTTGCGGTCGGTCTCGTCCCGAAGGTCGGAAATTCCCTCCAAGCGCTTGTCCTTTACCTGCTCAGCGATGTTTTTGATGAGCTGGCGCTTGTTGACCTGATAGGGAAGCTCGGTGACGATGATGCGGATACGGTCCTTGCCGAACTCTTCAAATTCGGTCCGTGCCCGGACCACCACCTTGCCCCGGCCCGTGGCGTAAGCCGCCCGGATGCCGCTGCGGCCCATAATGATGCCGCCGGTGGGGAAGTCGGGGCCGGTGACATGCTCCATCAGGTCGATCATGGTAGCCTCGGGGTCATCCAGCACAGCCACGCAGGCGTTGATGACCTCGCTTAAGTTGTGGGGAGGAATGTTGGTGGCCATACCAACTGCGATGCCGCTGGAGCCGTTTACCAGCAGGTTGGGGAAGCGGCTGGGCAGGACCCGGGGCTCCTTCAGACTTTCGTCGAAGTTGGGATCCCAGTCCACGGTCTCCTTGTCGATGTCCCGGAGCATTTCGTTAGAAAGCTTACTCAGACGGGCCTCGGTATAACGGTAGGCAGCGGCGGGGTCGCCGTCCACGGAGCCAAAGTTGCCGTGGCCGTCCACCAGCATGTAGCGCATGGAGAAATCCTGAGCAAGTCTTACCATGGCATCGTAAACAGATGCGTCGCCATGGGGATGGTACTTACCCAGAACGTCACCGACGCAGGTGGCCGACTTCTTAAAGGGCTTGTCCGAGGTCAGGCCGCTTTCGTACATGGTGTACAGAATGCGGCGGTGGACCGGCTTCAAGCCGTCCCGAACGTCCGGCAGGGCACGTCCGACAATAACGGACATGGCATATTCAATATAGGAGCGCTCCATTTCGTCCACCAGATTCGATTCCGTGATCGACTGGTCAGGGAAAAGGATATCCTCCGGTTTATAACTGCGGTTATGTGCCATAAAGCACCTCCACGATAAGGATTGTTGCGGCGAATGCCGCATGCCTTCCCCCGGGGGGAAGGTGGCACGGCGTAAGCCGTGACGGATGAGGGGTGGCGTGCAGTTCTGACCAAAAGGAGGTCTGATACAGAGCAGAAATCGCAACATTACTGCCCGCATTCCTCATCAGTCATGAATCAAAGATTCATGACAGCTTCCCCCCGGGGGAAGCCTTTGGGTGCTGCCGCACCAGTGCATTATTAAATATCAATATTCACCGCGTACTTTGCGTTCTTCTCGATCCATTCTTTCCGGGGTTCCACCTGTTCGCCCATGAGGACGGTGAAGATGGCATCGGCACGGCGGGCATCCTCCAGTGTGATGCGGCGCAGGGTCCGCTTTTCGGGGTCCATGGTGGTCTCCCACAGCTCGTGGGCATCCATTTCGCCCAGGCCCTTGAAGCGGTTGATGAGGACCTTGGTGTTGGGATTGTCGCCACGAAGCTCGGCGGAGATCTCGTCACGCTGCTCGTCGGAGTAAGCGACCCGAACGGTCTTGCCCCGGGTCAGCTTATACAGGGGGGGCACAGCGGAGTAGACGTAGCCGTTTTCAATCAGGGGCCGCATGTAGCGGAAGAAGAAGGTCAGAAGCAGGGTACGGATATGGGCGCCGTCCACGTCGGCATCGGACATGATGATGACCTTGTGGTAGCGCAGCTTCTCGATGTCAAATTCCTCGCCGATGCCGGCACCCAGCGCCACGATGAGAGGATACAGCTTGTCGTTGCCATAAATTTTATCGGCTCTTGCCTTTTCCACGTTCAGCATTTTGCCCCACATGGCAAGGATTGCCTGGAACCGGGAGTCACGACCCTGAATGGCAGAGCCCGCTGCGGAGTCACCCTCGACGATGTAGATTTCGCACAGGGAGGCATCCCGCTCGTTGCAGTCCTGCAGCTTGTCGGGCATCTGGCCGGATTCCAGACCGGTTTTCCGGCGGATGGATTCCCGGGCCTTCCGGGCAGCTTCTCTGGCCCGGTTGGCCATCATGGCCTTTTCCAGAATGGCCTTGGCAGTCTGGGGATGCTCCTCGAAGTAGACGGACAGCTGCTCGTTGACGATCTGATCCACCAGCGTACGGATGTAGGCATTGCCCAGCTTTGCCTTGGTCTGGCCCTCAAACTGGGCATCGGTGAGCTTGACGGAAATGATGGCGGTGATACCCTCCCGGCAGTCCTCGCCGGAAACCTTGTCATCACCCTTGATGATGCCGTTTTTCTGGCCGTAGGCATTGAGGACACGGGTCAGGGCCGTCTTGAAGCCGGTCTCGTGCATGCCGCCCTCGGGGGTGCGGACGTCGTTGGCAAAGCTCAGCAAAAATTCGTTGTAGCCGTCGTTATACTGGATGGCAATTTCCGCGGAAGCATCGCCCTTCATGCCGTGCATGTAGATGATGTCGTTGTGCAGGGCGTTCTTGTTCCGGTTGCACCAGACTGCAAATTCCTTGATGCCGCCATCGTAGCACATGGTCTCGGAAATGTCGTCAGCCTGCCGGTTGTCGGTGATGGTGATGGACAGGCCCGCGTTTAGGAAGGCCTCCTCCCGCATACGCTCGTGAAGGATCTCGTAGTCGTAAACCAGCGTATCGAACATCTCCGGATCCGGCTGGAAGGTGACCTCGGTGCCGGTTTTTTCCGTCTTGCCTACGATCTTCATTTCTTGGGTGATGTGACCCCGGGCGAACTTCATTTCGTAGATGTTGCCGTTCTTATGGACCCGGGCGGTGAGCCACTCGGAAAGCGCGTTTACAACGGATGCGCCAACGCCATGAAGGCCGCCGGAGACCTTATAGCCGCCGCCGCCGAACTTACCACCGGCATGGAGCACCGTGAACACGACCTCCAAAGCGGGCTTGCCGGTCTGGGGCTGGATGTCCACGGGGATGCCGCGGCCGTCGTCGGTGACGGTGATGGAGTTGCCGGGGTTGATGGTGACGGTAATGTGCTTGCAGTAGCCTGCCAGCGCTTCGTCGATGGAGTTGTCCACGATCTCATAGACCAGATGGTGCAAGCCGCTGGCCGAGGTGGAGCCGATATACATACCGGGGCGCTTCCGAACAGCCTCCAAGCCCTCCAGGACCTGGATCTGAGAACCGCCGTATTCCTGTGTTACTTTCGTTTCGTCAGACATAGTTGTCCTCCTAAATTATGCGATAACTATAAAACATATTGGCGCGGCAGCGCCTAAGGCTTCCCCCGGGGGGAAGCTGTCAAAAATCTTTGATTTTTGACTGATGAGGAATGCGGGCAGTAATGTTACGATTTGTACAACATATCAGACCTATTCCAGACTTGAAACTGCACGCCATCCCTCATCCGTCACGGCTTCGCCGTGCCACCTTCCCCCCGGGGGAAGGCTTTAAATTACGTTGCCTTGTTTGATTTCAATTGTCTTTCCCAGCTTGGTAAACCTTCCGGGTTCGCAGCAGGTGATGAAGACCTGACCGGACACGATCTGGTTCAGGACAAAGTCCTGCCGTCCCGGGTCCAGCTCGGAAAGCACGTCGTCTAAGAGGAGCACCGGCTCCTCGCCCCATTCCCGGGCCATCAGCTCCCGCTGGGCCAATTTTAAGCTGATGGCGCTGGTGCGGGTCTGGCCTTGGGAGCCGTAGGCCTTCAGGTCAATGCCGTTTAAGGCCACGGTGAAATCGTCCTTGTGGGGACCGGTGAGGCACTGGGCCGTTTCCAGCTCCGCCCGTTCGTGGCGCTGCAGGTGGTCCAGCAGCTGCTCCGTCAGCTTGGCCACCGGGGCAAAGGGGTCCGTGACGGTGGATACGGTCTTGTATTCCAGCCGGAAGTTTTCCACACCTCCGGAAAATTGGCTGTGGAATTTTGCGGCGCTTTTTTCCAGTCCCTCATAAAACCTTGCCCGGTAGGAGATCAGCAGAGCGCCCACCTGACACAGCCGGAGGTTGTATTCCGGCAAAATGGCAGCGATGGCGGGATTTTCAAACCGGTCCTTCAGGATCCTGCTTTTCTGGTCCAAAATTCTATGATACTCCGTCAGGGCAGCATCATAATTTGGCCTCAGTTGACATAACGCCAGATCACCGAATCTTCTGCGCTGAGAGGAACCCATTTTCAGGATCAGCAGATCCTCCGGGCAGAACAGCACCGTGGGCAGCACTCCGGATAACTCCGAGGCAGACTTTTTTCGGGCACCGTTTCGGAAGATCTGCCGGGGCCGGGAGCCGGGGAACAGCAGGTAGCGCAGAATCTGATTTCGCTCCTGGGCAAAGATCTGCCCCTGAATTTCCGCGAAATCCGCCCCAAATCGGACCATTTCCGAAGTTTTCTGGGCACGGAAGCTTTTTCCCGAGCCGAGGTAGGCAATGGCCTCCAGCAGGTTGGTTTTCCCCTGGGCATTGTCGCCCACAATGAGATTCACGCCGGGGTCAAATTCAATGGCGGCCTCCTCGTAATTGCGGAAGGACCGCAGCTCCAGTTTTTCTAAATTCATGAATGGTAGGAGATCAGGTACACCTGACCCATAAATTCAAATTTATCGCCGTTTCTCAGCTTCTTGCCCCGCATGGTGCAAACTTCGCCATTGACCTTGACCTCGCCCTCTTGGATCAGAGCCTTGGCCTCGCCGCCGGAATAGACGATGTTGGCAAACTTCATGGCATCCTGCAGCTTGATATATTCCGTGCTGATGGATACGGGAATGGAATTGTCCTTCTTTTTGACAACAACTTTCATAAATAATCTCCTAAAATGGTGTCATTGCGAGCCAGTGCGCACACTGGCGTGGCAATCCCCTTCGTAAATGATGTCATTGCGAGCTAGTCCGCTTAAGTAGTGTGGCAATCTCATCCATTTACAGGATCATTTCATATAAATCGACCCAATTGGGATTTTTGCTTTCCACTAATTTATCTTTTCTTTTTCTGTTCCAGCCCTTTATTTGTTTTTCCCGTTCAATGGCTGCTCTTACATCTGATGTAGATTCATAATATACCAGACATTCTGCATTGTATCTGTCCGTATAACTGCCTTTATCCAAATGATTTCTATGTTCGTACACTCTGCGTATCAAATCATTGGTTATCCCCGTATACAACACTTTTCTGTGTGTATTAGACATCATATATACGTAATATTCCATCTGTTCTCCTATTCTGGGGATTGCCACACCAGTCTGCGGACTGGTTCGCAATGACAGTTTATCGTTACATTTTTAACCTTTAACCGTTCTTGATTCTAACAGGCAGGACCATGTAGGCGAAATCGTGTTTGTCATCCACAGGGGTCAGGACGATGGGGCTTAAGCCGTTGGTCAGCTCCAAGGTAACTTCCTCGGAGGGGATGGCCTTCAGGGCATCGGCTAAGTAGCGGACATTGAAGCCGATCTCCAGCTCCTTGCCGTCACCGGCCAGAGCGCACTTATCCTCGGCGGCGCCGATGGTGGTGGAGGTCCGCATCAGCACCTCGTTGTGGCTGAAGACGCAGCGCACCGGGCTCTTATACTTTTCGGAAACGATGAGGCCCACGCGCTCAACGGAAGAAGCAAGGTCGGAAACATGGGCCACCAGCTTGATGGGGCAGTTGGTGGGCACCACTCTCCGCCAATCCAGAAATTCACCGTCTAAGAGGCGGCAGACCAGAGTGGCAGTGCCGATCTGGAACAGGATATGCTTGGTGCCAAGGGTAAAGGAGGCCATATCGTCGCAGTCGGTGACGATCTTTTCCACTTCCTTCAGTCCTGCGGCAGGTACTACGAAGCTCAGCTCCCGGGTTGTGCCCTCCTCGGGATGGTAGGTCCGGCGGGCAAGGCGGAAGCCGTCCACGGCGATGGTGGTGATGGAATCGTTGGTAACTTCAAATTTGACACCGGTGTGAATGGGGCGGCCCTGATTTTCGGACACGGCGAAAATGGTGCCGGAGATCAGCTCCTTCAGCTTGTTCTGAGGGATCCGGATGGGACGGCCGGAATTGACATCCGGCAGCTCGGGATAGTCATCGGCAGACTCGGCAGAAATGGTGAAGGAGGCGTAGCCTGCCCGGATGGAGACCTTAAAGTCCTCGTCTACCACCACGGTGACAGGACCCTCCGGCAGCCGGCGGACGATATCGCCAAAGAGCTTTGCAGGCAGGATGCACTGGCCGGGATCCGTGACCTCGGCTTCGATATCAAAGGTGATGGCAGTCTCCATATTATAACCGGTGAGGCTCAGCCCCAGACCGGCTTTGCAGAGGATGCCCTCAATAACGCTAAGGCTGCTCTTCTGAGCCACGGCACGGCCTGCAATATTCAGGCCCGTTACCAGCATGCTTTTTTCACAGGTAAAACGCATCGTCAGGTTCCTTTCTTGATAAAGATTTTAAATATATCTATCTGTAAATAAGTTTAGGTAGTAATAACAGTAATAGTACAAAGTTATGTGGATAAGTCCCTTTTTGTCTAGCGTTTCAACGTTTTTTTCTCCACAGGGGGGATGTGGAGAAAGTTAAGTTTTCAACAGGCTCTGTGGAAGAAATTTTTGCTCCCGAATTTTCCACAGCCTGTCTCTCCACATTCCACAGGGGCTGTGGAAAAATAATTGACAATTGAAAATTGACAGTTGAAAATTATGGTATGGCCTTCGGCCATCATTTGAAATCGTCCCGCAGGGACACCAAAATTGTCAATTGTCCATTGTAAATTGTCAATTGCCTTACAGGCAGCTATTGATATTAGCCGTAATATCCCGGACGTTATTTTGCATATTGCTGTCGCCGTTCTTTAGAGCCACTTCCACCTTGCGGATGGCGTAGAGGACGGTGGAGTGGTCCCGGGCAAATTCCTTGCCGATGTCGGGCAAAGACAGATTGGTGAGCTTGCGGATCAAATACATGGCCACCTGCCGGGCTTCGGCGGTGCCTTTGTTTTTCTGGGTGCCCCGGAGCACTACCTCGTCTACGTTGTAGAACTTGCAGACCTGACTGATAATAAGGCTGGGGGTGGGCAGGGCGTTGCCCTCGCTCTTAAACATGTCGTCGATGGCCCGGGAGATGTTGGGCAGGTCCAGAGGCATGTTGTTCAGGTCCCGGTAGGCGAGGATCTTCTTCACGGTGCCTTCGATCTGCCGGACGTTGTTGGTGATGTTGATAGCCACATAGTTGCACACATCGTCCGTCAGGTCCAGACCCAGCTGCTTGGCCTTATTCTTGATGATGGCCATACGGGTCTCGTAATCCGGGGGATTGATGTCGGCAATGAGGCCCCAGAGGAACCGGCTGCGGAGCCGCTCTTCCAGTGTCAGCATGTCGTCGGGCTTCCGGTCGCTGGTCAGGACGATCTGCTTGTGCTCTTCATAGAGCTTATTGAAGGTATGGAAGAACTCCTCCTGTGTCGATTCCTTGCCGGCGATGAACTGGATATCATCGACGAGGAACAGGTCTGCCTCCCGGTATTTGGAGCGAAATTCGATATTCTTACCGTTTTTGATGGCGTCGATCAGCTCGTTGGTGAACTGGTCGCCCTTGATATAGACGATGTTGGCATCGGGATTTTCCTTGCGGATGCCGTTGGCGATGGCGTAGAGCAGATGGGTCTTGCCCACGCCGGGAGGGCCATAGATGAACAGGGGGTTGTAGACCTGTCCCGGGGTCTTGGAAACGGCAATGGCAGCGGAGTGGGCGAACCGGTTGGAGGGGCCCACCACGAAATTGTCAAAGGTGAACTGAGGGTTAAAGTCCATGGAGGTAGGGGACTTTCCCTTAGACTTTCTGGCATTCAGCTCCTCGTCGCCGAAGACCAGCAGCTTGGCATCGGAATTGAAGATTTCCTTCAGAGCATCGTGGATGTAATCTGTACACCGGCGGCGGATGATCTCCCGGCGGAAATCGGAGGGGGAATAGAGGATAAGATTGTGGTCGTTGAGCTCCACCACCTCGGCATCGTCGAACCAGGCAGACACGGTGACGGCACCCAGCCGCTCCTCCATATGGCTCAGGACCTTGGCCCAGACGTAGGCAGATGAATACATGCGTTTCGGCTCCTTTCTCCTGTCTTGGAAGCCCAAAAAGGCAGGTAATCCACAGCGTTTTGGGCATAGTTTTTCACCCTAAATTTTATCACATTTTACTAGAAAGCACAAGGGTTTTTTGGCGATATTCCAATAGGAAAATGACGAAAATCCGGAAAAAATGAGGAAGGGAAATGGGCATGTTTTTTATATTTTAAAATGACGGGAAAAAGCCTTCCCCCGGGGGGAAGGTGGCACGGCGCAAGCCGTGACGGATGAGGGGTGGCGTGCAGTTGCGACATATGAGCAGGTCTGGAACATTGTGCAAATCGCAGCATTACCGCCCGCATTCCTCATCAGTCTGCCCTTCGGGCAGCCAGCTTCCCCCCGGGGGAAGCCTTTGCTTTTGCGCATTGTCTATATATTGCATAAGGACAACCATACACCCCGCATGGACACTTATCCAACCTTATGGAAACTGCCTCCAAAGAGTTCTTAATTTTCGTCACTTTGCGCCTTGACCCTAGGAAAAAGCTATGCTACAATTTATGATTAAGAAACCCATTAGAATGCGGTAAATTCCATATTTTTCGGCATAGGAGCGTCGTCATATGCGTACTGCGAAAAAGATTTGGACGTATCTGGTCATCGCTGCCGTGGCACTGATCGCCTCGGTGAATTATGAGCTGTTCGTCTTCCCAAACCAGTTCGCCCCCTCGGGACTTAACGGCATCTGCACCATGGTCCAGCACATTACCGGCATCAGCGTGGGCTATCTGAGCCTGCTGATCAATGTGCCCCTTGCCATCTGGTGCTATATCGAGGTCAGCAAGCCCGTGGCCATGCGTTCCATGGTGTATGTGGTGATGTTTTCCGTGGGACTGATCCTTCTGGACCATGTGGACCTCAGCGCCTTCCATTATGCCACAGAGAACGGCACCTCCAAGATTCTGGGACCTCTGGTGGCCGGCATCATTCAGGGTTATGTCTTCTCCATTCTGATGAAGGCCAGCGCCTACTCCGGCGGTACGGATTTTATTTCCGCCATCGTCCATAAGCGCAATCCCGCCAAGAGCGTGCTGGGCTTCAGCTTTACCATGAATGTTTTCATTGCCATCGCCAGCTATTTCGTCTATGGCTATCAGATGGAGCCTGTGATCCTGTGTATTTTGTACAGCTTCATGTCCTCCACCGTAGGCGACCGGCTGATGAAGTCCGGCCGGGAAGCCATCTGCTTTGAGATCATTACCGACTTCCCCAATGAGATTTCTCAGGAGATCATTCAGAAGACCCACCATTCCACCACCCTGGTTCCCGCAAAGGGCATGTACTCCGGCAAGGAGACCAATATGCTCATCTGCGTGGTGAACAAGACCCAGGCAGCTGCCGTTGCCAATATCTGCCGCAGCTACCCCAATACCTTCGCCGTCATGGACCCCGTAGGCGAGGTCATGGGCAATTTCAAAAATCTGTCCCATTCCGGCAAGGAAGTCAAGGAAATGCTGGATTCCGGCGACGGAAAAACCTTATAAATGCAAAATTCAAAATGCAGAATGCAAAATGATTGGAATTATTCAGCATTTCGCATTTCGCATTCAGCATTATCAATGAAACGTATATAATTTTATAGGAGGATATATAAAATGGCCTACTACTATCCGGAACCCAGCCACACCTTCAGCGAATATCTGCTCGTCCCCGGTTATACTTCCGAAGAGTGCATTCCTGACCGTGTCAGTCTGAAGACCCCTCTCGTCAAGTACCGCAAGGGCATGGAAGAGCCCGCCATCTCCCTGAACATTCCTCTGACCTCTGCTGTTATGCAGTCCGTTTCCAATGATACCCTTGCCATCGCTCTGGCAAAGGAAGGCGGCATCAGCTTCATCTACGGTTCCCAGTCCATTGAGGATCAGGCAGCCATGGTCGCCAAGGTCAAGGGCTACAAGGCCGGCTTTGTTACCTCCGCTTCCAACCTGACCCCCGATGCCACCCTGAAGGACGTACTGGCTCTGAAGGCCCGCAACGGCTTCTCCACCGTGGCCATCACCGAGGACGGCACTGCCCACGGCAAGCTGCTGGGCATCGTTGCCAGCCGTGACTACCGCGTCAGCCGCATGACCGGCGAGGAGAAGGTCTCCTCCTTCATGACTCCCCGGGAAAAGCTGGTGGTGGCTCCCAAGGCTACATCTCTGAAGGAAGCCAACGACATCATCTGGGACAACAAGCTGAACTCCCTGCCCATCGTGGATGAGAACGATAATCTGATGTACTTCGTTTTCCGTAAGGACTATGCCTCCCACAAGGAGAATCCTCTGGAACTGCTGGACGACAAGAAGCGCTATCTGGTAGGTGCCGGTATCAACACCCGTGACTACGCAAAGCGTATCCCCGCTCTGCTGGAGGCCGGTGTTGACGTTCTGGTCATCGACTCCTCCGAGGGCTATACCTGCTGGCAGGCCAACACCATCAAGTGGGTCCGGGAAAACTACGGCGACACCGTGAAGATCGGTGCCGGCAACGTTGTCGATAAGGACGGCTTCCGCTTCTTGGCTGAGGCTGGCGCTGACTTCGTCAAGGTGGGTATCGGCGGCGGCTCCATCTGCATCACCCGCGAGACCAAGGGCATTGGCCGCGGTCAGGCTACCGCTGTCATCGATGTGGCAGCAGCCCGTGACCAGTATTTCCGTGAGACCGGCATCTATGTGCCTATCTGCTCCGACGGCGGTATCGTCCACGACTACCACATGACGCTGGCTCTGGCCATGGGCGCTGACTTCATGATGCTGGGCCGCTACTTTGCCCGCTTCGATGAGTCCCCCACCAATAAGGTCATGGTCAACGGTGCTTACATGAAGGAATACTGGGGCGAAGGCTCCAACCGTGCCCGTAACTGGCAGCGCTACGATCTGGGCGGCTCCACCAAGCTGAGCTTCGAGGAAGGCGTTGACTCCTACGTCACCTATGCAGGCCCCCTGCACGACAACGTGGAGGCTTCCCTGTACAAGGTCAAGTCCACCATGTGTAACGTCGGTGTTACCAACATCCCCGACCTGCAGCGGGATGCCAAGCTGACCCTCGTCTCCTCCGTCTCCATCGTAGAAGGCGGCGCCCACGATGTCACCCTGCGCTCTACTTCCACTGTTAAGTAACGAAACAAGGATACCCCCAACCAATTGGTTGGGGGTATGTTTGTATGTCGGGAAATTGAAATTATGGCGCGGGAGCGCCAAGGCTTCCCCTTGAGGGGAAGCTGTCACGAATCTTTGATTCGTGACTGATGAGGTGTGCAGTACCAAGTTGCATCGATTGATTGCTTTCGGCAAAATCGTACCGGGGTAACGCCCCTTCGGGGCTACACCTCATCCGTCTCGCCTGCGGCGAGCCACCTTCCCCTCAAGGGGAAGGCTTCGGACGTCGTAAGCGCCGGTGCGACAAATGCCCATTTCCATCATGGCTTTACTTTTTCTTACCGAAAACCTTGTTTACATAATCCTTGGTGTTGATGACATCCTTATGCTGTCTCGCCAGCTGGAGATTGCTCCAATGGGTCATGAAAATGATGACGCTGGCCACGACAACGGCGTAAAATACCGAGTCCAGACCCCGGTCCAGAAATACCAGAATGGGGAACATGATGGTGCCGTAAATGGGGGCGGCCACGCCCACATTTAAAAGGGCCATCAGAATGATGCCGGGGATCACGATCAGCAGGAAGAACACCGGACTGTAGGCAAGAATCAGCCCGCCGAAGGCAGCCAAGCCCTTACCGCCCCGGAATTTCCGGTGGGCGGGGAAGCAGTGGCCCAAAATGGCACCGATGCAGGCCGTGACCCGGGCAACAGCTATCTGAGGAAAGAGAATATGGGCCAGCCGGTAGCAGAAAAAGGATTTCAAAATGTCAAAGAGCATGACAAAAATACCTGCCTTTTTTCCCAGCACCAGTCCGGTATTGGTGGCACCTAAATTTTTGGTGCCTTCCTTGGTCAGGTCTACATTTTTCCGCTTTGCGATCCACGCCGCCGGACTGATGCAGCCAATCAGATATCCCATTCCCAGACTCAGAATCATGCTCATAAAGGGTCCTGCTTTCTTTGTTTTGTAGTAGTTTATTATACCAGTTTACATGGAAAATTTCAACAGCTTTTCAGAAAGATGTGGAAAGAGAATAACGCAAAAGAGGTAATCTTTTCTTACTTTCTGTGTTAGGATATTTGTGGTGCTGCCAGTAGAAATTGCGGTAGGCGGTGGCAAGGGGGCAGACACTTCTTTGCCCCCTTGCAGAGAGGGGGTGATACCCTTAGTTATATATGATGAATTGTTTCAATTTTGTCTTGTAATTCTTGGCGTGATCAGTCTGGTCATTCAGATAACAAAAAAGAAGTAACCGCCCAAGCTCCCCAGCTTACGGTTACTTCTTTTTTGCAAACGGGGGGTCAACCGTCTACCGGCAGCACCCTTCGTATTGTTATTATAAAGGATTTCCCCGGCAGTGTCAATGCCGGGGAAAAATAAACTCTTTTGGGTTACAGCGGTGCCTGCTTGATCTTGGCGAAACGGCGGGGGAACTGCTTTGGTGTGGGGGATACCTTTCGCAGGACGATGACGGCGTGGTTGGTGCCGTCGATGGGAAATTCCCGTACCTCTTCCAGCTTTAAGCCCAGCTTTTTGATGGCATTGTGGCATTCCGCCAGCTCCTCCTTTGCGGCGGCACCCTTCATGGCCAGCACTGCGCCGCCTACCTTGACGTAGGGAGCCGTCAGCTCCAGCAGGATGTTCAACCGGGCCACAGCCCGGGAGGTGGCGTAGTCATAAGATTCCCGGCGGGTGGCAACCGCCTCCTCAGCCCGGGCGGTGACGCATTCGGCGGCAATGCCCAGCTTAGGCAGAACCTCCTCCAGCCACTTCATCCGCTTGCCAAGGCTGTCCAGCAGGGTGATCTTGGCATCGGGGCAGGCGATGGCCAGCGGTACACCGGGGAAGCCTGCACCGCAGCCCACATCGATGAGGGATTTTCCGGTCAGGTCCGCAGTGGAAAGCACCGTCAGGCTGTCCAGCAGGTGCAAGTTGGCAACGCCCTTATCGTCGGTGATGCCCGTCAGGTTCATTACCTCATTCTGCTTCACCATGGCCCGTCCAAAGGCCACCAAGGTATCGATCCGCTCCTCCGGAAGCTGCAAATTCAATTCCGGAAGCCCGGCAGTCAAGGTTTGTTTCATCATATTTTTCCTCGAAAAGTTATGTAGGGGGCGGCGTCCTCGACGCCCCGACCGAAAATCCAACCTCGATGGGTGGATTTTTGGAATATTACCGTATTCTGTAAGGATTTTGTTCCATCGAGGTACAAAATCCTTTCGGGGCGTCCGGGAGGCCGCCCCCTACAGTTTTTATTTTTATCCGATCCGTGCATTGACGATGCCGGTTAAATCGATCTGGCTTTCGTCATAGGGGTCAAAGTGGGAATCCTCCACGGTGATGGAGGGCAGCACCACGGTCTGGATGTGCCAGTTCACCAGCAGGTCACAGACCTGACCATAGGAGGCGATGCCGCTTTCGTCGCCGCTGACCTTCAAATAAGTGTCGTTGACGGTGTCGGCCACCTGTGTCGCCACCTCATTTTTCTTGGCATTGAAGAAATTGCTGTAGTAATCCATATCTTGCTGCAGCATATAGCTGACCCCGCTCTTGATCCGGGCGGCTGCCGCAGCGGCCTCGGGAAGGTTGACGCTGGCAAGGGCGGTGTAGCAGTAGCGGTAAGCCATGAAATAGGCACTGTACTGGAACTCAATATCGGAATGAACGGAGCAGGCAAGAAAGGCTGCGAAATTGGCATCCCGTTCCGGGGCGATACACATCCGGTGGGCCATTTCGTGGGCAATGGTAAAGGGCAGGGTCACATCGGGGATCTGGGGATTCACCGCTGCCTCTCCGGTGATGCCGAAGGTAACGCCGGTGATACCCACGGAGGTATACAGGTCTGCCCAGCCCAGCTTCTTCACCGGGGTCTTGCAGCCGGCGAAGATGGGATAGTGGTATTCATAGGTCAGGGTGTCAAAGCCCTCACCGGCGATGGCTGCCAGCGCTTCAAAATCCGCAAAGCGCACGTTGGCATTGCCGTCCCGGTCCACCTGGGCGGCCAGCGCATTGGCCTTGTCCCGGTAATATTCCGTGGCTTCCGTCAATTCCTGCAAATTATAGCTGCTGACATCCAGACGCATATCCTCCGCCAGAGGGCCGGTATAATAATTCAGGCCCCACAGCAGCATGTGCAGCATGTAAATGCCTGCACCAACCGCCAGAACCCAGCCGCCCCATTGAATGGGATTCCATTTCAAAATGAGCATCAGCACGAAGCTCATCAGCAGCAGCACGCCCAGCACCACCGCCAGCAGCTGCCAGATGGGAAAATCCACAATGGAGGACCACTGGGCCAGATACCCCTGTGTGGTACGGATGACGTAGGGATACACCATGTCCACCAGTGTGGAAAATTTTTCGCCGAACATCATCAAAATCCATGTGATGGCGGCAAAAATACCGGCAGTCAGGTATCCGAACCAATATTTCAAAGGAAACGCCTCCTTTTTGTTACATAGTTATGGATTGTATTAGTATAACACATTTGGAGGCAATTGTCTTCCTTTTATTTTTTAATTTTTTCTGAAATGTGTTGTAATGAAAAAATGTAGGGCGCAGATAAATCTGCGCCGGGCACCATCGACAATTGAGCGTGCAGACCAGAGGCTCAAAGGTAAGTAACTGCCCGGTGCGGATATATCCGCACCCTACAAAAAATACTCCCGCTCCAATTTGGAGCGGGAGATAGAAGAAAAATTACTTCTGCAGGAACTTATGGATCTCTGCGGCGGCCTTCTTACCTGCGCCCATGGCCAGGATAACGGTGGCAGCACCGGTAACGGCATCGCCGCCTGCGAAGACGCCCTCGCGGGTGGTCATTTCGTTTTCGTTAACGATCAGGCAGCCCTTCCGGTTGGTCTCCAGACCGGGAGTGGTGGAGCGGATCAGGGGGTTGGGGCTGGTGCCCAGAGACATGATGACGGTGTCCACATCCAGCAGGAACTCGGAGTTGGGAACCTCGATGGGACGGCGGCGGCCGGAAGCATCGGGCTCACCCAGCTCCATGCGGACGCACTTCATGCCGCAGACGCGGCCATCCTCGCCAGCTACGATCTCGATGGGATTGCACAGAGTCTTGAACTCGATGCCCTCTTCCTTGGCGTGGTGCTTCTCTTCAGCACGGGCGGGCATTTCGGCCTCGCCGCGGCGGTACACGACGTAAACATGGTCGGCACCCAGACGCAGAGCGCAGCGGGCTGCGTCCATAGCAACGTTACCGCCGCCCACGACAGCAACAGCCTTGGACTTGATGATGGGGGTATCGGCCTCCTCGGTGTAGGCCTTCATCAGGTTGGTACGGGTCAGGTACTCGTTGGCGGACATAACGCCCTTCAGACTCTCACCGGGGATACCCATAAACATGGGCAGACCGGCACCGGAGCCGACGAAAACAGCCTTATAGCCCATCTCGAACAGCTCGTCGATGGTCAGCACCCGGCCGATGACCATGTTGGTCATGATCTCAACGCCCATGTACTTCAGACGCTCAATGGAGGTCTGGACGATGGACTTGGGCAGACGGAACTCGGGGATGCCGTAGACCAGAACGCCGCCCACGGTGTGCAGTGCCTCAAAAATGGTCACTTCGTAGCCGTTACGGGCCAGGTCGGTGGCACAGGTGACGCCGGCAGGGCCGGAACCCACAACAGCTACCTTAATGCCGTTCTTTTCCTTCAGATCCTTGGGAGATTCAGGATTGTTTGCATAGTTCCAGTCGCTGACGAAGCGCTCCAGACGGCCGATGGCAACAGGCTCACCCTTGATGCCGCGGACGCACTTGCTTTCACACTGGCTTTCCTGAGGGCAGACACGGCCGGAGACCTGACCCAGAGGATTGGTGGAGAAGATGATATCGTGAGCACCGCGGAAATCCCGCTCCTGGATCTTCTTGATAAATTCGGGGATGCGGATGTTGACAGGGCAGCCCTGCACACAGGCGGGGTTCTTGCAGCCCAGGCAGCGGTTTGCTTCCTCAACGGCCTGCTCCTCGGTGTAGCCCAGAGTGACTTCCATAAAATTGTGGGCACGGACCTTGGGGTCCTGCTCAGGCATGGGAACCTTGGTCTTAGACATGTTAGCCATGATGCATTTCCTCCTTACTTGATCAGTGCCTTGCCCATGGCATCCATGCGGCAGGTATGGGTTGCGTTGACCTCGGCCTCGCGGTCGCGGTAGGTGCCGTTACGGCTCATCAGCTCGGCAAAGTCCACCTTGTGGCCGTCGAACTCGGGGCCGTCAACACAGGCGAACTTGGTCTCGCCGCCGACAGTGACGCGGCAGCCGCCGCACATGCCGGTGCCGTCGATCATGATGGGGTTCAGGGAGACCATGGTCTTGACGCCGAAGGGCTCGGTGGTCTTGCAGACGAACTTCATCATGGGGATGGGACCGATGGCGAGGACGGCATCGTATTCCTTGCCGCTCTCCAGCAGCTGCTGCAGCTTCACGGTGACGAAGCCCTGCTCGCCGTAGGAGCCGTCGTCGGTCATCAGGTACATATTGTCGGAAACAGCCTTAAATTCGTCCTCCAGAATGACGATGTCCTTGTTGCGGAAGCCAACGATGACATCGACCTCAGCGCCTGCCTCCTTGAAGGCAGCAGCGGAGGGCAGAGCGATGGCGCAGCCGACACCGCCGCCGACCACGCAGACACGCTTGACACCCTCGGTGTGGGTGGGCTTGCCCAGAGGACCGACGAAGTCACGGATGTAGTCGCCCTCGTTCAGGTTACCCAGAGCGATGGTGGAGAAGCCAACCTTCTGGAAGATGATGGTAACAGTGCCCTTTTCACGGTCGTAACCGGCGATGGTCAGGGGAACGCGCTCGCCCATTTCATCGATGCGGAAAATGATGAACTGGCCGGCCTGTGCTTTTTTAGCTACGAAGGGGGCTTCGATTTCCATCAGGGTGACGGAAGCGTTCAGCTCCTTCTTGCGCACGATTTTATACATGTTCTGATCCGTCCTTTTCAGAATAAATAATTGTGGGAGTACGGAAAGTCCGTACAAGGTCATTATAGATCCAATTATCGGATTTGTCAAATAAATATCGATAAAACTGTGACGATTTCACAATAATATTTGTCGTTATTTCAATGTAGGGCGCAGATATATCTGCGCCGGGCACCATCGATAATTGAGCATACCCATCAGAGGCTCAAAAGTTGGCAGCTGCCCGGTGCGGATATATCCGCACCCTACAAAAAAGGGAGGAACCGAAGTTCCTCCCTTTAATATGAATGGTTAGATGACATCCTCGGGCTTGTCGTACTTGTAGATCAGGGGGTTCTGACGCTCGATCTCGTTGAAGATGGCGATCTGAGCCTTGATGTGCTCGGGCTTCATGAACAGCTCGGCACCGTTGACCAGAGTTTCATACCATGCATGGTAGAAACGGTTGGTGCACTTGCCGAAGGCATTCCAAACGTCAGCCTGCAGGGCGACCTCTTCCTCATGCCACACCAGCTGGTTGTTGCAGTAAGCGGGAGTGCCGTCTTCCTTGTGCAGGGACTTGTGGTCCAGAACGGGAGTGGGAACTTCCTCGTCAACATAGTACTTGTAGACGATCTTTGCGTTGTAGACCTTCATGGTACCCTTGGTGCCGAAGATCTTGAACAGGGGCTGCTCACCGGCGAAGGCATCGGAGGGGTTGACTTCCATCTCATAGATGGTGCCGTTGGAGTAGTGCATGCGGCAGAACATATAGTCCTCAGCATCGCCAACGGAGTTCCAGATGTCCATGTGGGAAGTGATCTTGGGCAGCTCGTCGCTCTCAGCCAGATCCATGATCTGCTCGATGGAGTGGGCAGCGTTGTTGCGCATGGTGCCGGCGTCACGGTACAGCAGGGTCTGCCAGTCGTAGCGGCGGGCGAAGGAGTTCTGGCAGGCGCGGACCAGCTTGACGTCGCCGATAACGCCTTCCTTCAGCAGACGCTTCATCTGGATGAAGTAGTCGTTGAACTTGTACTGATGGAAGATGGTGAAGATGACGTTGTTGGCCTTAGCGGTGTCGATCAGGTCCTGAACCATCTCGGGGGTCTTGCACAGGGGCTTCTCACACAGGACGTTGAAGCCATGTTCCATCAGGTCCTTGGTGATGGGGTAGTGCAGGTCGGAGTAGGAAGCGTTGGTGACGAAGTCCAGCTCATCCTTGTGGGCGAACAGCTCACGGTAGTCGGACAGGGTCTCGCAGCCGAAGATCTCCTTTGCAGCAGCGGCACGGTTGGGATCAGCTTCCACAACATACTTGACGTTGCAGATGTCGTTGTCAGCGGTACGCAGGAAAGCACCATGGATGTCGCAGCCGGAACGGCCAAAGCCAATGACGGCAATGTTTAACTTCTTCATAGGGTATCACTTCTCCTTACATTTTTTGTCATGATAATTTTACCATAGAAGTAGGTTACTTTACAATTGTACGATTGGGAGATTTTTTTAGTCGTTTCTTGTGTAAATCCCCGGAAATTATCTGATATGCAATATTAAAATCTGTAGGGGGCGAATATGTCGCACCTGCAGGAATGATGCGAAACTGTAGGGGACGAATATATTCGCCCCGGGCACTACCGGTTCCTGAGCGTTTGGCTGAGTGGGGTATTTTATCGATGTTCCTTATCCGACCGGGTTGAAAGCACAACAGAAGCAACTGCCCGGGGCAGATATATCTGGCCCCTACAAAAAACTGGGAAGCCAGAGGCTTCCCAGTTTGATGATTATTTATTCTTCAGCAGATCCCGGATCTCGGTCAGGAGGACTTCCTCAGCGGAGGGAGCGGGAGGTGCGGGAGGCTCGGCAGCGGCGGCTGCCTCTTCCTTCTTCTTGCCGATGTCGGCCATTTTGTTCAGGCCCTTTACCAGGAAGAAGACCACCAGTGCCAGGATCAGGAAGTTGATGATGGCGGAGATGAAGTTGCCGTAGTTCAGGGTGTTCAGGATCTCATTGCCGGCTTCGTCCAGCACGGGCTCAGAGAACAGCCGGGGCAGGACGATCTTCAGCTCGGAGAAGTCGATGCCGCCCATGAAGATGGCAATGATGGGCATGATGACATCGTCAGTCAGAGACTTGGTGATGGTGGAGAAGGCAGCACCGATGATGGTACCAACAGCCAGCGCCATGGCGTTGCCCTTTACGGCAAAGGTCATAAATTCATCCCACCAAGAGGGCTTTTTCACAGGGTTCTTCATATGTAACATCCTTTCCTTATATATGTGTCATTGCGAGGAGCATAGCGTAGCGAATCTGGATGAACGATTGCCAGTGGCAATCGCACAATAGAATACGCGACGTGGCAATCTCCTTAAGTTTCCGGAATGCCGGAGGAGATTGCACCACGGGCATTCCCTTCGGTCACCACACCAGTCTGCGGACTACGACGCGCTAAGAGCCGCCTTCGGCGGTTGCGCTCTGTACGCGCCTGCGGGCGCAGTGGTTCGCAATGACATTTTTTACTTTACTTCGATAACCTCGATGCCGCCCAGATACTTTCTCAGGACTTCGGGCACCACGATGGAGCCGTCGGCGCGCTGGTTCTGTTCTACGATGGCGGGGAAAATACGGGAGGTTGCCAGACCGGAGCCATTCAGGGTGTGAACGAAGTCGATCTTGCCGTCAGCCCGGCGGTAGCGGATGTTGCCGCGGCGTGCCTGATAGTCACGGGCGTTGGAAACGGAGGAGACTTCCTTGTAGCCGTTCATGGAGGGAATCAGGATCTCGATGTCGTAGGTGCGGGCCATGGAGGCGGAGCAGTCACCTGCGGCCAGCTTCACGGTGCGGAAGTGGAGGCCCAGACCGGCAACCAGATTCTCTGCCTTCTTCACCAGCTCTTCAAAAGCCTCGTCGGAGCCCTCGGGGGTGGTGAACTGGAACATCTCCACCTTGTTGAACTGGTGGCCGCGGACCATGCCGCGCTCGTCGGCACGGGCGGAGCCGGCTTCACGGCGGAAGCAGGGAGTGTAAGCGAAGAACTTCTTGGGCAGGTCCTTCTCGGTCAGAATTTCGTCACGGTACACGGAAGCCAGAGCAGCCTCGGCAGTGGGCAGCATGTAGAAGACGGTATTTTCGGTGGGGTGGTTGGCGATTTTGAAGACCTCGTCGGCAAACTTGGGGAACTGGCCTGCGGTTTCGCCGCACTTGTACTCCAGCATGTGGGGGGGCAGGATGAATTCGTAGCCGTCGGCGGTGTGGGTGTCGATGAAGTAGTTCAGCAGCGCCCACTCCAGACGTGCACCCATGCCGGTGTACATCCAGTTGCCGGCACCGGCCAGCTTGACGCCGCGCTCGTAGTCGATGAGGCCCAGATTGGAGCACAGGTCCACATGGTGCTTGGGCTCAAAATCGAAGGAATGCTTCTCGCCAATATAGCGCAGGGGCTCGTTGTTTTCCTTGCCGCCGGGCAGCAGGTCAGCATCGGGCAGGTTGGGCAGGGCCAGCATGGCGGTGCGGTATTCGGCGTTCAGTACGTTCAGTTTTTCCAGATCGGCAGCGTTTTCTTCGTCAATCTTGATGGACTCGCAGGTGTTGGCTGCGATCTTGGCGTCCACCTCAGCGGTGTCCTGACCCTTCTTTTCCAGACCCTTCTTCATGCCGTACAGCTTGCCGTTTTCCTTTGCCAGCTTGTTCTTCTGGGCGGTACGGCCCTCGGAGGAGGTCTTCAGAGCGCGGATGGCAACATCCAGCTCCAGAATCCGGTCGATGATGGCATCGCAGTCCACTTCCTTGGCCTTCAGGCCAGCCTTCACAGCATCGGGATTTTCCTTGATTTTACGAATGTCTAACATAATAATACCTCTCGTTTTTTATTGTATGTCATTGCGAGGAGCGAAGCGACGTGGCAATCTCTTTCAATTCAGGGGATTGCACACCAGTGTGCGCACTGGTTCGCAATGACAGTTGTGTTTTATTTTTCCAGCTTCATCAGTGCATCCAGCAGGTTCTGCAGATCCTCTTCGCCGTAAAATTCCAGCTCGAAGCGGCCTTTGCGTTTTCCGTTGATGATTTTCACGCCCCGGCCTAAGTGCTTAGACAGGGATTTTTCGCACTCTGCCACGTAGTTAACCGCAAGCGTGACTTCCTTTTCCGGTGCAGGCTCTTTGTTCATGTTTTTGCACAGAGTCTCCGCCTGACGGACGGAAAGATTTAAAGCCATGATTTTCTTTGCGGCTTCCAGCTGCTTCTTTTCGGATTTCAGGGTCAGGATCGCCCGGGCGTGTCCGGCGGTGATGGCTCCGGTTTTCAGCAGTTCCAGAACCTCCTCGCACAGGCTTAGCAGCCGCAGGGCGTTTGCCACAGCGGGACGGGACTTGCCCACCCGGGAGGCAGCTTCCTCCTGCGTCAGGCCGTACTCCTGGATCAGGGACTGATAACCCAATGCTTCTTCCACCGGGTTCAGGTCCTGCCGCTGCAAATTTTCAATTAGCGCCAGCTCCATGGCCTTCCGGTCGTCAGCTTCAATGACTACCACCGGAACCTCAGACAGTCCTGCCTGTCGGGCAGCCCGCCAGCGGCGTTCGCCTGCGATGATCTGATAATAGCCACTGGGCAATTCCCGAACCGTCAGGGGCTGGATCACACCGTGGACGGCAATGGAGTCTGCTAGGGCCTGCAATTCTTCTTCGTCAAAATCCCGCCGGGGCTGGTCGGGATTGGGCTCTACCTTGTAGATGGGGAGTTCCCGGTAGGCACTGGTTTCCAGCGTTTCCTCACTGAAATCACCCAAAAGTGCCCCAAGACCCCTTCCAAGGCCTTTGTTGTTTGCCAATTGATTCACTCCTTGTTTCTAAAGTGTGGAGTTTGGGGAGTGAAGCGTGGAGTTATTTTAGAATCAGGGTGTGGATTTTATTTTCACACTCCACTCTCCACACTTCACACTGATTTAAAGCTTGTCTTTGATTTCCTCTGCCATCGCTTTATAGGCCTTTGCACCTCTGCTGTATTTATCGTAGGCGGTGACGGGCAGGCCATGGCTGGGGGCTTCGGCCAGACGGATGTTTCGGGGGATTACCGTTGCGAAAACCTTGCCGGGGAAATGCCGCCGGACCTCCTGTGCTACCTGCGTGGAGAAGTTGGTCCGTCCGTCGAACATGGTCAGTGCCACGCCGAAAATTTCCAGCCGGGGGTTCAGCTTCCGCTTTACCATCCGTAGGGTGTTCATCAGATCACTTAAGCCCTCCAATGCATAGTATTCGCACTGGACCGGGATCAGGATGCTGTCTGCGGCACACAGACCGTTGAGGGTCAGCAGCTCCAGCGACGGCGGGCAGTCAATAAAGATCACATCATACTGGGATTTGGCACGGTAGAGGGCCTTTTCCAGCTGCCGTTCCCGATGTTCGGCGTTGATGAGCTCCACCGTAGCACCGGCCAGATCCGCTGCCGAGGGCAGCACATCACCATGCTTGGTGTGGACCACGGCCTGCTCCAGCGGGATGTTATTGATGGTCACATCATAGATGGAATATTTTATTTTTCTTTTGTCCACGCCCAGACCGGAGGTGGCGTTGGCCTGCGGGTCAAAGTCACACAGCAGGACTTTCAGACCCAGTTCATGGAGGGCAGCCGTCAGATTCACAGCGGTGGTGGTTTTGCCCACGCCGCCTTTCTGATTGACGACAGCAATTATTTTTCCCATTCTTTCCTCCTGTTACACTTTCTTTTGTTCCACGTGAAACATTTCTGCACGCTTCTGTAGGGCGGCTTGCCCTCAAGCCGCCGTGAAGATACAGCTTACACGGATTGCGGCGGGCTGAGGGCAGCCCGCCCTACTGGAAAAATGTTTCACGTGAAACACAGGTTATTTGTTGCCCTCTGCTGCATCGGAGAGAGGGGTGGTGCTGGTAATGGCGGTGTAATTCTGCCCGATCTTTAATTGCCGGGATTGTATGTACAGCGCCGAGGGGTACACCATCAGCAGAGCAAGGACCAGCGTCACCAGAAAGGCCACGGCCAGAGCCTTGATCCGCTTTCTGGAAATTTTCAGCTGTTCTTCTGCGGATAAGACACGCCGCTTGACCGTTTTCTTGGGGGAAGCGGTGTCCCGATTCCGGGGAAGCAATACCACCGTGCCGGGCTTTACCGGGTATTTTTCCATTTCCAGCAAACATTCCTCACAGAACACCTGCTCCGCCGGAGTTTCCCGCCCACATTTCAAGCAGTTCATGGCCATACCTCCCACCTTATTTATAAGGTGTATTGTACAACATATTTTGCAGTTCGTAAAGAGGAATTTTCGAGAGTGTGAAGTGTGGAGAGTGGAGTGTTTTAATTTACAAATTATTTATATAATCCCTATTGACAGTCATATGACCATATGATATTATCAATATGTAATCAAAAGAAAAACTCCACTCTCCACACTTCACACTAAAAAAGGGGGAATACCAATGCAGTGGACCATACCCGGCACGACTTTGACCGGTGAGCGGGAAAATGCCGACCGCATCGACGGACTATTTCAGTCCATGTTTCTGGCCGGAGGCCTGACCCTTTCTCAGGTATCCAGCATCACCGGTCTGGAGCCCTATACCATCCAGAACTGGGTGAAGCGGGGCTTTCTCCCCTCTCCCAGAAACAAGCGTTACGACATGGAGCAGGTCTGCCGCCTGATCAACCTGAATATCCTTAAGGGCAATCTGACTTTGGAGCAGACGGTGCAGCTCATGGGCTACCTCAACGGTGACCTTGCGGACGAAAGCGACGATCTGGTGGACGACACCATGCTGTTCTTCCTCTTTGTGAAGCTTGCTGCCCGGGCCCGCTACATCGGCGGTACCAAGGCATGGGACGATGCGCTCATCGAGATCACCGAGGATTACCGGGAGCCGGTCCCCGGCGCAAGGGACAAGCTGATTAAGGTGCTGAAAATCATGTTGACCATCTGGTGCGCCAACGCCCTGAAAGCCCAGGCCGAAGCCATGATGGCACAGCTGTAACAATTATCCTGTCATTGCGAGCCAGTGCGCACACTGGTGTGGCAATCCCCATCGACAGAGAAGATTGCCACGTCGGGCTTTGCCCTCCTCGCAATGACAGAATGAAATTATGTAAAAGGAGAATAAAACAATGGAAGAAAATGGAACCTACTCTTGGCCGGGAAATGATCCCAAGCCGAAGAAGCCGAAAAAGACTCTGGATTTCAAGCGGGCAGGCCGGACTGTCTTCGTGGTGGTCCTTGCGCTGGTGCTCTTCACACTGGCGGGAACCTGCTTCTACACCGTGGACGACAAGCAGCAGGCGGTGGTGACTACCTTTGGAAAAGTCACCGATGTCACCGATGCCGGTGTCCACTTTAAGCTCCCCTTTGGCATCCAGCAGGTACAGAAGGTGGATGTGAATGTCTACCAGAAGATCGAGCTGGGCTATTCCAGCAACGGCCAGCACTATGCCACCAATGAAAACGAAAGCGCCATGATCACCGGCGATTACAACATCGTCAATGTGGATTTCTTCGTAGAATACAAGATCTCCGATCCTGTCCAGTACCTCTATTCCTCCAACGACCCGGAGCTGATCCTCCGGAACCTGATCCAGAGTCAGGTCCGCAATGTGGTGGGCTCCTCCACCGTGGATGCGGTCCTTACCGACGGCAAGGAAAATATCCAGATGCAGGTGAAGGATCTGGTGGTAAAGATCCTAGAGGAATATGATATCGGATTGTCTTTGGTGGATGTAAAGATTCAGGATGCAGAGCCTCCCACCATCGAGGTCGTGGAAGCCTTCAAGGCGGTGGAAACTGCCAAGCAGAAGGCGGAGACCGTCATCAACGATGCCAAGGCCTATCAGAATGCCCAGCTGCCCAAGGCAGAGGCGGAAGCAGATAAGCTGATCCAGAATGCCCAGTTCCTGCGGCAGAAGCGCATCAACGAGGCGACCCAGCAGGTGGCCATGTTCGAGGCTATGTACGCAGAGTACGCCCAGAACCCCGGCATCACCCGCAGCCGCATGTACTACGAAGCCATTTCCGAGATCCTGCCTGACGTGAAGCTGTATATCAACTCCGGCACCGGCGAAAGCAGCGATGTCCAGATGCTGCTGCCTCTGGAATCTCTGGTGGATAACCAGAACACGGCAGAGTAAGGTCACCATGTCATTGCGAGGAGCGAAGCGACGTGGCAATCCCCAAAGGTTTCCGAAAGGTGGAAGGAGATCGCCGCACCAGTCTGCGGACTGGTTTGCGATGACAGTGTAATCGTAACAATCCTAATATTGAGGTATAAAACTATGAAAAAAAGCGGTATTTTCTTAATTATCCTACTGCTCATTGCCCTTCTGGCGGTAAATTCCCTGTTCACCGTCCGGGAAAATGAGTTTGCCTGCACCGTCCGCTTCCAGAAGATCATCGACACCACCGATGAGGCGGGCCTGCATTTCAAGATCCCCGTTATTGACAGCGTGAAGTATTTCACCAAGGCTACCCAGCTTTACGACATCCCCCCTTCCGAGGTGCTGACCTCTGACAAGCAGAACATGACCGTGGACTGCTACATCCTCTGGTCCATCTCCGACCCCAAGCTGTTCTACCAGACCCTGACCACCACCTCCAATGCCGAGCAGCGTCTGGATGCCCTGACCTATAACGAGCTGAAGACCGTCATGGGCACGCTGGCCCAGTCCGACATCATCAACATGGAGGAGGGCGGCAAGCGCAACGATATTTATGCCAAGATCTCCACCGATGTGGATGAACTGGCAGCCACCTACGGTATCCATGTGGAGGATGTGAAGATCAAGCAGTTTGACCTGCCTGAGAGCAACCTGAATGCGGTCTACAACCGCATGATCTCCGAGCGGAACCAGATGGCGGAGAAGTACACCGCCGACGGCAACTACGAAGCCTCCATCATCCGAAACGATGTGGATAAGCAGGTGGATATCATCGTCTCCAACGCCGAGGCAGAGGCCGCCAAGCTGGTGGCAGAAGGCGAAGCCGAATATATGCGGATGCTGGCAGAGGCCTATGACAGCCGGGACAAGCAGGACTTCTACCAGTTCACACTGGCACTGGATGCCCTGAAGGCCAGCCTGAACGGTACCGAAAAGACCGTCATCCTCGACGGCAATTCCGAACTGGCCAAGATCTTAATGGGCGCAGAATAATAAAAAACAGTAGGGGCGATTTGCGAATCGCCCCTACTGTTATCGTGCATGAAACATGTAGGGCGCGGATATATCCGCGCCGGGCACTGTCGAAAACTGAGCGTGAAGCCAGACGCACAGAGATATGCAACTGCCCGGTGCAGACATATCCGCACCCTACATTTTTCGTTTTGAATAACCCAAAAGAGGTAGCATTTTCTGTAGAAACCCAGTAAAATCCTGTTGGATACCCGTATGGTATCCGGTGCTGCCGGAAAGCAGCGGTCAGCCCTCTTGCGCGGAGGGCAGCTTCTTTTGCCCTCCAGCTTTTACAAAGGAGGAGGGCTGCCCAATGGTTACATACTCAGATTTGATTCAGATCGGTATTTTAATTGTTGGTATCATCAGTCTGTTCATACAGATAAAAAAGAAGTGATCGCCGGCTCCCTGACAAGAACGGCGACCACTTTCGCTAATCTTTAAGGGCTGACCGTTTCCGACAGCACCTTTTTTCTATTTTTATTATACTTCCCGTCAGGGGAATTGTCAATCGCTCAAAAGCGTTATTTTTATATGGAAAAAAGTTCGGGAGAGTCCTGTGGACTCTCCCGAATTTTCAATTTTTAACTGTCAATTGCTTAGCCCCACAGGCCGTCGGGATACTTGCCCTCGGCGGTCATTTCCTTCAGGGCTGCCACCACCACGGGCTTATCGGCGGCGTAAGTAACACCGTACCAGCGGTCGGAGGAGGACAGCACCTTGACGGTGGCCTTCTTCTCGCTGATAAGCTGGGAGATGGGCAGGGGCAGGAAGTACTCGCACTTCAGGGGATTCTTGGGCAGGTGCTCGTCTAAGTAAGCGGAGAACCGGTCGTTGATCTCCTGCAGGAAGGAGGGCATGAAGCCCCACATGTTCATGGATACGATGGTCTCAGGCGCCACCTCGGTCCAGCTTTCGCCGCCGTCCTCGGTGAAGTGGATGCCGCCCTCATACTGCTCGATGCGGGTCCGCTCGGTGACCACATCCAGGAAGCCCTGTTCATTGATCTCGCAGATACCACGGGCCACGGAGCCGTTCTCAGTGACGGTCTTGCCCAGCTCGTAGCCTACCATGCAGTAGCCGTAGGGATCCTCGGTAGCGGACAGCTGATCGAAGATGACCTTAAAGGCCTCTTTGCCGTAGTAGTCATCGGCGTTGATGACGGCAAAGGGAGCGCCGTCGATGGCCTCGGTAGCGCACAGAACAGCATGGCTGGTGCCCCAGGGCTTGGTGCGGTCAGCGGGAACGGTATAGCCTTCCGGCAGCTTGTCCAGCTCCTGATAAGCGTAGCGAATTTCCACGGGAGCCTTCTGCAGCCGTGCACCTACCGTATCCATAAAATCTTTTTTGATGGCTTCCTTAATGATAATGACAACAGTCTCAAAACCGGCCTGATGTGCGTCGTAAATGGAGTAGTCCAGAATTGCCTCACCCTGACTGCCCACGGGGTCGATCTGCTTCAGACCGCCATAGCGGCTGCCCATACCGGCGGCCATAACAACAAGAACAGGTTTCTTTGCCATAGTAGTATATCTCCTTTGCGGTGTTGTATTCTGCCTCCATTATATGCTACCTACCAAAAGAAAGCAAGGGAGAGAATACAAAATTGTGCATTTTTATAGACGGACTGTGAGGAACAACTTACCTTGTAGGGGGCGGCGTCCTCGACGCCCCGCTTTCTTGGCTCTCCCTTTGGGAGAGCTGGCGCCGCCGAAAGGCGGTGACTGAGAGGGAAAAACCTCTCCGACCTCGCTGTCGCTCGGCCACCTCCCCCAAAGGGGGAGGCAAGTGGGGCGTCCGGGAGGCTGCCCCCTACAGTTATTCAATATAGCTGGGTTGCATCTAAGAAGATGCTCTCCCCTTTCAGCTTGCTCCACGCAAATTCCTTTGCCAGTTCCTGTGGGGAGATGGGGACGTTCTGGTCAATGAGCCCGGCGGCGTAGGCCAGTGTGCCGGTGAGTGTTTCACGGGAAACATGTTTGCGCAGTTCACCAAGGTCTAAGTCCCGGTCCCGTTTGCTGAGCCGCCGTCCGTCGGGGGCCAGCAGCATGGGCACATGGCCGTACTCCGGATGGGGAAAGCCAAACAGCTCCTGCAGATACATCTGCCGGGGAGCCGAGGACAGCAGGTCCATGCCCCGGACCACCTCCGTGACGCCGGCCTCGCCATCGTCCACGGTGACGGCTAACTGGTAGACATAACATCCGTCTGCCCGGCGCACCACCATGTCGCCGCAGTGGGTGGCAAGGTTCAGCTCATAATGGCCCTGTACCTTATCCTCTACCGTCCAGACCTTGTCGGTTACCATAACACGCCATGCAGGGATCCGGTTTGGCGGCGGTGCGGCAAGACCGCGGCAGGTGCCGGTGTAGACGTAGGTGCCGTCAGACAGATGGGGGGCGTTGACGCTGTGGAGCTGACTGCGGGTGCAGTAGCAGGGATACAGCAATCCCCTCTCCCGCAGCAGTTCAAAATACTGATCGTAAACGGCACTGCGCTGGCTCTGAGGTGGGGTTTCCCGGTCGTAGTCCAGACCCAGCCACCGTAGGTCGTCCCGGAGAATGTCCGCAAAATCCGCGCTGGTCCGCTGGGTATCCAAGTCTTCCATCCGCAGCACCATTTCGCCATCCCGGCTGCGGACCGACAGCCACGCGATCAGGGCGGCGAAAACATTGCCAAGGTGCATCCGCCCGGAGGGCGTAGGGGCGAAGCGCCCCACAGGGGTCACAGCCGCCATAACAGCCACCATCCAATCAGCGCCAGGATCCCCAGAAGCAGCAGATACCGCCTGCCCCGGGCTTTGGGATTTTTCTTTTTTTCGGGGCCGTAGTATTCATCCGCAAACATGGCCCGGTCAGATTCCGGGGCAAAAACGGCAGCCGGTGCCTCCTCTTCCCGATATTCCTCACGCAGCAGCTCCTGCTCCATCTGCCGGATCTGTCCGCGAAGATCCTCCTTCATGATGATCCCCTCCTTTTGCAGCTATTTTACAGGATAACCCCGATGTTGTAAAGTAAAATGTAGGGCGCAGATATATCTGCGCCGGGCAGTCACAGTTATTGAGCGCTATATTGAAAACACTCAGGCAGCGACGGTGCCCGGTGCGGATATATCCGCACCCTACATTTTTTGTTTTTATCTGCACCCTACGATAGAAAAAGCACCTCCGAAGTTACCTTCGGAGGTGCAGTCTTTTTATTTTGCGTATTCCACAGCCTTGGTCTCGCGGATGACATTGATCTTGATCTGGCCGGGGTATTCCAGCTCGGCTTCGATCTTCTTGGCAACGTCCCGGGCCAGCAGGATCATGTTGTCCTCGGATACCACCTCGGGCTTGACCATGATGCGGACCTCACGGCCTGCCTGAATGGCGTAGGCCTTGTCCACGCCGGGATAGGAGCCGGTGAGCTCCTCCAGCTTCTGCAGACGGCGGATATAGTTCTCCACGTTCTCGCGGCGGGCACCGGGACGGGCGGCGGACACGGCATCGGCGGCCTGAACCAGCACGGCGATGACGGTCTTGGGCTCCACGTCGCCGTGGTGTGCCTCGATGGCGTTGACGATGACGGGGTTCTCCTTGTACTTCTTGGCAAGGTCGGCACCCAGCTGAACGTGGCTGCCCTCAACCTCATGGTCGATGGACTTGCCAAGGTCATGCAGCAGGCCTGCCCGCTTTGCCAGTGCCACATCCACGCCCAGCTCGGCGGCCATGAGGCCGGCGATGTGGGAGACTTCGATGGAGTGGTTCAGCACGTTCTGACCGTAGGAGGTACGGTACTTCTGACGGCCAAGGATCTTCACCAGTTCGGGATTCAGGTTGTGGACACCGGTCTCGTAGCAGGCACGCTCGCCTTCCTCCCGGATGGTGCGGTCCACTTCCTTGCGGGCCTTCTCCACCATGTCCTCGATGCGGGTGGGATGGATGCGGCCGTCCACGATAAGCTTTTCCAG
>JAFSCK010000053.1 GCA_017436785.1 Oscillospiraceae bacterium | reverse complement strand
ATGAATCCGTGGGTCTGCCTGCCCCGGAATGCCTGATGGTTAAAGAACTGGTTCCCGGCGGGCTGATCGGGATCAAGGGGGAAGTTTGCTATGCTGACTACGAGTGCCTTCGTTGAAACAGAGCGTCTGATTCTTCGCCGTTTTCGGGAGAGCGATTTACAAGATTTGCATGAATATCTGTCTGATCCCGAAGTGGTAGCTTTCGAGCCATACAAACCGCAGACCCTGGAAGAAGTCCGCGAGAATCTGGCATGGCGGATATCCACAGAGGAAATGATCGCCGTGGAGCTGAAAGAAACAGGCAAGCTGATCGGCAATGTGTATCTTGGCAAGCGGGATTTTGATTCTATAGAAATCGGGTTCGTTTTCAACGGCAAATATCAGCATCAGGGCTATGCCAGGGAAAGCTGTGAGAAACTGATCAATCTGGCCTTTGATGCCGGTGTTCACAGGATTTATGCCGAATGTGACCCCGAAAATCAAAATTCTTGGCGACTGCTGGGACGGCTTGGTTTTTCTAAGGAAGCGCATCTGCGGCAGAATGTGTACTTCTGGGAGGATACGGATGGGAATCCGATTTGGAAGGATACCTATGTTTACGCACGCTTGAATTTGTGAAAACATTTGGAGGTTATGTATGGAAGTAAGAATGAACACCCTGACTCCAGAATTGTTTCTTGACCTGTACCAGTCCGTTGGCTGGGAACCGCCGTATATCGAGCAGGTAAGAACTGCACTTCATAATACCATTGAAACCTTCACCTGTTACGATGGGGATCGTCCTGTGGGAATGACCAGAGTGATCGGTGATGGCGGTATGTCTTTTTACATCAAGGATTTTGCCGTGGTCCCTGCCTATCAGGGAAAAGGTGTCGGAAAACAGCTCATGGTGGCATTGGAGCAATTCGTAAAAGATTGCAAGCCCTTGGATTGGGCGGTCAGCCTTGAATTGATAAGTTCCAAAGAAGCAGTCAATTTCTATAAGAAGTATGGATTTGAAAAACGGCCCTGCGATTGGGACGGCCCGGGAATGTTCAAGATGATCAGATAAGTTTTTGAATTCCGCAAAACCGGAAATGTTTTCTCCTTGGACCTGTGTTATGATTCATGCGTAGCTACGAAATCGAAGGAAAGGAGGGGCGAGATGGATATTCGAGCCATGATTCAACAGAGCCTTGATTACATCGAAGAAAATCTGCGTACAAAGATCACCGCCGCAGAACTGGCGGAAATGGCGCATATTTCGCTGTTTCACTACTACCGGCTGTTTCAGCAGGCCACAGGTCTACCCGTAATGCAGTACATTCTGCGGAGCAGGCTGCTCCACGGCGTGTATGCCATAAATAAGGGCAGCAGCAAGATCGATGCAGCGCTGACCTATGGCTTTGATACCTATGCCGGATTCTACAAGGCTTTCTGCCGGGAATTTGGCTCCACGCCCTCCGAGTTTTTGAAATCCTGCCGGGCCAGGCGGCCCTACAGAATCGACCTTACCAAGGAGGAACACATGACCGTAACACACAAAAAAGCCGCCCAGATTCTAAAAAACTGGAATCTGGACAGCGAAACCATTACCGATATCTACTATGACGGCACCGGCAACAAGAACGACAGCGCCTGCTATGTGGGCGAGGAATTTGTGCTGAAATACACCGCCAACCTGGGCAAGCTGAAGAACCACATTGAAGTATCCAAGGCTATCGAAGGTATCGGACTGCTGTCCGCATCCCCGGTAGCGACTGTCGATGGGCGGGAATATATCCAGGACGGCGAGCTGTATTTCTATGTGACCCAGCGGCTGTCGGGAACGCAGATGGCTTCCAACAGCTTTGGTGCCGGCGATGCCCGGTTCGTGGGCGAGATCATCGGCCAGCTCCATCTGGCGCTGAGCAAAATTAAAGATTGCGTCAGCGAAGCAGACCTTCTGGCAACCGTCCGGGACTGGGCACTGCCCAATGCAAAGCAGGCCATTGGTTTGACCGATGCATTTTGCAAGGAATATCTGGACACCTTTGCTTCCCTGTATCCTATGCTGCCCCGGCAGATCATCCATCGGGACCCTAACCCCGGCAATATCATCTGCAACCAGGATCAGTGGGGCTTCATTGATTTCGACCTGGCGGAGCGGAATGCCCGGATCTACGATCCATGCTATGCGGCAACGGCTGTGCTGTCCGAGCGTTTCGGCGAGGATAACGATCAGTGGCTGGCAGTTTACCGCAATATCATCTGCGGCTATGACAGCGTGGCACATCTGACAGACGAGGAACGCAAGGCTATACCCTATGTGATCCTCGCCAATCAGTTTGTCTGCGTGGCATGGTTTGCTGGACAGGATAAGTACGCAGAGCTGTTTGAAACTAACAAGAAGATGACCCTTTGGCTAATTGACCGTTTTGAGGAACTGAAAAGTATCTGAACCGAAGAGCCGGGCATAGTCCCGGCACATGATCCCCCTTGACAAAGGAAATCAAGGGTAGTACAATAACGAAAATTCACGAAAGGAGCTACGGCAATGGCAGTAAATAATTCCATGTTCAATATGATCACTGTCCAGCAGCGCGTCGAGGTCACTATGACTTTGCCGGGCTTGTATTGTCGTACCCAAATTTCAGAATAATCCCTCATTGGATTATAAGATTTTAGGATCATGACGGTGCAAGTCGGAGAAATCTTCGATTTGCACCGTTTTTTATTTTTCTT
>JAFSCK010000052.1 GCA_017436785.1 Oscillospiraceae bacterium | reverse complement strand
CAGGTCATCGACGAGATCCTGGCCTCCGGCCTCCGCGGCCGCGGCGGCGGCGGCTTCCCCCCCGGCCGCAAGTGGCAGTTTGCCAAGAATTCCGTCTCCGATCAGAAGTATGTGGTCTGCAACGGTGACGAGGGCGACCCCGGCGCTTTCATGGACCGCTCCATCCTCGAGGGCAACCCCTATGCCGTCATCGAGGGCATGATGATCGCCGGCTACGCCATCGGCGCATCCGAGGGCTACTTCTACGTCCGCGCCGAGTATCCCATCGCTGTCAATCGTCTGCGCAATGCCATCAGGCAGATGAACGAGGCTGGCATCCTGGGTGAGAACATCCTGGGCACCGATTTCAGCTTCCAGGCCCACATCCGTCTGGGCGCAGGCGCCTTCGTCTGCGGCGAGGAGACTGCCCTGCTGAACTCCATCGAGGGCAAGCGCGGTATGCCCCGTCCCCGTCCTCCCTTCCCCGCTGTGAAAGGTCTGTGGGATGAGCCCACCATCGTCAACAACGTCGAGACGCTGGCCTGTGTTCCCTACATCCTGCGCGAGGGCGCGGCGGAGTTCGCCTCCTGCGGCACCGAGAAGAGCAAGGGCACCAAGGTCTTCGCTCTGGGCGGCAAGGTCAACAACGTCGGCCTGGTGGAGATCCCCATGGGCACCACATTGCGGGAGCTGATCTACGACATCGGCGGCGGCATCCCCGACGGCAAGCAGTTCAAGGCCATCCAGACCGGCGGTCCCTCCGGCGGCTGTCTGACCGCAGCTGCCCTGGATGAGCCCATCGACTTCGACAATCTGGTGGCCAAGGGCTCCATGATGGGCTCCGGCGGCGCCATCGTCATGGACGAGGACAACTGCATGGTGGACGTTGCCAAGTTCTACATGGAGTTCATCTGTGACGAAAGCTGCGGCAAGTGCACCCCCTGCCGCATCGGCACCCGCCGTATGCTGGAGATCCTCACCAAGATCACCGAGGGCAAGGGCACGCTGGAGGATCTGGATAAGCTGGAGGAGATCAGCAACCTCATCAAGACCGGCTCCCTGTGCGCACTGGGCCAGACGGCTTCCAACCCCGTCATGTCCACCATGAAGCATTTCCGTGAGGAATATATCGCCCATGTTGTGGATAAGAAGTGCCCCGCCAAGGTCTGCAAGAACCTGATGAGCTATGTCATCGACAAGGATAAGTGCATCGGCTGCGGCATGTGCGCCCGTCAGTGCCCCGCAGATGCCATCTCCAAGACCGACTATGTGGCCCCCGGCAAGAAAAAGCCTGCGCTGACCATTGATGCAGCCAAGTGCGTCAAGTGCGGTGCCTGTATCGCCACCTGTAAGTTCGGCGCCATCTCCAAGCAGTAATTTGGCAAAATTATGCGGGCCGCAAAGCATCTGCTCTGCGGCCCGTTCTTCCGTAAAAAATGGCGGGTCCAAAGGACCGCCATGAGAGGGATCAGTTTTTGGATCTCAGCTGCAGCCGCAGGGAGGTCAGGGATACTGCCAGATTTTCATTCTGGATGACCACATGCTCCGGCACCTTCAGATGAACGGGAGCAAAGTTCCAAATGGCCTGAACACCGCAGGCCACCAGCGCATCGCAGATGGCCTGCGCGCTCTGGGCGGGAACGGCAATGATGCCGATGTGGACATCGTAATGACGGCAGAAGGTTTCCAAGCGGTTCATGGGGTAGATGGGCTTGCCTGTGCTGGTTTGCTCTGCAGGGGGGCAGATATCGAACCCTGCCATCATGTTCAGCCCGGGATTTTCAAAACCGCTGTAATCCAGCAGGGCCTGTCCCAGCTTGCCGGTCCCAACGACAATGGTGCCGGCTTCCGCAGCGAAGTCCAGAAAGGCTTCGATGTCCCGGATCAGCTGTATCCGGGACCGCCCGGTCCTGCGGCGGCCTGTATGGGATACCTTGGCCAGATCCTTGCGGACCTGCACATCTCCCATGCCCAGATCCCGGGCCATGGCGGCGGCGGATACGTTCTCGCAGGTTTCCGGCAGAGTCTTCAGGTAATTCAGGTAGACGGGCAGCCGCTTCAGCAGCTTTTTTGAGATGATATTCGGTTCCATGGTTTCCCTCCATTGTATTGCGTACGCTGGGGAACACCTTCGAGCCGGAGGACAGATCTCCTGAGGCCATCCCGAACTACGGAAATGGTCCTGTTCCGCTTTGCATACAGGGCCCAAAGCCCTTTTTGATAAGGATCGAGCTAATTATAATATCCGCTATTGACAAAACCAATAATGTTGGTATTTTTTATTTATAGGAAGAATCTATAATATATCGGAGATTTCCATATGAACTACAATGTACTGCGCTATTTTTCCGTTCTGGCTCAGGTGGAGCATTATACCGTTGCGGCAGCCCGGCTGGGTATCTCTCAGCCCTCCCTGAGCAGCGCCATCCACAATCTGGAAAACGAATTGGGCGGCGTGAAGCTCTTTGAGAAAACGGGCCGCAACATCCGCCTGACGGATGAGGGAAAGTTCTATCAGGAAAAGGTGGATGCTGCCTTGAAGGAGCTGCACAGCGCATCACTGATGCTCCGGGACAGCAAGCTCAGCGCCCCGGTGGTGATCCGTATGGGAGTCGTTTCCGGTACGCTGGAGGGCCTTGTGGCGAAGGAGATCGCCCAGTATGCCCGCGATAACCAGCGCATCCGCTTTCACCTGACGGAAAGCTCTGCGGAGAGTCTGATGGATCTGGTGCGGCAGGAAAAGCTGGACATGGCCATCGTGGATTCCACGGACCGGGACCGGAGCCTGCACTTCCGGAAGCTGAATCAGCGGGATTTTTATGTGGCCCTTCCGGAGGACCATCCGCTGGCAGACAGCGAATGCATCGATCCCAATTCCGTGGTGCATGAGCCCCAGATCGTTTTTAATTACAATGTGGCAAAGAGCTTCAAGGAATGGACCACCGGTGCGCCGGCGGACGAGAAGGTGATCTGCACCGTAGATACGGCCCAGTCCGCGCTGGATCTGGTGGCGGCGGGTGTGGGCATTGCCTTCATTCCGGACAAATGCGTTTCGAGCCGGCCCGGTATCCGGTTCGTGCCTCTGAAAAACTGGCATCAAGCCCTGTATATGTGTATCCTTTACGACAAATGGCTGGAACCCCCCGTCTGGGATTTCGTGGAGATCCTTGTAAAATCCATGCGGGAAGGGTCCTGAGATCCCGCCCCACATTGTTTGTGCGTAAATTGCAAATGGAAGCATTTACCAAAGAATGGGGCAGAAGGTTGTAAAATATAGATAAAGCGGTCGTTTTTTGTTGACATCCCATTGTTGAAGCTGTATAATCAAATTGCTGACAAGCATTAAAAAGATGGAGGTTTTAACAAATGAAAAAGCTGCTTGCTATCGTGCTTTCTCTGGTGATGGTTCTGGGCCTGTTTGCAGGCTGCGGCGCCAAGGAAGAGGCACCCGCTACCGAAGCTCCCGCTGCTCCCGCAGCACCTGCCGAGACCGAAGCTGCTGAAGTTTCCTACATGGACCAGCTGATCGCTGACGCTCAGGCTGAGGGCACTCTGGTGGTTTACGGTTCCTGCGAAGAGGAATATCTGGCAGTCGCCTGCGAGAAGTTCCAGGAGCTGTACGGCATCGAGGTCCAGTATCAGCGTCTGTCCACCGGCGAAGTTCAGTCCAAGGTGGAAGAAGAAGCCGGCAACCCCTCCGGTGACGTCTGGTTCGGCGGCACCACCGACCCCTACAATGTCTGCGCTGCTGAGGGCCTTCTGGAGGCCTACGAGGCCGAAAACGCTTCCCACCTGCTGGGTCAGGCTTACCGCGACGCCGACGGCTACTGGTACGGCATCTACAAGGGCATCCTGGGCTTCATGGTCAACGTTGATGAGCTGGAGCGCATGGGTCTGGAAAAGCCCGCTGACTGGGCCGATCTGACCAAGCCCGAATATCAGGGCCTGATCTGGCTGTCCAACTACAACACCTCCGGCACTGCCAAGCTGGTCATCAACACCATGATCCAGAAGTACGGCCACGACGAAGGCATCCAGTATCTGGTGGATCTGGATAAGAACATCCATGTTTACACCAAGTCCGGCTCCGGCCCCTCCAAGAACGTTGGTACCGGTGAGTGTGTCATCGGCATCGGCTTCCTGCATGACGGCATCACCCAGATCGTGGACAACGGCTACGGCAACGTAGAGCTCATCATTCCTTCCTCCGGCACCTCCTACGAGATCGGCGCTACCGCCATCTTCAAGGGCTGTGAGCATCCCAATGCTGCCAAGCTGTGGATCGAGTTCGCTCTGAGCCCCGACTGCGTCAATCTGGCACAGGACAACGGTTCCTACCAGTTCCTGGTCATCGACAACGCTACCCAGCCCGCCATCGCCACCGAGTTCGGTCTGGATCCCGAGAACGTCATGGACTATGACTTCGAGGATGCTAAGAATAACATCACCACCTACGTGGAAGAAGTCTTCACCGCACTGGGCGACAGCGCCGACGACCGTTTCAAGACTGAGTAAGTTCCCAATTACATAACCCACGGAACGGGGGATGGAGGATCGCCTCCATCCCCCGCGTTTCTTCGTTTTCCGAAAGGAGGAATCTGCTGATGGCAACACGCCAGAGCGCGGCGCTGGACCGCAAAAAATTGCTGGCTGACCCCATCATGGTCACCACCATCGTGGTTCTCATTACATTTCTGTCGTTATTTATCCTGTATCCGCTGGCAGTGCTGCTGGTGGACAGCGTTTACGGCAAGGAGACCGGCCTGACGCTGGATATTTTCAAGCGGATTTTTGGGATGCACACCTTCCGGACCGCCATTACCAACACCTTAAAGGTGGGCTTCGCGGTGGGTATCTTCTCCACCATTCTGGGCCTGCTGTTTGCCTATGTGGAGGTATACGTCAAGGTCCGCAGTAAATTTATGGGAGGACTGTTCCAGGTAGTCTCCATGCTGCCTGTTGTCTCTCCGCCCTTTGTGCTTTCCTTATCCATGATCATGCTCTTCGGCAAGGCCGGCATCATCACCCGGTATCTGCTGAAGATCTATGACAACAGTGTTTACGGCTTCTGGGGCATCACCATTGTCCAGACCCTGACCTTCTTCCCGGTGTGCTACATGATGCTCAAGGGCCTGCTGAAAAACATCGATCCCTCTCTGGAGGAGGCTGCCCGGGATATGGGCGCTTCCCGGTTCCGGGTATTTTCTGACGTGACGCTGCCTCTGATCCTGCCGGGTCTGGGCAACGCCTTCCTAGTGACCTTTATCGAGTCCATTGCCGACTTCGCTAACCCCATGATCATCGGCGGCTCCTACGATACACTGGCCACCACCATTTACCTGCAGATTACCGGCGCTTACGATAAAGAAGGCGCCGCCGCCATGGCCGTGGTGCTGCTGACCATTACGCTGGCCATGTATCTGGTGCAGAAATATGTGCTGGAAGCCAAGACCGCTGCCACCCTCACCGGCAAGGCCTCCCGGGCCAGAATGCTCATTGAGGACAAGTCCGTCACCATCCCCCTGACGGTGCTGTGCTCCCTCATTGCCCTGTTCGTGGTGATGATGTATGTCTGCGTGCCCTTCGGTGCCCTGTTCAAGACTTGGGGCTACGATTTCACCCTGACCACCCGCTGGTTCGTCCGGGTCTTTGAAAAGTATAAGGGCTTCAAGGCCTTCCGGGATTCCTTCCTGCTGTCGCTGGCCTCGGCTCCCATTACAGCCCTGCTCAGCATGATCATTTCCTATCTGGTGGTAAAGCGGAAATTCAAGGCCAAGGGCTTCATTGAATTTGTCTCCATGCTGGCCATGGCGGTCCCCGGCACGGTGCTCGGCATCGGCTACATCCGGGGCTTCGTCAACGGTGTCTTCGGTACCGGCTTCCTGCAGGGTATTTACGGCAGCGCCGCCATTCTGATCATCGTCTTCGTGGTCCGCAGCCTTCCCACCGGTACCCGCAGCGGCATCTCTGCCCTGCGGCAGATCGACAAGAGCATCGAGGAATCTGCCTACGATATGGGCGCTGACAGCTTTAAGGTCTTTATGACCGTGACATTGCCCCTCATCAAGGATTCCTTCCTCAGCGGTCTTGTCACGGCCTTCGTCCGCAGCATCACCGCCATTTCCGCCATCATCCTGCTGGTGACGCCTCAGTTCCTGCTCATTACCGTGCAGATCAACGAATTTGCGGAAAAGGGCTCCTACGGCATCGCCTGTGCCTTTGCCACCATTCTGATCGCAATTACCTACGGCTCGGTGCTGCTGATGAACCTGTTTATCAAGTATTTCGGAACCAGCCGGAAACTCAAGGAGGTTGACTAATTTGGCTAAAGAGAAAAAGGGCGTACGCCTTGACCATATTTCCAAAATTTATCAGGACCCCAAGACGGGCAAGGATTTCTACGCGGTAAAGGATACCTCTCTGGAGATCGCCCCCGGTTCCTTCGTCACCCTGCTGGGCCCTTCCGGCTGCGGCAAGACCACCACCCTTCGCATGATCGCCGGCTTTGAAAGCCCCGATGAGGGTGAGATCTACTTAGGCGGCGAGGCCATCAATGCCCTGACCCCCAACAAGCGGGATACCGCCATGGTGTTCCAGAGCTACGCCCTGCTGCCCCACTACAATATTTTCGACAATGTTGCCTATGGTCTGAAGCTGCGTAAGCTGGATAAGGCCACCATCCGGGAAAAGGTAACGAAGATTCTGGCACTGGTGGGTCTGGAGGGCATGGAGGAGCGCATGACCAACCAGCTGTCCGGCGGTCAGCAGCAGCGTGTTGCGCTGGCCCGGGCGCTGGTGCTGGAGCCCGGCGTGCTGCTGTTCGACGAGCCCCTTTCCAATCTGGATGCCAAGCTCCGCGTCACCATGCGCACCGAGATCCGCCGCATCCAGCAGGAGGCGGGCATCACCGCCATCTATGTCACCCACGACCAGTCCGAGGCCATGGCCCTGTCGGACCAGATCATCATTATGGAAAAGGGCGTGGTGGCCCAGATCGGCACCCCGCAGGAGATCTATTACCATCCTGCCAGCGAATTTGTGGCGGACTTCATCGGCGAGGCAAACTTCCTGAAGGGCAAGCTGTCCGGCAAGAATGGCGACTGCGGCACCGTCACCGTGGAGGGCCATGCAGTTCCTGTGGTGGGTGTTTCCGACCTGCCGGAGGGCAAGGACTGCACGCTGGTGCTGCGGCCGGAATCCGCCGTGCTGGCAGACAGCGGTGTGCTGCCCTGCAAGGTCATCGTTTCCTGCTTCATGGGCTCCTACCAGAATTATCATGTTATGGTAGGGGATACCTTGGTGAAGATCACGGACTATAACCCCAGAAACAAGAAGATCTACGCCGTAGGCGATACCGCATGGGTCTCCTTTGAGAAGGAAAATATCCACGTTCTGTAAGATCGCTGTGCCCCAAAAAAGTCTTGACAATTTCTGGTTATTATGATATCCTTGTTATATAATAATTGGCAAACTGACCGAAAGGTCAAGACGCAAAGCTCAGGTGTCTAAACGAAATGTTCGCATGACCGACCGGCTGCAATCGTGCATGAAAATGCACCATTGCAGCCGTTTTTTTGTTCCTTTTCTGGAATTTGGCTGACACTTGCGTGGAAATAAATTATAATTACAGGTATGTTTTTGTGCAGAATCAACAGAGGCAGCACGAAAAAGAAAGTGGGTGATGGGTATCAGAAAACGGATCCTTGCAGCGCTTCTGATCCCGCTGGCGGCCCTTGCCGCGCTGGTTCTGTGTTTTGCCTCCGAGGAATTGGAGGTCACCTTCTACCAGCTCCCATCTGCAAAGCTCCCGCCCGGAGAAACCATCCGGCTGGCGGTTCTGGCAGACCTGCATAACCGGGAATACGGCGAGAAAAATGCAGATCTGATCGAAGAGATCCGCAGCCAAAAGCCGGATCTGATCCTTATGGCCGGAGACATGGTCAACTATTTTGAAACGAGAACGGACATTGTGGTGGACCTGTGCAAGGCCCTGCAGGAGATCGCCCCGGTGTTCTACGGTCTGGGCAACCACGAGGGGACCCTGATCTATGCAAGCGGCATCCCTTTGCATGAAGCGCTGCGGGAGGCCGGGATCTGCGTCCTTATCAATGACAGCCATCGGATCACCGTGAGAGATACGGAATTTTACATCGGCGGCACCGCCGTCAGTGAAGAAAATTACGAAAAACACGGAAAAACTTTCCTAGACCGTTTTTGGGAAAAGGAAACCGATGCCTTCAAGCTGCTGATCTCCCACTTTCCCAGCCTGTATTATGAGATATTGGCAGATATCCCCATGGATCTTGGGATATGCGGCCACTATCATGGAGGCCAGATCCAGATCCCCGGTCTGGGAGGCCTGTATTCCGTAAAGCATGGACTCTTTCCCCAATACTGTCAGGGAATGTACCGGTTGGAAAACGCATCGATCTTCGTATCCCGGGGCATGGGCAGCGGCCACAAGATCCCCCGGATCAATAACCGGCCGGAGCTGGCCTTTATCGACATCATCAGTGAAAATAACCCATAGAAATTATGGTTGAAAGAATGGAGAGGTATTTATGGTCATTATGCAATACGCAGACATCGTCCTGAAGGGCCTGATCGTGCTGCTGGCACTGGGTGCAGCGGTCAAGTTCTTCCTCAATGGCAAGAAAAAGAGCGGTAAGCTCAGATATGGCCTGCAGCATCTGAAGACCCGCGCCGTAGCGATCCTAGTGTGTGCGGCACTGTTCTTCGGTATGTTCTGCGGCAGCCAGTATCTGGTGAACAGCAGCCTGCCCAAGCTGAACGTGAAGTTCAACTATGAGGAAGCTGCCGAGGGCCTGAACCCCAACCAGACCCGCTTCAACGAATCCAAGCTGATCTCCGAGGACATTCTGGAGAAGGTCATCGCCAAGGCAGGCTTCGATATCACCCCCGCCGAGCTGGCCTCCTGCTTGGAGCTGTCCTCCGTCTTTGATTCCAAGGGCGTGAACCAGACACAGCTGAACATCTCCACCGAGTATACAGTGATCTGCAACGACAAGCTGCTGGCCACCGGCATCGACGGCCATGTGCTGCTGAATACGCTGGCAGAGGTGTTCACCGAAGCCTTCGTGGAGGAGTATGCAGAGAATACCTCCATTCTGGATCTGAGTCTGGAGGAGATCGACCAGATCGACTATCTGGACATGGAAGATTACTTCTACATGAATGCCGAGCACCTGAACTACTATCTGACTACTTACAATCTGGAGGCCCCCGCCTTCCGCAGCGAGACTACCGGCGAGACCTTTGCCTCCCTGTCTGAGAAGATCAGGAACTTCCAGAACGTGGAGCTGGAGCGCTACCATGCCTTCGCACTGGAAAACGGCCTGTCTAAGAACGATGCTCCCTACACCATGCGGATCGCCTACAGCAACATGCTGCTGGATCAGGAGTATCAGAAGGAAATGGCTGCCTACAACGTCCGGTTGGAGGCCATCGACCTGTACGACGAGCAGATGGCCCGCATCGTGCTGGTGCCCAGCACCGATTCCCAGCTGCAGTACTACATGTCCCGGACCAAGATCGGTGTTGACTACTTCGCCAACGAAGCAGACCATGCACTGGAAAAGGCTACCGAGCTGCAGGAGACCATCCAGAACAACAAGTATGCCAGCGCGCAGGTGGAGGCCATTGAGGCAAGGGCTGCCAAGGCTGCTGCCGATCAGATGATCGAAGCGCTGAAGGTCGAGCTGCTGTCTCTGGCCCAGCAGACAAAGGACCTGATCGATGACTATATCGATACGACCCGCAATGGCTATGTCAGCACCTCCATCAAGGAGCCTTCCGCAAAGAGCCTGATGGCTGTGAAGGACGGTGCGATCCTTTCCCTTCTGTTTGCCGCAGCAATGGCCAGCTATGTGGCGGCAAGCCACATGGAAGCCAGACCCGGCAAGAAGGAACGCACAAAATCTGTAGTATGAAAGGAAGGTGAAGCGTTATGAAACAGTTCCAGATCATGCGCTATCTGAAAAAGTATTGCGCCATTATCGTTGCCTGCTCCCTGCTGATGGGTCTGCTGTGCTACGGCTTCATGCAGCAGGAAATGCAGAAGTACACCGCTTCCACCATGATCGAATATACCAACCCCACTGCCAATGACGGCAAGGCTCCCGATGGCAAGAGCATCAACGTAGATGAGCTGCGGTCCTCTCAGGTGGTCTCTCAGGCCATGGCAAATCTGGGCCACGCTGAGTACAACATGGACAGCATCCGCGATGCCATCACCATCACTCCCCTCATTGAGGATGAGGAGCTGCTGATGCAGGAAGCCCAGCTGGAAAAGGGCATCGAGTACAAGATCTATCCCGTCCGCTATCTGGTGGAGTTCACCACCGGTGTGGAGTACGGCAAGGAATACGCCCGTACCGTGCTCAATGAGATCCTTGACGTTTACACCGTCTACTACGGTCAGAACCATGTCAATGAAGAGGGCGGCACCAACGGCATCGATGATATCTACAGCAAGAATTACGACTATATCGAAATGCTGGAGGTTATCGACGCTTCTCTGGAGAATGTGCTGACTCTGCTGGTGAAGAAGAACAACAGCACCCCTGATTTCCGTTCCCACGCTACCGGCTACGCCTTCTCCGACCTGCACCGGGAATTTGAATTTATCCGGAATGTGGAAGTGCCTCAGCTGGCCTCTCAGATCCTGAGCCAGAAGATCACCATCGACCGGGATGTGCTGCTGGCAAAGTACCACAACAGAAACAACTCTCTGAGCATCAGCAACACCGTCAACAAGGAGCAGACCGACTACATCCTAAAGATCATCGAGTCCTATGTGCTTCTGATGAGCGGCTCCGACAACACCAATATCACCCACGAGTATATCCTCGATGAGCTGCAGGGCTACTACCACACCTCTCAGGACGGCACCTACCGCATCGGTGTGGATCAGACCACAGAATATGATGAGCTGATGGAAAGCTACATCTATAACCGCAACCGCTTCGAGGACAATCTCATCGATCAGGCCTACAACACCTATGTGCTGAGCGTCTACGAAAATGCTCCCGCCGTGTCCACTGAAAAGCAGCTGGCCGACACCAAGGCCCAGATCGAGGCACTGGCTGCCAAGCTCACCGGCCTGTACCAGATCCTGGATGTGACCAACGACGAGTATAACGAGTATCTGGGCGCAGAGAATGTTGCCATCCTCAACAGCGTTGGCGTTACCGAACGGCTGCCCGTTGGACTGTATACCGCCTTCCTCGTGCTGATCTTCGGCGTGGTGGGCTGTGTTGGTGCCATCTTCTTCGGCCGTGTGGAAGATATTATTGATTATTACGCCTTCACCGACAAGGTGGACGGTCTGCCCAACCGGGCCAAGTGTGACCGCTACATCGAGAACAAGAAGCAGGCCATGCTCACCGGCGATTTCGCCTGCGCTGCCCTGCGGATCACCAATCTGCGTCAGGAAAATGAGCGTCTCGGCCGCAAGACCGGCGACGAGATGATGCGCACCTTCGCCGGTGTCCTGACCCAGATCTTCGTTCCCTCCGATGCCGTGTTCGTGGGCAACAACGGTGCCGGACAGTATCTGGTCTTTGCAGAGGACATGAACAGCAAGCAGATGGAAGCTGCCATGAACCAGCTGAAGATCGCGCTGGCCAGCCGCACTGCCGACATGCCCTATACCATCCAGTTTGAAAGCGGCTACAGCAGCATTCAGGAAGATCAGGTCTTCTTCGTCCGTCAGCTGCTGTCCGCAGCCATGACCCGGCTGAATCAGGCCAAGAATGCCGGAACCAAGGCATGATCTTCTATTATAATTGCCATGCAAAGGAAAGAGAGGTGTCAGCATGGAAGTAAGAAAAGAGAATAAAGTGCTGATGCTTCTCGTCTTTGCACTTTCCACCGCAATGTTCTACCTGTCCGAAGAGGTGATCCCTCTGGGCAGCTTCAACCTGATGACCAAATATGCCCTTGCACTGGGGATCCTCTTCCTGTGCGTCTTCGGATTTCTGGCAAGACCCAACGTGGGAATGCTGGGACAGCTGGGCAAGGACGCCCTGACTCTGAGCGTGCCTGCCTTGCTGACCCTGCTGGTATCCATGGTGCTGTGGGTCTTCCACCGGGTCTCCTCCGATGTCATCAGCACCGGCCTGTCCGATGTGCTGTACCAGCTGCTTTCGCTGATGCTGTCGCTGTGTGTGGTGCTGGTCTTCGGCAGAAAAGCCGTGGGACTGCAGTTTGGTGCCATGATCGCTGCCAATCTGCTGATCCTGATCAACAGGCACATTCTGGTCCATGGTATCGGGGTCTTCCTGAAGGACCTGTGGACGCTGGTCCGCAGCTTTGGTATGGTATCCGGCGGCACCATGGTAGCCGTGGAGGTCAATGACCTGACCTTTGCCATTGGCTTGTATCTGCTGTATTACCTCATCAAGAACCGGCCGGTGCCCCACCGGGGCTGGTATCTGCTGGCGGCCTGCTTCTTCTTCGCCGTGGGCCTGAAGCGTATTGCGCTGGCAGGCATCGCCGTGGCACTGGTGGTGGTACTGCTGTGCCGGTTCTTCAAAGAGGACAGCAGAAAGCGGCTGCTGCAATTCCTATCGCTGGGACTGATCGGCTTCGCCCTGCTCTACATCCTGGCTATTAAGACCGGCGTATATGAATATCTGGCCCAGCGCTATAACATCGACACCATGGGCCGTATCACCCTGATCCACCTGATCGACGAATACTACAGCTTCTCCCCCCTGTTTAAAGGCTTCGGCCTCGGTTATACCGTGGAGTGGCTTGCTTCTGAGGAAATTCAGAAGCTGACCCAGATCCGCCGCCTGCACAACATTTTCCTGGAACTGTATGTGGAGCTGGGCTTCTGGGGATATCTGGTGTGGCTGTTCAGCAATTTCTTCTTCCGGGTCCGGCATTTCTGCCGGAAGCGGGGCGCGCAGTGTGCCTTGATGACCTTCAGCGCCCTGCTGTACTGCTACTTTACTTACTTAACGGACAATACCTACAGCTACTTCTACCTGAATACCGCGCTGTTCACTGTGATCCTTTCCTGCGCAGCAGAATTTATTGACCAAGAAACGATTCGGGAGGCAGAATTATGAAGCCCTATTTAAGCGTAGTCGTTCCCATTTATAAGGTAGAGCCTTATCTTGCGCAGTGTATTGAAAGTATCCTTGCCCAGACCTTCCGGGATTTGGAGCTGATTTTGGTGGATGACGGATCTCCGGACAAGTGTCCGGAGATTTGTGATACCTACGCAGCAAAGGATGACCGCATTCGTGTGATCCATAAACCCAACGGCGGTCTGGTCAGCGCCCGAAAGGCAGGTGCCCGGATCGCGCAGGGCCAGTACATCACCTTCGTTGACAGCGATGACTGGATCGATGAGGAGATGTACGCCACCATGAAGGCACTGGCGGATGCCCGGGGGGCAGATGTCATCATCACCGACTTCTTCTATGACCGGAAGGGCGATGTTACCCGCTACTTTACGGTCCAAGCTCCCGGCTATTACGAGGGCGAGGACTTAGAACAGCTGCGCCAGAAGATGATCTACTCCGGCGAGCTGTACAAGCCCGGCATTTTCCCTGTGGTTTGGAACAAGTGGTTCAAGCGGGAGCTGTTGATGACCAATCTGGAGCCCATTGACGAAAAGATCTCTCTGGGCGAGGACATGGCCTGCACCTATCCCTGCATCATCGATGCCAAGAGCGTAGAGCTGTATCAGGAGCGCTGCTTCTACCACTACCGCTGGCGCCCTGCGTCCATGATCTCTGAGATCAGCCCCACCTACTTCAAAAAATACGTCTGGATGTACGATTACCTCACCGAGATCCTGAGAAAAAAGGGCCGGGAGGATATGGTGGTGCAGCTGATGTACCATCGGCTGTATGTCATTCTCATGACCGGCTCACTGAAATATGTGGGCAAGCTCAACGACATTTTCGCTGGCAGAAGCCGGAAAAATCTGGAGTTCTGCTTCCAAAATGAGGATGCCAAAAAGATCACCGCCGGTATCGACACAAGTAAAATGGAGATCACCGGCTTCTACCGGAAGGTCTTTAAGGCCTATGAGCAGAAGAACGTCTGGAAGATCATCTGGTACGCGCAGGTCTACCGCCTGCAATGTAAGCTGGGCATCCGTTTTTAAGGCCCGGCCCCGGAGATAGGAAAGAAGGAATTGCTGTGAATGCGGAGAAAAAGCGGAACATTGTCATGCTGGGCCACAAGCGGATCCCCTCCCGGGAGGGCGGAGTCGAGATCGTGGTAGAGGAGCTCAGCACCCGGATGGCCGCCCGGGGCCATCAAGTGACCTGCCTCAACCGAAAGGGACACCATGTCAGCGGTAAGGAATTTGATACCGGCCCCAGAAAGGAATTTAAGGGCGTAAAGCTGGAAACGGTCTTTGCCCTGAATTACCGGGGCGTCGAAGCCATGACCGCCTCTGTCACCGGTGCTTTCCGGACCCTGTTCGGCGGCTTCGACACGGTACATTTCCATGCCGAGGGTCCCTGCGCCATGCTGTGGCTGCCGAAGCTATTCGGCAAGCGGTGCATTGCCACTGTCCACGGTCTGGACCATCAGCGGCCCAAATGGGGCAAATTTGCCCGGGCCTACATCCTCTTCGGAGAAAAAGTTGCCGTCCGCTGGGCGGACGAGATCATCGTCCTGAGCAAAGGCGTTCAGGAATACTTCCGCAGCACCTATGGCCGGGAAACCGTCTTCATCCCCAACGGTGTCACCAGACCGCAGATCGCACAGGCCTCCCTGATTACGGAAAAATATGGTCTGAAAAAGGACGAATACATCCTTTTCCTTGGCCGGATCGTGCCGGAAAAGGGCCTGCGGTATCTGGTTTCTGCCTTCCGGCAGGTGAAGACCGATAAAAAACTGGTGATCGCCGGCGGCTCCAGCGACACCGACGCGTTCTTCCAGGAGCTGCGGGCCATGGCCGAAGGTGATGACCGGATCCTCTTTACCGGCTTCGTGCAAGGACAGCTGCTGGAAGAGCTGTACAGCAATGCCTATATCTACACCCTTCCCTCTGATGTGGAGGGGATGCCCTTGAGCCTGCTGGAGGCTATGAGCTACGGAAATTGCTGCCTGACCTCCGACATCAGCGAATGCACCGAGGCGGTGGAGGACAAGGCCATTTCCTTCCCCGCAGGCAATGTACAGGCGCTGCGGGATACCTTGCAGGGCTTGTGCGACAGCCCTGAAGCCGTAGCCCAATACAAGGCCGGGGCTGCGGACTACATTTGCGACAGATTCCAATGGGAAACCATCGTAGACCGGACACTGGACCTATATGATAACAGGGAGTGCAGCCGCGTATGAAGATTTTAATGGTAAACAAGTTTCTGCACCCCAACGGCGGTTCGGAAACCTACATTTTCCGGCTGGGTGCCTATCTGAAGGAACAGGGCCATCAGGTCCAGTATTTCGGCATGGAGCACCCCAAGCGCTGTGTGGGCAACCGGGTGGAGGCCTATACCTCCAACATGGATTTTCACGGTGGGTCCAAGCTCTCCAAGCTGACCTATCCTCTGAAGACCATCTACTCCACCGAAGCAAGAAAAAAGATCCGTCAGGTGCTGGAGGATTTTGGCCCTGATGTGGTGCATTTGAATAATTTCAACTATCAGCTGACCCCCTCTGTGATTCTGGAGGTCCGCAAGTGGGAAAGGGAAGTGGGAACGCGGTGCCGCATCGTTTTCACGGCCCACGATTACCAACTGGTATGCCCCAATCACATGATGAGCAATCCCAACACCCACGAAAATTGCGAAAAATGTGTGGGCGGCAAATTTGCAAACTGCCTCAAGGGCAGCTGCATCCACGGCTCTAAGGCAAAGAGCCTCATCGGCATGACGGAGGCCTATTTCTGGAAGGCTAACAAGGTCTACCGGCACATCGATGCCATCATCTGCTGCTCCCACTTTATGAAGTCCAAAATGGATACCAACCCCCTGTTTGCAGGCAAAACCATCGCCCTGCATAACTTCATCAACCGGGTGCCGTGGAAGAAGACGGAGAAGAAGGACTATGTCCTCTACTTTGGCCGCTTCTCTGAGGAAAAGGGCATCGGCACGCTGCTGAAGGTCTGCCGTTCCTTGCCCCAGATCTCCTTTGTCTTTGCCGGCACCGGTCCTCTGGCAGAGGAATTGACTTCCGTACCCAATATTCAAAACGTAGGCTTCCAGTCCGGCGAAGCGCTGGAAACCCTGATCCGGGAGGCCCGTTTCAGCATCTACCCCTCGGAATGGTACGAAAACTGCCCCTTCTCCGTCATGGAGAGCCAGATGTATGGAACACCGGTGCTGGGCGCCTACATCGGCGGCATTCCGGAGCTGATCCAGCCCGGCAGGACCGGAGAGCTGTTTGCCAGTGCCGACGAACAGGCCCTGCGGGAAAAAATTCAGTATCTCTGGGAAAATCCCGAAGTGACCCGGCGCTATGCAGATAACTGCCAGCAGATCCAGTTTGACACGCTGGAGGAATACTGCGAAAAGCTCATGAAGATCTATGAAGGAACCATGTGAAAGAGGAGAAGCCCCATGAATCAGAAAAATGAAAAAAAGCTGAATGGTACGGTGATCGTCACCTACCGCTGCAATGCCCGGTGCAACATGTGTAACCGCTATAAGGCCCCCTCCCGCCCGGAGGAGGAGATCTCTCTGGAAACCATCCGAAAGCTGCCGCCCATGTATTTTACCAATATCACCGGCGGCGAGCCCTTCATTCGGGAAGACCTGAAGGAGATCGTCCGGGAGCTGAAAAAGAAAAGTGACCGCATCGTCATCTCTACCAACGGCTTCTTCACCGACCGGATCGTGGACCTGTGCAAGGAATTTCCGGATATTGGCATCCGTATCTCCATCGAGGGTCTGGAAGCCACCAACAATGCCATCCGCGGTCTGGAGGACGGCTACAACCGGGGCTACACCACCCTGCAGAAGCTGGTGGCCATGGGTATGAAGGACGTGGGTTTCGGTATGACCGTGCAGGACTGCAACTGCAAGGATCTGGTGCCCCTGTATAAGATCTCCGATGAGATGGGCATGGAATTTGCGACCGCCTCCCTGCATAACTCCTTCTACTTTGTGGAGGCCAAGAACATCATCCACGACCGTCCTATGGTTGCGCAGGAATTTGAGAACCTCATCAACGAGCTGCTGAGTTCCAACAGCCCCAAGAAGTGGTTCCGGGCCTACTTCAACCACGGCCTCATCAACTATATCTATTCTCAGAAGCGGCTGCTGCCCTGCGACATGAGCTTCGATACCTTCTTCATCGACCCCTACGGCGATGTGATGCCCTGCAACGGCACCAAGGAGAAGGAGGTCATGGGCAATCTGAACCGGCAGAGCTGGGAGGAGCTATGGAACAGCAAGGAAGCCGAGACGGTCCGGGCCAAGGTCCGTCACTGCGACCGCAACTGCTGGATGATCGGCTCTGTTTCTCCCGCCATGCACAAGTACATCTGGGTGCCCGCTTTGTGGGTCATCCGGCATAAGTTCCTGCGGTTCTTTAAAAAGAAGAAGTATTCCATGTACGAGAATAAGATCGTCCGGGACTACCGGGATGGCAAAGTCACCAAGGAAGCGCTGGACCGCTGCAGCACCTGCGACCTCCATGCCATCGTCAACGACGGCCTGTCCCAGCGCTCCCGGGAGCAGCTGGCGGACAAAACCGGCGAAGAGATCGTAGATGCGGACATTGCCGAACAGATGAAGAAAGCCTAAAGGTTTCATGCGGCCCTCCCGGATCATGGGAGGGCTGCATTTATTTGGTACACAAGTATACAATTTCGCTAATTATCCGCAGAGGCAATGTACACCTTTGCCAAAATTCCGGTGTGTTGCTGTGGGGATACAAAAAATTCTTGCTATTTTTCAAAAAGCAGGATATATTGAAGGTGCGTAATCGATTAAGAATCCTGTGAAAATGAGGAATTGCCTATGGTATCCATGAAAGACATCGCCCAGAGGTGCGGCGTATCCGTAGCCACGGTCAGTAAGGCCCTGAACGGTCAGCCGGACATCGGAGAAGAGACCCGCAGCCGCATTGAGCAGACGGCAAAGGAAATGGGCTACATGACCAACGCTGCTGCCAGAGCCCTGAAGACCAACCGTACCTATAATTTGGGTGTGCTGCTTGTAGACGAGCGCCGCAGCGGTCTGGATCATGAATATTTTTCCTCCTTGCTGGAAAGCTTTAAGGTGGAAGCGGAAAATCATGGCTACGACATCACCTTTATCAACCACAATGTAGGCGGACGGCCCACCAGCTATTTGCAGCACTGCCTCTACCGGGGCGTGGATGGCGTAGTGGTTGCCTGCATTGATTTTAATGACCCACAGGTTCAGGAGCTGGCAGAAAGCCGGCTGCCCATGGTGACCATTGACCATGCGTTCAGCAACCGTTTGGCGGTAATGTCCGACAATACCAGCGGACTGGAAACGCTGGTGCATTATGTCTATCAGAAGGGCCACCGAAAGATCGCCTTCCTCCATGGAGAGAAGACCACCGTTACCCATAACCGCCTTACAGGCTTCCGGCAGGCATGCGAAAAGCTGGGCCTGAAGATCCCGGAGGAATACATCCGGGAATGCGTCTACCACGATCCCAACCGGTGCGCCGAAGCCACCCGGGAGCTGCTGGCCTTGCCGGACCGGCCCACCTGCATCATCTTCCCCGATGACTATTCTTATATCGGCGGCCTGAATGCCATCACCGAGGCGGGACTGCGGATCCCCGAGGATATCTCCGCTGTGGGCTACGATGGCATCCATCTGGCAAGACTTCTGCGGCTGACCACTTACAGTCAGAATGCGCAGCATTTGGGCCGCATCGCTGCCGAAAGGTTGATCCAGCTCATCGAACACCCCAAGATCACCCAGCCCGCCCGGATCCTGGTCCCCGGCGGCCTGCTGGAGGGCTCTTCCGTGAAGGAGATTAAGGCTGAATAATGGCAAAAGCTCCCGTCCTTCAAAAAAGGATGGGAGCTTTTTCGCAGATAAAGACATTGCCCAATGGGAATTTAACGTGCCGGCGTGGAATCGCCAAGGCTTCCCCCGGGGGAAGGCTTTGGGCACTTCCGTGCCAGTGCGAATAAATTACGATTTACACAAGACGGGACAGGACTTCTTCGCATTCTGGTGTCAGTGGCTTCCGCGATTCAATATTCCCGGACCACGCCCCGGACCACGCCGAGGATCTCTGCATAGGTGCCGTCGATGGGGGGATAGTTCTCGTTTTCCGGCATGAGCCAGATCTCACCGTTTTTCCGCAGCAGCCGTTTGACGGTGGCTTCGTCGTCGATCCGTGCCACCACGATCTGGCCATTGTCAGCGCTCTGCTGGGGCCGGACCACCACCTTGTCGCCATCCAGAATGCCGGCGTTTATCATACTGTCGCCCCGGACCCGCAGGGCGAAGCAGCCGCTTTCTGCCCAAGGGATGGTGCCCTCCTGATTTTCCACCGCCAGAATGGGCATACCTGCCGTCACCAGACCCACCACCGGGATTTGGCCGGGGCGCACACCAGTGACCAGTGCCCGCTTGCGGCCCTTGGCACCGGGGGATTGGAGCAGGCCCTTATCCTGCAGCGCCTGCAGATGGTAGCTGACGGAGGCAGTGGACCGAAGTCCCACCGCCGCACCGATCTCCCGGACAGAGGGGGAATAGCCATTCTCCTGAATGAATTGGTTGACATAATCCATAATAAGCTCTGCTTTGTTGCTGGTTCTGGGCATGGAAATTCCTCCTTATACTGATTCTCAATTAAAAGCTTTAATTCGTAGAATTGAAGTTTTTGATATGAGAATCATATGAGACGGGATTCCGTTATTTTATTCCCAAAATAACGGAATCGACAGTGCCGATGGCAATGTTTTCTTGATTAAAGTATTTAATCAAGAAATAGTATTAGGCAGGGAAATGAGTGTTTCACGAGACCCTGTAGGGGGCGGCCTCCCGGACGCCCCGAAAAAATTTTGCTTCTCAATGGAGCAAAATCCTTCTTTCACGGAATGGATTTCCAAAATCCGCCCATCGAGGTCGGATTTTGGATCGGGGCGTCGGGGACACCGCCCCTACATGCGCCCTATGAATTTAATTTGCACTTTCCTTGATTATAGCACAAATATTCGAGAAAGAAAAGCACTTTCTCGAAAAAATTTTCGCAAAAAACCGCCTCCTGCCGACTATACTGAGGATAGAAGGGAGCGGTTTGTATGGAAAACGATCATCCGAACAGGGAACAGCAGGTCTGGCAGCGGGTCCTGCAGCGGCAGGAGGAATCCTCCGGCATGGAGCTGCAGCGGCTCCAAATGACAGCCATGGAGCTGGCAGCCAGCTTCCATCAGCTGATGGGGATGCTGTCAGGGCGCAGGCGGGAGCTGGCGCGGCAGCTGTACGAAGGGGAAATGGCCAACGCCGCGGCGCTGAAGGGCATAGCCCGCCTTTCCGGCAGCCGGGAGGAGGTGTTGAAGCTCTGGAATCCCACCAGAGAACCGTCTGCCCGTCTGCTGGAAGCCAGCTACCACAAGACCCGACGCTGTATGACAGATTACCTGTCCCGCTCGGCAGAGGCCCAGTATGGCGCCGTCTTCCGCCTCTTATCCGACCGGGAGGCAAGACATTGCCTGCTCCTGACAGAACTGCTGGGGATGGAGGATTGGCCGCAGAAAAACCGGTAGAGCGTAGGCTCTACCGGTTTTGATGAGATCGTTAATACTATTTCTTGATTAAATTCTTTAATCAAGAAGACATTGCCTTCGGCACTGCCGATTCCGTTATTTTGAGAATAAAATAACGGAATCCCGTCTCATATGATTCTCATATAAAAAGCTTCAATTCTGCGAATTAAAGCTTTTTATTAAGAATCAGTATAATTTGCGGCCATCTGGGCATATTTGGCATCCAGCATGGGAAGGACGCTGTCCAGATAGTCTTCGATCTGGGAGATGGGATAGCCGGGGATGGGGGAGCTTCAGAAGGAAACTGCGCGATCATTTTCCGGACGGACAGCCCATGGGGCTTGCATAGCTGTAGGTGTTCTTACCTTGCTTTTTGCTCTGGTATAGGGCGTGATCGGCCTCTTTCAGATAGGTTTCGTAGTGGAAATCCTTCCGGCGAACGAAGGTGATGCCTGCGCTGCAGGTGCAGCCATGGTGGTTTGCGGTCAGCAGGTTTCGGCGCAGCTCCTGCATGCGGCGGTCGATGACATCCTTGTCGGACAGGTCCTTCAGGAAGATCAGGAACTCATCGCCGCCAAAACGGCCGATCAGGTCCTTCCGGCGGAAGGTGGTCATCAATACGTCTGCCAGCTGCTGCAGCACCCGGTCGCCCTCGGCGTGGCCGTAGGTATCGTTGATGGGCTTGAAATTGTCCAGATCCAAGATCACCAGTGCGCCGGCAGTGTCCGACCGGGACCGGGCAATGTGCTCCATAACTTCCTTCTGGAACGCACTGCGGTTGAATAACTGCGTAAGGGGATCTCGGGTGGCGGCCTTTTCCTGTTCCAGCTCCCGTTGCTTTCGGGCATCGATGTCCTGAACATACAGCAGGGCATAAACATTCTCCGTCAGCTGATCCCGGAACACATGGCCTGTCAGCTCCACCCACCGCAGCTGTCCGGCTACAAAGCACCGCAGCTGGATCTTTTCCCGGTCCTTCCCGGCGGCCATGACCCTGCTCAGGGTTTCCTCCGACAGGAAGCGGCAATAGGCGGCGGCGTCCTCGGGGTAGGCGGTCAGTTCTGCGCATTGCAGCAGATTGTTCAGGTAGTCCTGCCCCTGCTTCTGGCAGGGTCCCCACAGGCCGCCGGCAGCCAAAATCTCGTGGCTTTCCATATCGATCTCTGCGTAGGCGATGCTTTCCGACAAGATGGCCCGGTAGAAATCCTTCTGCCGTAAAAATTCCAGCTCCATGGCCCGCTCCTGCTTGGCCGGGTCCAGAATGACTACCATGGTTTTGGCATCCTGCTGGCTGTCGCCCAGATAGTGAGTCTTCATTTTAAACCATTCATAGGTACCTTCTGCGGTTTTCAGCAGAAGCTCCTCGCCCTCCAACTCTGGACAGCTGCTGATATCGGAGAAAATAGCGGCAAAGCGCCGGAGGAAATGGGGATGGACGATGCCCTGCCGGAGCCAGCAGTTGGGGAAGTCCTCTTCCTTCTCCCCGGTGCCTGCCAGAGGCACACGGCTGTTATGGAAATATATGGAGCGCTTGTCCTTGTTGTATTCAAAGATAATGCTCTTTTCGTCAGGAAGGAAATGGGGTCGGTCCACCTGATTGATCTCCCGGTGATAGCCCTCCAGACAGATCATATCCCCCATATCCTCCACCCGGGTGCCCAGACAACGGACGGTGACTTCGCCCTTTTCCGGGTGGTTCCATGTATAGCTCAGCTCCACCGTGTGGCCGGTGTTGATCATATTCTGGACGGAGTAGTTGACATAATGAAAATAACCGTCCTTGATTCGGCTGTACCAGTGGTGATAGCATTTCTCCGGGGTCAGAGGCTCCCGAATGCCAAGGACACTGCGCATGGTCTGGTCGGCGTACATTTCCGCCCGGCTGCCGTCCTTGCTCAGACGGATGACCCACAGGCCCAGCTGGGTGGTCTTCAGGATATCGCTGTAATGTAGGTTCAGAAGCTCCTTCAGCCGGTCCTTGGTCCGGTCCTTCAGGATGCGGTCCGCAAGGAACAGGGAGATGGTCTGTACATGGCCGACATCGTGGAGATGTTTTCCGGGGTTGTCTACACCGATAAAGCTGATGACCCGCTGATCGTGCCAGATCGGGGACACGATCAGGTGGGTGATGTTCTGCACGGCAAGGGTCTCGTATTCCTCAGGGGAAGCTTCCTTGATGTCTTCAATGTCATCGATGATGATGGATTCACCCATCCGGAACAGCTCCATCCACCGTTTGGTAGTGGAAATGGGCACATCCTGCAAAAAGTCGATCTCGGGTTTGACTCCGCTGGCGCACCATTCGTAGGTGTTGTCCCAGAATTGACGGTTATCCTGCAGCTCGAACAGATAAGCCCGGTCGGCATCGTAAAATTCGCCGATGGTCCGCAGCAGACCGCTGATGGCTTTTTGCAGGTCAGTCTCCTCCAGCAGCATTTTGGTGCAGTCTTCGATATTCTGCTTAAACTCCAGCTGCTCCTGCAAGCGCTGGCTGGTGATTTCTTTTTCCGTCAGGTCAATACCCACAGCCAGACCTGCCAGCTTTCCGCGCCAGTAGATCAGTTTCTCTTTCAGCATGAAATGGCGCTGAAGGTAGTCGTTCCACCGCTCCTGGACCTGATAGGTCTGCAGATTCAGACAGGCAGCAGTACAGGTATCGCAGGGGGTCTTCCGGTCGACTAGGACCTGATAGCATTTGCGTCCCTTATAGTCATAGATGCCCGTCATTTCCCGGCCTACGGCATTCATATACAGCAGGTCATAATTTTCCAGATCCCGGACGTATACCAGCTCCTCCATGCCATCGACGATGGTACTGAGCCGCTCCTGCTCCTCGATCTTCAGGGTGTGGGAATTATCCCGGTGGGCAAGGCTGCGGTAGTAGTCCTGGCGCTGCTGACGCTGGGCAAATTCCTCGTTGGTGCTGTCGATAAAGCGCCGCACAAACTGCTCCGCATCATAGGGCTTAGCGAATAAGTAGCCTTGAATCAGATGGGGATGGAGCTCGTGGAGCACCGCAAATTCCTCCTCTGTTTCCAAGCCCTCGCAGCAGACTTGGATCTGGGCACTGCGGGCCAGCTCGATGATATTGCTGACCAGACGGAAGTTGTAGGCACTGTGCTGGATCCGGGAGATGAAGCAGCGGTCGATCTTGACCTCGTTGATGGACAACAGCTTCAGATAGCTGAGGCTGGAATAGCCGGTGCCGAAATCATCGATGGAGATCTGAACGCCCTGCTTTTGGAGCCGGGAGAATACCCGGTTGAAATACCGGTGGTCCTGCAGCTGCATGCTTTCTGTGACCTCCAGCGTCAGCGCGGAGCCGGGCAGGCCGTTTTTTTCCAGCAGCTCCAATACCTGAGCTCCGAAGCCCGGCTGACGGAATTGCAGGTAGGACACATTGACGCTGATATGCAGCTCCGGCAGATGGGCCCGCCAGCGGGCACAGTGCTCTATGGCAGTTTTCAGTACCCAATGCCCCACGGGAACGATCAGTCCGGTGGATTCCAGCAGTGGAATAAATTCATTGGGAGGCACGATGCCCAGCTCTGCAGAGCGAAAGCGCAGCAGTGCCTCCAGACCATGGAGCTCATAGTTTTCACACTCGATCTGGGGCTGGAACAGGAGGAAGAAGCCCTCACAGTTCCGGGTCACGCTTTCCCGCATGGCCTTCACAAGGGGGGGTGCCTCTGCCTCCTCCGCCGGGGTGAAAAAATCCGGGGCACCGGAAAGGCGGGTCAGGACCCACGGGGAGTCATGGTGCTGGCGCTTGCTGACCGCATGGAGGGATAGGGTGCTTCCCTCCGGGGTGGTCAGCAGAAGCTCCCGGCGGCAGATCGCCGTTTGTCCGGACAGCAGGGCTGCGGCATCCTGATGCAAGGCCTGACTGGCATCCGGACCAAGAAGCTGCTCGAACATCGCCTTGGAGCAGAAGGTCCTAGCGGGGACGGAAAGATGGAAAACCTCCTCCACCGGGCCGGTCAGATACAGCGCATCCTGAGAAGGACCCCATAAATATAGAACGGCGTCCGCTTCATTGCTGAGAAAGGCCAGCTCCTCCAGCCATTGCTCCAGCAGCGGGTCCCGTGAATCACTGACAGCCATTGGCGTGTCCTCCTTTTCTTTTTGCACAAAAGGGCATAATACCACATATAATGATGTTATTATAAAGGCTAAAAATCGTTTTGGCAAGATAATCTTGACAAAAACGGGCTGGCCTTGTATAATGTAACCAAGTAAAATGGCAAACCAGCCGAAAGGCTGCGACGCAAAGCCAAGGTGTCTAAACGAAACCTTCGTATGATTGACCGGCTGCAAAGATACGCGGAAGCATTCCGCGTGTGTTTGCAGCTTTTTTGTTTTTTATACTGATTCTTAATTAAAAACTTTAAGATGAAGTCTTGAAGTTTTTAATATAAGAATCATATGAGACGGGATTCTGTTATTTTCATTTCAAAAATAACAGAATCGGCAGCGCGAATGCAATGCCTTTTTGATTAAAGTATTTAATCAAAAATTAGTATTAGAGGGGAATTGACTGTGTGTAAAAAGGCCTTTTTCTCATCCCATCCTTCCGTATTTCCCATTCGCAGGAAAAGCGCAGGTAAAAAGCAGGAGCTGCATTTTGATGACTTCTTCGGGGTCATGGCAGGTTTGGGCTTTGAGGAAGCGCTGATCCACCGCATCGACCGCAAATGCAACACGGCCAACGGTCACATGCAGCATGTGGCGGAATATACCCGGGTCATTTGCAGCATTATGGGCTACGACCCGGAGCAGACCCACCGGATCAGCTGCGCGGCGCTGCTTCATGATATCGGTAAGCTGGAGATCCCGGAATCCATCCTCTTTGATCCCGGCAGGCTGAATGAGGAAGCCTTTGCACAGATCCGCTTCCACAGTCCGCTGGGCAGCCAGATACTGTCCCAATGGGATGGCCCGGTGTTTCAGCTGGCTGCCGAGGTGGCGCTGCAGCACCATGAGCGGATAGACGGCAGCGGCTATCTGGGGCTGCGGAGGGAGGAGATCTCCCTGCCGGCCAAGATTGTGGCGGTGGCCGATGTATTTGATGCTCTGACCGCCGAGCGGCCCTATAAGCAATCCTGGGATTTTGATACCGCCTTTTCCTATATCCAAAAGAACCGGGACATCCACTTTGATGCCAAGGTAGTAGAAAAATTCGTCAGAAACAGAGCGGCCATCCATCAGGTCTATCACGCCATCCACACAGGCACCTGACAGGGTGCGGCTTCCAGAGTAAAAGGGTTTGCAGCAAAATACAGGAATCTATCGATAGAATCCGTAGGATGCAGACCATTCCATAATTTAAGGGGCTGTTGCGTTGTTTTGCAACAGCCCCTTTTGGTATTTTATGGGAAACGGTGCGCTATGCGCTTCGTGGGGAAGCGCGTTTCATAGCTGTCCTCCTTACGGGACTGTGGGCGGACTATAGGCTCTCGCCGTTGGTCTCGATGACCTTTGCGTACCAAGCAGCGGAATCCTTCGGGATCCGCTGGCAGGTGCGGTAATCCACATAGATCAGGCCGAAGCGCTCATTGTAGCCTTCGCTCCACTCAAAATTATCCAGAAAACTCCACTGCAGATAACCCAGAACCGGCGCACCGTCGGCGATGCCCTTTCCAAGCTCCAGCAGGTAGCGGTTCAGGAAATCGATGCGTTTTGCGTCATGGACCTTACCGTCCAGATAGACCACATCGTTGCAGCTCAGGCCGTTTTCCGTGATGTACATAGGCAGGCCGTAGCGGCGGTAGATATGCTGGGGTCCGTAACGCATGACCTCCGGGGTGATGCCCCACTTGCAGGCCGTCAGGGGGAAGCCGGGATACCGCTTGATCTCCCGGCCCTGCTCATCCACCATGAATCCCTGATAGATGTTCAGGCCTAAGAAATCCGGTGTTTCCATCAGCTCCCAGTCGGCAGGGTCGATGGTGGCAGCAAAGCGCTTGTAGCCTTCCGAAGCGGAATCATCATAGCGGTGCAGGATCAGGCTGTCTAGGAAAATGTTGAAGTTCCAGCCCTGCCGCAGATCGAAGCTGGCATGATAGGCGGCTTCCCGTCCTGCGGGGGTATCTGTTTCCGGATAGGCAAGGGTGCCGCAGGGCACCGCGCCCACCTTCACATCGTCGCCGCAGATGGCCTTGATGCGCCGCTGGGCTTCGCTGTGGGCCAGACACAGATTGTGATAAACCAGCGCGACTTTTTCCTCTCCCAGCTTCAGTCCCGGGGCGTGGTTGCCGTTCTGATAGCCGCACTGGGCGATGCACTGGGGCTCATTCAAGGTCATAAAGCGCTGCACGCGGCCCTTGAAGCGCTCTGCGATGATGGCGGCATAGCGGCCAAAGATCTCCACCAGATCCCGGTTCAGCCAGCCGCCCTTGTTCTGCAGGGCGCTGGGAAGATCCCAGTGGTAGAGGGTGATCCAAGGCTCGATGCCATTGGCCAGCAGCTCCTCCACCAGATCGTCATAAAACTGCAGGCCCTTTTCATTGACTTCCCCTTCGCCATCGGGAATGACTCTGGCCCAGCTGATGGAAAAGCGGTAGACCTGAATGTTGTGGGCCTTCATCAGGGCCACATCCTCCCGGAACCGGTGGTAGCTGTCGCAGGCCACATCGCCGGTATCCCGGTTTTTTACATATTCATAGGTGACATCATGGCAGAAATCGTCCCAGATATTGGGTCCCTTTCCGTCCTCGTTCCAGGCACCCTCGCACTGATAGGAAGCACAGGCGACGCCCCATACAAAATCCTTCGGGAAATGACTCATACCGTTACCTCCACATGATATTCGCGCTTATCCTCGTGAAGGGGAATGCAGCTTCCGTCTACAGCGGCGCCATCCACCCACAGGCCGGGAGTGCCGGTCTGCTTCACATGGATGTGGTAGATTGCACCACGGTAGCGGCGGATGACGGAGTATTCCTGCAGCTCCTGCGGGAGACAGGGATCGACCGCCAGTCCGTCAAGAGAGGGCTTGATGCCCAGAATATATTGGCTGATATTGACGAAGGTCCAAGCAGCGGTGCCGGTGAGCCAGCTGTTTCGGGCGGCACCTTCGTCGAAGGAGGCCCGGGCAGCTACGGTCTGGGCATAGACATAGGGCTCTACCCGGCGGATATCGCTGTCCTCCTCCTGATAGACGGGACAGGTGTGCTTGTAAATATCGAAGGCATTGTCGCCCCGGCCCATTACCGTTTCCGCAATGGAGATCCAAGGATTGTTATGGCAGAAGATGGAACCGTTTTCCTTATAGCCGGGGGGATAGCTGGTGATCTCGCCCAGCTCCTTGTGGTAAACCGTGTAGCAGGGAGCCAGCAATTCTACGCCGTATTTGCCCAGCAGCCGCTCCCGGACGGAATCCAGCGCCTGGATGGCCTTTCCATCCTCTGCGCCGATGCCGGCCATGACGCACATGCCCTGCGGCTCAATGAAGATCTGGCCCTCCTCGCAGGTGTGGCTGCCCACAGGATCGGAATAAGCGTCGTAAGCGCGGAGGAACCACTGTCCGTCCCAGCCTGCGGTCTTGACGGCGGCAGTCATCTGTGCAATGGCGGCCTCCACCTCTGCTGCCTCTGCATCCAGTCCCAGTCTGCGGCACAGCTCGGCGTATTGCCCGCCGTAAAGCACAAACATGCCGGCAATGAACACGGACTCGGCTACGGGACCTTCGCTGGGACCGGTGGTCTGGAAGCTTTCACCGGGCTCTTCCGAGAAGCAGTTCAGGTTCAGGCAGTCGTTCCAGTCTGCCCGGCCGATCAGCGGCAGATCGTGGGGACCCTTGTGGGTCATGGTGTAGCGGACGCTGCGGCGCAGATGCTCCATCAGCGGCGCTTCGCTGCCGGGAACGTTGTCAAAAGGCGTAGGATGCTCCAGAATGGACCAGTCGCCGGTCTCGCAGAGGTAGGCGTAGGTACAGGCCACCAGCCACAGGGGGTCGTCATTGAAGCCGCTGCCCACGTCGTTGTTTCCCCGCTTGGTCAGAGGCTGATACTGGTGATAGGTAGAGCCGTCAGCCCACTGGATGGAGGCGATATCGATGATCCGCTCCCGGGCGCGCTCCGGTGCCATGTGGACGAAGCCCAGCAGGTCCTGACAGGAATCCCGGAAGCCCATGCCGCGGCCGGTGCCGGATTCAAAATAGCTGGCGCTGCGGCTCATGTTGAAGGTGACCATGCACTGATACTGATGCCAGATGTTGACCATCCGGTCCAGCTTTTTGTCAGCGCTTTCCAGCGTGTAGATGCTCAGCAGGTCTGCCCAGTAAGCGGCAAGCTCTGCAAGCGCGGCATCCACGGCTTCATTTGTGGAGAATTTCTCCAGTACCCGGTAGGCGGTGTCCTTGCGGATAATGCCGGGGGAGAGGAATTTCTGGTCTCGGGGATTCTGACTGTAGCCCAGAACGAAGAGGAAGCAGGTTTGTTCTCCCGGGGCCAAGGTCACATCCAGTGCAAGAGCAGCCATGGGCGCGCCGCCGTGGGCCACAAAATCGCCGGTCCTGCCGGTCAGGATGGCCTGCGGCTTTCCGAAATTACCGAAGCGTCCCAAGAAGAAATCCCGGTCGGTGTCAAAGCCTGCGATGGGAGCGTTGACCCCGTAGTAGGCGTAATGGTCCCGGCGTTCCCGGTACTCGGTCTTGTGGTAGATGACACTGCCCTCCACTTCCAGTTCACCGATGTTCAGGTTCCGCTGGAAATTGGTGGAGTCGTCCACGGTGTTCCACAGGCACCACTCCACTGCGGCGGTCAGACGCAGGCTTTTTTCTTCCGTTGTTTCATTTTTCAGGACCACACGCTGGACCTCGCAGTTTTCTCCGATGGGAACGAAGAAGGTCAGCTCCGCGGCAAGACCGTCCTTAGCCGTCTCAAAAACCGTATATCCCATGCCGTGACGGCAGCGGTAGCGGTCCAGCTCCACATCCATGGGATGGAAGGTGGGGCTCCAAGGGGCCTTGCCGTGCTCTTTGATATAGAAAAATCGTCCGCCCACATCCGCGGGAACGTTGTTATAGCGGTAGCGCAGCAGCCGCTGAAGCTTTGCGTCCCGGTAGAAGCAGTAGCCGCCAGCCGTGTTGCTGATCAGAGAGAAGAACTCCTGACTGCCCAAATAATTGATCCATGGCAGGGGCGTTGCGGGGGTTTCGATCACATATTCTCGTTTTTTATCGTCAAAATATCCATACTGCATATTCTATCCTCCGGAAAGGGGGTTGGTAACAAACGGAGGGCCCCGGAGGGCCCTCCGGACTGGATGGGTATTATGCGTTATTCAGCTTGTCAAGGATGGCTTCCACAGCCTCCGGGGGAATGGCACCGCCGCCGAAGGACAGGATGCCCCGCAGAGGCATGTAGTTCATCATGGCCAGATTCATCTCCGCGGTGATGGCCTCGGCAGCAGCTTCGGAGGTATCCTCACTGCCGGGGGTCAGGGCCTTTTTAATGGCATCCAGAATGGGACCCAGTGCTTCCACTGCAGCGGGATCTGCCATCAGATCCATGAAAATGGTGTCCATGGTGTAATAGGTGGGGATCTTCACGGTGGAGCGGATCTCAACACCTGCACTGAGGACCAGATCCCGGGAGGACTGACCGATCTCAATGTTGTAGCGGCCGGATTCCACATGCCAGTCGCCGATCTCATCGTTCCAGTAGGCGAAGGAACGCTTATCCAGCAGGAAGGAAACGTCCTTCTCCTCACCGGGCTGAAGCTCCACTTTTTCAAAGCCCTTCAGCTCCCGGTCTGCCCGGATCACAGCGTCAGACTGCTTGCGCCCGGTGTAAAGCTGCACGACGGTTTTGCCTGCGCGCAGGCCGGTGTTCTTCACCGTAACGGTGGCGGTCAGCGTATCCTGATCTGTGATCTCGGATGCGCTCAGCCGCAGGTTGGAGTAGGCAAAGGTGGTATAGCTCAAACCGTGACCGAAGGGGAAGAGGACCTCCATATCCTTCTTGTCATAGTAGCGGTAGCCTACGAAGATGCCTTCCCGGTAGTCGGCCTCATTGCCTTCGCCGCCGTAGTACAGGTAGGAGGGATTGTCCGAGAGCTTCTTGGGGAAGGTCTCCGGCAGGCGGCCGCAGGGATTGACATCGCCGAAGAGCACGTTGACTGTGGCAATGCCCACTGCCTGACCGCCTAAGTAAGCCTCCAGCACAGCGGCGACCTTGTCTACCCAAGGCATTTCCACAGGAGAACCGTTGTGAAGCACCACCACGGTGTTGGGGTTGGCGGCTGCGACGGCCTCGATCAGGGCGTTCTGACAGGGCGGCATGCCCATGTGGGTCCGGTCATAGCCCTCGGACTCATAGGAATCGGGCAGACCTGCGAAGATGACTGCGACCTTTGCGTTCCGGGCAGCCTCCACGGCCTCCGCGATCATTTCGGGCGTGGCCACGTCATCCTTTACGGAATAGCCCTGTGCGTAGGTGATATGCAGGCCTTCCGCAGCTTCCAGTGCGGAAGTGGTCTTAAAGCAATGGATGTGGCTGGAGCCGCCGCCTTGGAACCGGGGCTTGACAGCAAATTCACCGATGAAGGCGATATCGTCTGTCTTGTTCAGGGGCAGAACACCGTTGTTTTTCAGCAGGACCATGCAGTCCCCGGCAATCTTTGCGGAGAGCAGGTGGTCGGCTTCCTTATCCCACGGTGTTTCGGGCTTGGCGTTTTCCAGATACTTATAATTGATGCGCAGGATCCGCTCCACAGCCTGATCGACCACGACTTCGGGCAGGAGGCCGTCCTGAACGGCTTTCATGACCTTGCGGTCGTTGTGGCCGCCGGAGGCGGGCATTTCCAGATCCAGACCTGCGGCAACGCCCTCTACACGGTCAGAGACTGCGCCCCAGTCGGAGACCACATAGCCCTCGAAGCCCCATTCATCCCGAAGGACCTCTGTCAGGAGCCAAGGATCCTCCGAGGCGTAAACGCCGTTGATCCGGTTGTAGGAGCACATCACCGTCCAAGGCTGGGCCTTCTTCACAGAGGTCTCAAAGGCCGGGAAGTAGATCTCCCGCAGCGTCCGCTCGTCCACATTGGAGGAGGAGCTCATACGCCGGTGCTCCTGATTGTTGGCGGCGAAGTGCTTGATGGAGGTGCCCACATTTTTGCTCTGGACACCGTTGATGAAGGAGGCAGACATTTCACCTGCCAGATAGGGGTCCTCGGAGAAATATTCAAAGTTTCTGCCGCACAGGGGGCTGCGCTTGATGTTCACGGCGGGGCCCAGCACTACGCTTAAGCGTTCATGCTGGCAGCTGCTGCCGATGGCTTCGCCCATGCGGTAGATCAGATCCCGGTCGAAGGAGGCAGCAGTGGCGCAGGCGGCGGGCATACAGACGGCTTCGATGGAGTCGTTCATGCCTAAATGGTCAGCTTCCATATCCTGCTTGCGCAGGCCGTGAGGACCATCGGAAACCATACAGGCAGGAATCCCCAAGCGCTCGATGGGCTTGGTGTGCCAGAAATCATGACCGGACAGCAGTCCGCACTTCTCCTCAAGGGTCATCTGAGAAATCAGCGCTTTAATATCCATGATCGTCGCTCCTTGTCAAAAAGTGTTACAGCAGTTCCACGGTAGAAAGATCCCACTCCTCGTGGATCTTGGGAACGTCGCTGATCAGGCGTTTGGTATAGGCGGCCTTAGGATTCAGGATGACCTCATCTGCCTTGCCAAATTCCACGAACTTGCCGTGCTCCATGATGTAGACGGTATCGGAAATATAGTAGGCCAGACCGATGTCGTGGGTGATGAAGATGATGGTCATGCCGGTCTCATCCCGGAGCTGCAGCAGCATATCCAAAATGGTGGCACGGGAGCAGGCATCCACCATGGAGGTGGGCTCGTCGGCCAGCAGGATCTTGGGCTTCAGCAGGAAAATGCGGGCGATCATCAGACGCTGCATCTGGCCGCCGGACAGCTCGAAGGGATACTTATTGGTCAGCTCCGCGAATTTCAGGTTGACGAAGGAGCAGGCCTCTGTCATCATTTCGATCTTCTTTTCCTTAGGCAGGTGCTTGCCGCCGCGCATGTGGATGCAGTCCAGCAGCACGTTGTCGATCTTTTGGAAGGTATTGAAGGAGGAGAAGGGGTCCTGGAAGATGGCCTGAATGCCCTGCCAGTATTCCTTTTTCTTTCTGCCGGAGGAAATGTCCCGGGGCTGACCCATGAAGAGGATCTCGCCCTCGGTATGGTTCAGCAGGCCCAGCAGCATTTTGGACAGTGTCGTCTTGCCGGAGCCGGACTCGCCGACGATGGAAACGAACTCGCCCACATGGAAATCAAAATCCACATGGTCAACGGCAACGGTCTTCTTATCGCCCATGCCAAAGACCTTGGTAACGCCCCGGCCCGACAGGCACAGAGGGGCATTGGTATAGTCCTTGCTTGCTACGATTCTATCTTCACTCATGGCTGTAGACCTCCTTCAGTTCATCCACACCCAGCAGGCACCGGTACATGCGGCCATCTCCGAAGTTCTTTTCGGGGATGCCAGTATAGCGGCACTCGGGGCGGGCATACTTGCAGCGCTCGGCGAAGCGGCAGCCAGCAGGGGGCTTCTTCAGGTTGGGAGGTGTACCGGGGATGGCGGGGAGCTTGTGGCCCCGGGTGCCCTCTTCGGGGACCAGAATGGAGTTCATCAGGCCGTGGGAGTAGGGATGGGTAGGATCGAAGACCATCTCCTTTGCACTGCCCTTTTCCACGATCTGGCCTGCATACATGACCATGATGTCGTCGGTGACGTTATACAGCAGGGGCAGCTCGTGGGTGATGAACAGCATGGCCTTGACATAGCCCTTTTCCATCAGCTGGCGCATCATCTTAATGACCATTTTCTGCGAGGTAACGTCCAGCGCGGAGGAGGGTTCATCTGCGATCAGGACCTTGGGATTCAGGATCGTGGAAACGGCGATGACGGTACGCTGCTTCATGCCGCCGGACAGCTCCACGGCGTGCTTATCCAGCACGGAGGCGGGAAGACCGAGCTCTGCAAAGCGGGCCTCTGCCAGCTTGCGGATCTCCTTCTTGTCGGCTTTAGGGTCGTGGGCCCGGATGACATCCTCCACGAAGCGGATAATCTTCTGGGTGGGATTCAGGGCATTCATGGCGGCCTGCGGGATATAGGCGATCTCCGAGCCCAGAATGGTCTTGCGGACATCGTCGGGCTTCATGCCGGAGATGTTCTTGCCGTCGATGATGATCTCGCCGCTGATATAGTGCAGGGGCGGGAAATAGTAGCCCATCAGGGACAGGGCCAGCGTAGACTTGCCGCAGCCGGATTCGCCGGCAATGCCCAGAGATTTTCCTTCCTCAATGGTGAAGGACACGCCGTCTACCGCGTAGACGTCCTCGTGGAAACGGGTGACATATTTGGTTTTGAGGTTTTTAACCTCTAAGATTACCTTTCCCATAGCGTCCTCCTTAGTCTCTCAGGGTGGGATTGAATACCTGGTCCAGACCGGTGTTCATCAGGTTCAGGGAGAAGGAGATGAGGGTAATGGTCAGGATCACAGGGAAATAGGCCCACCAGGAACCGTTGGTGTGGGCAGAGTAGAGCATAGCCCAGTTCATCATCAGGCCCAGTGTGGGAACCTCCGTGGTTCTGGGACCCAAGCCCAGCAGGGACAGCTGCGCTTCGGAAAGGATGCCGGAGGAGACCTGAAGGATGAAGGCCATGACCACATAGGATGCGATGTAGGGAAGGATGTCCGTCAGAACGATCCGCAGCAGGCTGTGGCCGGAAAGCTTAGAAAGATTGACATGGTCCCGGTTTCTCAGAGAGATGACCTGAGAGCGAACGCTTCGGCAGGTCCAAGTCCAGCTGGTAAAGCCGATGACCACTGCCACCACCGCAGCGCCCCGCTGCTCCTGACCGATGGAATAGGAAATGAGGATCAGCAGCACGAAGGAGGGGATCACGGTGAAAATGTTGGTGATAAACATGATAAGATCATCCACGATACCGCCGATATAGCCTGCCAGCAGACCGAAGGTCAGACCGATGAGGGTCGCGACGGTGCCGGCGATGATGCCGATCAGGATGGAGGTGCCGGTGGCGGACACCAGCTCCTTCAGCACATCCCGGCCAAAGTTATCGGTACCCAGCGGCAGCAGTTTGACATTGGCAACACTGCCCACGCGGGCATAGTCGGTTTTGGAGATCTTTCCGGTCTGCTCCAGCACGCCTTCTTCGTTGGTATCCGCCAGAATGACCGTATCGGCAGAACGAATCTCCTTCAGTGCCCGGTTCAGGCGCTTGAAATAATTTCTGTCTGCCATGGTCATGCCCTTGGGCTTTATGGATTCATCATAGTGCTCGCTCCACAGGTCCAGCAGGGCATCCGTATCGGTAACATCCAGCCCGGTGGTGTCGATGCCCATGGTGTTGAACCAACGGACCATGGCAACGCGGTCTGTATCCTTTAGATGGGAGGCAATGCGGTTGTCATCCGCATCGGGAAGACGAAGGGTCTCATAGGAGACCTTCGTGGCATCATACATGGAAACATAGATGCCCGGCTTGGCAAAGGTGCCGACACCGATCTGCTGCAGAGGATTGCCCGGATTTATCAGGGGATAGAGGATCATCATGGCGATGATGGCCATAAAGATGGAAAAGCCCGCTACAAATTTCGGAGAATGGAAGACTTGACGCAATGTATTTTTCATGTGCGATCCCTCCGATCAGTCAAACTGTGCAGCCTTGACTCTGGGATCGATGAAGCCGTAGATAATGTCCAGCAGGAACGTAACCACCAGAACCATCAGGGTAATGATCAGAGTCGTTGCAGAAATCAGCGGATAGTCGGCAGCCGTAACACCGGCATACATGGCACTGCCCAGACCGGGATAGGAGAAAATGATCTCCGCTACCAGTGCGCCGCCGATCATGGTGCCGATGGACAGCGCCAGACCGGTGACCTGAGGCAGCATGGCATTGCGGAACACATAGCCGACGATCTTGCTGTCCTTGATACCCAGAAACCGGGCGTATTTTACGTAGTCCGCATTCAGCTCATAAATGGACATGGAACGCATGCCCACAGCCTGACCGCCAATGGACACCAAAACGATGGACCAGAAGGGCAGCTGATAGTGCTTGATGACGGAAGCGATAAATTTCCAGCTTAGGTTGGGGATCATATCATATGCATAACCACCCGCGATGGGTGCAATCTTCAAATAAACGCCGAACACCACCAGCAGGACCACGGCCATACCGAAGGCGGGCACATTGCTCAGGAACAGGGATGTGGGAAGCAGGACCCGGTCCCATCCTTTACGCAGATAGGCGGCCAGTGCGCCCAGAATATTGCCCAGAAGCCAGCCTACCAGAATGGCGGGCAGCTGCAGAGCGATGGTCCAGCCGATGGCGCTGCCGATGATATCACTGACGCTGCGGGGATACTGGCTGAAGGACAGGCCGAAGTCACCCTTGACCGCCTTCTGGCAGAAGATCACAAATTGCTCCCAGATGGGCTTGTTGGTGCCAAATTCCTCGGCATACCGTTCGTAGACCTCCTGAACGGCAGAGGCATCGGAAATACCGGAGGTGAGCTTGCCAGTAATGGCCGCAACAGGGTCTGCAGGCATCAGCCGGGGCAGGAAGAAATTCAAAAAAACAGCGACAACAAAGGTGATGACGAACCAGAGAATTTTTTTACCAAAATATTTACGGTAGCCTTTCATGGGGCACCATTCCTCCTTTTCTAGAGGCTTCAATTTAAGAAAGGCCATGCTCCACGAGGGAGCATGGCCTCTGCGTTAAGTTTTAACCTGTGTTACGGATCCGATTAGCCGACCAGTTCCAGTGCGTACAGAGCAGCGATGCCGTAGCCATCGGTGCAGTCCATGGGAGGAATGCCGTTGTCTTCGGAGGGGAAGTTGGTCCAGACAGATTCGTTAACAGCGTGGAAGACGGAGGGACGGTACATCAGGGAGAAGCTGGGAACCTCGGTCAGGTAGATCTTGGTCAGCTCGGTGTACAGTGCCTTCAGTTCAGCCTCGTCGGTGGTCAGAGGAATCTTCTTGATCAGAGCGTCAGCCTCGTCGTTGACGTACTGGCCCCAGTTGCCGGACCAGTTGTTGGAAACACCAACATAGTCCTTGCCCATGAACTGGTTGACACGGGTCCAGGGGTTGGAGGGAGAAGCAGCCTCGGGAGACCACATGAAGATGGCGTACTCGACCTGAGCGGGATCGGTGAAGACGGTCTGATAGATGGAGTACTCGGGGTACAGGGTGGTGATCTCAACGCCGATGTTCTCACCAGCTGCTGCGACCAGCTCCATGGAAGCCTGCCAGTCAGTCCAGCCGTTGGGGCAGACAGCGTTCAGAGAGATCTTTTCACCGTTGTATTCACGCCAGCCGTCGCCGTCGTTGTCCAGCAGACCTGCGTCATCCAGCAGCTTGTTGGCGCCTTCGTAGTCCATGCCGGCCCACTGCAGATCAGCAACTGCAGCCTGGTCGTACATAGCCTGCTCACCGGCGGTGGGGTTGAACAGAGAACGAGGTACATCGGAGAAGGAGGGGGACTGGTTGGTCATAGCGTTGGCGATGATGGAGTCATAGTCAACAGCCATGGCGATGGCCTTACGCAGAGCGGGATTCTCGGCCAGAACGGGCAGGTTCATGTTGTACCATGCGGTGGGCATAGTCAGGCAGACGCCGTAGGGAGCTTCTTCGTAGAAGGTGGAGATGGGCAGGCCGTCCTCCAGCCACAGGTTCTGGATGTTGCCGATGAACTGCTGGCAGACGTCGACTTCGCCGGCCTT
>JAFSCK010000051.1 GCA_017436785.1 Oscillospiraceae bacterium | reverse complement strand
GTTCGCTTTAAAATGTGACATTTTCAAATCCAATACTGCATCACAAACGCAGCGGCCTGCGGCATTGCCAAAGGCTTGGGGCTGGGGAAATTCAGGATCAGGGACAACAGCACCAGCAAAACGATTGCTGCTGCGGCAAATGTCATCCATGTACATCTGGGACGGAACAGTTCCTTTTTCAGGTACAAGAAAGCCAGAACCGCAATAGAGATCAGCAGGCACAATACCGCAAAGACCACTTTAAAACCGGTATTTCCAACACCTGCAAAAATCATGTACAGAATAAAGAACAGAGTCTCTGCCAGAATCGCAATTGTCAAATACTTCTCGATTACCTTAAAACGGATCTTCCGTTCAGCCATGGTGATCCCCTCCAGAATTTGATATTCTATTTATAGCATATCTGTCTAAAAAATGCAACCTTATCGGTAAAAAGTATTTCCCCCAATAAATTCACGCACCAAGCTGGTGGGCGGAATCTCATCATCCACATCCGCCTGCTGCACATAATTGAGAATTTTAACGATCGCCCGCACCTGTTCGTAGCAGGGTTCTTCCGGCTGCACAGCCGTCAGCAGCGGGAAAATATGCTTCTTCAGTACTGCCAATTCGTAAAGGGTAGAGCTGTTGAAAATCACGTCCGCATTTTCCTGGAAAGGGAAAATCCACCGTTTCTCACCCCTGCGAACGGAATCCCACATGGCCATGGTCTTTTCCACAGAGGAACCACGGGTCTCATAATCCCGCACAGTACGCCGCAGCAGCCGCAGAAGGCTGGTGGGGATGCGGTTATGGTCATCCAAATTCAGCGGCAACAGCGGGCTGACATACAGACGGAACACCGACTTCTTGTCAAAGTCCTCCGGCAGCAAAACAGGATTAAGCGCATGCAGACCTTCTACAATGATTACGGTACTATCGGTCAAGCGCAGCTTATGCCCCTTCCATTCCCGCCTGCCAGTAACGAAATTGAAGCTGGGAAGCTCCACTTCCCTGCCGGAGAGCAAGGCATTCAGATGCTCACGGAACAGTTCTGTGTCGATGGTGTTGATATGCTCCAGATCCAGCTTTCCGTCCGGTCCCGGTGCGATTTTTTCCCGATCGATATAATAGTCGTCCAGACCCATCAGAATCGGTTTTTTACCGTATACCCGCAGCTGCGTTGCCAGTCTGTTTGCTGAGGTAGTCTTACCGGAAGAGCTGGGACCAGCCAGCATAACCGCTTTTGCACCCCTTGTGCAGATCATATCCGCAATCTGGGCGTAACGCTTTTCGTGGAGCGCTTCATTGACACGGATCAGTTCCCGGATCTTTCCGGAGCCGGTCAGTTCATTCAGATCTGCCACCGTTTCACATTCCATTAGGCGGCACCAGCGCTCACCTTCTGTACTGACCGCAAGGAAATTGGGCATCTCCTCATAAGACGCAACCCTGTCAGGATCGGCATCATCAGGGTAGATAAACAGGAAACCACCCTCTGTTGGCAAAATATCCCATGTTTGCAGGTAACCGGTGGAGGGGGATAGCTCACCGTAATAATAGTCGGAAAAATCCCCGTAAAAATACTCATCAAAGAAATCTTCCGTACGCCAGCGAAGCAGTCCTGCTTTATCCGGCTGACCCATCCGCTCAAACTTTTCAATGGCCGATTGCGTCGTGACACGACGGCGGTAAAGGGAGAAATCCTCCTTTACAATTTCGTTCACCTTATCTTTCAGCCGCTGGACGGAAAAGTCTTCAACGCCCATCACTTCAATGAATAATGCCGGTCCCACCGTACAGTTCATCTTTGCCCGCGCCTGCGGCCACAGCTGACGCAGCGCCAAAAACAAAACAAACTGCACTGTACGAGCGTATACATCTTTGCCTGCCGGGTCCCGGTAATATAGTAGTTTCACATTTCCTCCGGACGCAGCCATTGCCCGTCGGATAGAGGGTCTGTCATTACAGATATCCGATACTCTTACCGGAATATAGTTAAGGTTAAAGACCTCGCCGGCAATTTGCGCCGCAATAGGCCGTTTAGACAAAGCCGTGCCATCCATGCCCAAAATCCGGATAATCTCTAAAAGCGTTTGTCCCGGTTGTGCAATCATACTGTTTCCATCGATCCGTAGCTCCATGTTGGCACCTCCTATGCGGAACCTCTGGAAGCATTTGAGAACAGTGTGTTGCTGTCCATCCTTGGCGAGTGTGCCTTAACACTGGAGAACAGCCGAAATACCAGGGAAAAGGAAGCGGCTAAGCTGCAGGCGGAGAACGAAAAGCTTCGCGCTAACCTGCTGCGCTCCATATCTCATGATCTGCGTACGCCGCTGACCTCCATATCCGGCAATGCCGGTATGCTGCTTTCTGATTTGGAAAAGCTGGACGACGATACCGTTCGGCAGATGTGCGGAGATATCTATGACGATTCTGCGTGGCTGACCAATTTGGTGGAGAATTTGCTGGCGGTCACCAAGATCGAAGAAGGCAGGATGAAACTTCAAAAACAGCCGCATCTGGTAGAAGAAATCGTCTCGGAGGCTTTGCAGCACATCAGCAGAAAGCAGACAGAGCATATCGTTACCGTTCATCACGAAAACGAGCTGCTCCTTGCCAGGTGCGATGCCCGGCTGATCATTCAGGTCATTATTAATCTGGTGGACAATGCCATCAAGTATACACCTGCCGGCTCACATATTACCATCACCACAAAGCAGAACGAGCAACACACCGAGATCTCTGTAGCTGATAACGGTGCAGGTATCCCGGACAGCGAAAAGGAAAAGGTCTTCCAGATGTTCTACAGCGGCAGCAATCCAATTGCCGACTGTCGCAGAAGTCTGGGCTTGGGACTGAGCCTTTGCAAATCTATCATCACTGCCCACGGCGGCAAGATCGCCGTATCCGACAATGCGCCTACCGGCACGATCTTTACATTTACCATTCCATCCGGGGAGGTGGAAGTCCATGAATAATCCCAAGATCTTAGTGGTGGAGGATGATTCCACTGTTCGCAACCTGATCACTACTACTTTAAAATCCAATAACTATACCTACATAACCGCAGCCAACGGTGAAGCCGCCATTGCAGCAGCAACCACCCAGCAGCCAGATGTTGTGTTTCTGGATCTGGGCTTACCGGATCTGGACGGCGTAGAAGTCATTAAGCGCATTCGTTCCTGGTCCCAGATGCCAATTATCGTCATCTCTGCCCGGAGCGAGGATGGGGACAAGGTTGCAGCGCTGGATGCCGGAGCTGACGATTATCTGACGAAGCCGTTTTCTGTGACAGAACTGCTGGCACGTCTCCGGGTCGCGCAACGCCGAATTACAACCGTTGAAGGTAAGCCTGGAGACTCTGTATTTCACAACGGTAAATTGACGGTGGATTACGCCGCAGGCTGTGCTTCCCTAAATGGTGAGGAACTGAAGCTGACACCCACAGAGTATAAGCTTCTTTGCCTGCTTGCAAAGGACGCAGGCAAAGTGCTGACCCATACCTAACTCACCAAAAAGATC
>JAFSCK010000050.1 GCA_017436785.1 Oscillospiraceae bacterium | reverse complement strand
GGCAATGTCCCGGTCGTCAAAGATGCGGCGGTTCTGCTTGTCCCGCTTCACATTAGGGACAAGTCCCTGATTGCAATAGAATTTCAGTGTCTCGTAAGCCAGTCCGGTTTTCTCGCAGGCCTGCTTCATTGTGTACATAAAAATCATCTCCGATTTGGTTAGATTCCCAGTTGACCGGTAGTAACTACCGACATTTATAATGGCAGTATAGCATCAACTTAGCACTAACACAAGAGGGAGTGTAAATTATGATGACAAATGATTTTCAGGGCAAGCAGCTCAGCCGACTGGGCTTCGGTACTATGCGGCTGCCCACCAATGCAGATGGCAGCATTGATGAAGTTCAGGTGGCTGAAATGACAGCTTATGCCATTGCGCATGGTGTCAACTACTTCGATACTGCCTATCCCTATCACGGCGGTGAATCCGAGCGGGTCATTGGCAGAGTCTTGAGCAAGTACCCTCGTGACAGCTACTATCTGGCTGACAAATATCCCGGTCACCAGATCATCAGCACCGGCTACAACCCCGCCGAGATTTTTGAAGAGCAGCTTAAAAAGTGCGGTGTGGAATACTTCGACTTTTATCTCCTGCACAATGTGTACGAGAAGTCCATGGAGGTGTATCTGGACCCCCAGTGGGGTATCGTGGATTACTTCAAGGAGCAGAAGCGGCTGGGCAGGATCAAGCATCTGGGCTTCTCCTGCCATGCGGAAACCAAGGGGCTCAAAGAATTCTTAGATGCCTGTGGCGAAGACATGGAGTTCTGCCAGATTCAGCTAAACTGGCTGGACTGGACACTGCAGGATGCCAAGGGCAAGTACGATCTTCTCACCGAAAGAAATATCCCCGTCTGGGTCATGGAGCCTGTCCGGGGAGGTCGGTTGGCAAAGCTAAGTGATGTAGAAGAAGCCAAATTGAAAGCCTTACGTACCGATGATTCTATTGCCTCCTGGGGGTTCCGGTTCCTGCAAGCCTTACCCAATGTAAAGATGGTTCTTTCCGGCATGAGCAATATGGAACAGATGGTGGACAATGTGAAGACCTTCTCCGAGGATAAGCCTCTGTCGGTTGGGGAAAGCAAACTGCTGCTGGATATTGCCGAGGGTATGAAGGATTCTGTTCCCTGTACTGCCTGCCGGTACTGCTGTGACGGCTGTCCTGCCGGACTGGATATCCCCGGCCTTATCAGTACCTACAACGAGATCCGCTTCTCTCCCGCTGTGAATGTGGCCATGCGGATCGAATTCATGCCGGAGGATAAGAAACCCACTGCCTGCATCGGCTGCGGTCAGTGTACCCAGATGTGTCCCCAGAATATCGATGTTCCCGGCGCGCTGAAGGACTTTGCAGAAAAACTGAGCAAGCTCCCCAGCTGGGCAGAGATTTGCCGTCAGCGGGAAGCGGCAGCCAAAGGAGGAAAGGGATGATCTACTATTTCTCTGCCACCGGTAACAGCAAGCATGTTGCCAATCGTCTGGCTGAAGCGCTTAATGAATCCGTCACCCCGGTGCTGGAGGTATTGAATCTGGGAATCAAAGTAGATGACCGGATGATTCTGGTATATCCCAACTATTGCGGCGGTGTTCCCTCGGTGATCCGGGAATTTCTGCAAAAGAATATCTTCCAGATCTCCAAGGATGCCAAGTTGATTTTGGTCATCACTTACGGCAACAACACCGGCGCGAGTAGCAGTATTGCCACCAAGTATTTTAAGAAAAATACCGGGCGCACCTTCGATGCCATGTACTCCGTGAAGATGCCCGACAACTGGACTCCCGTTTTTGATCTGACCAATGCCGAGGAGGTTGCGGAAACAAATGCCAAGGCCGACGAAGAAATTGACGGAATCATCCGAAAGATCAAAATAGGTGTGGACGGTGACCATGTGGGTGACAAGCTGGGTAAGTTTATGGAAGTGGTCTATCCCGGCTTCTATAAGACCCTGAGCAAGACCAGCCATCTTCATGTGGAAGATACCTGCATCGGCTGCGGTCTATGTGCCAAGAATTGCCCAGTGAATGCCATCGAAATGAAGGACGGCAAGCCTACATGGACCAAGAAAAACTGCGCCATGTGCCTGGGCTGTCTGCACCGCTGTCCCAAGTTTGCCATCCAGTACGATGACAAAACCAAAGATCACGGGCAGTATCTGCATCCGGATTCATAATACGAAAACAGCAGCGAGTTACTGTAATAGGTAACTCGCTGTTTGCGCTATTTTTTATGATCGTTCGTTTTTAATATTTCAGAAACATAACTTGAACTTTTCAGAATCAAAGCAGCAGTAGAATGATGCCATCAAATGAAAAAAGAAATACGGAGTGATTGTTATGAAAAAATCTGCCTTTATCAATCTGATCGCTGGCACCATTGGCGGCCTGCTGTTTGCGCTCGGTATGTGTATGTGCCTGCTGCCGGAGTGGAATGCATTCAAACTTGGTGTTGTCTGCACTGCCATCGGCGGCATTGCGCTGCTGGTACAGGGTGCAGTTGCCTGGCTTCGTTCCGGGCGGAAGATCCGGATGCACTGGAAAACCTTCGGCAAGGTCCTGTACGGCGTATTTGCTTCCCTGGTTCTGGGCGCAGGCATGTGCATGATCATGATCTGGAATCTGATGCTGCCCGGTATTCTGGTGGGCGTTGTCGGTATTGTCCTGCTGCTGATGCTGATCCCCATGTGCATCGGTCTGAAATAAAAAAGGAGCTAAGAATCATGGCAGAAAAGGAAGTCTTTGAATATACCTATTCTGCCCCGGCGCAGGATGAGGTAAGGCGGATCCGGGCGAAATATCTGCCCAAAGAGGTGACAAAGCTGGATCAGCTTCGTGCCCTGGATGCTGCTGTCACAAAGCGGGGAAATGCCATTTCCATTGTCCACGGGATTCTGTATTCACTGATTTTGGGACTGGGTATGAGCTGCTGCCTGGTCTGAGCGGGCGTGTGGTTTGTGCCGGGGATCCTCATCGGATGCATCGGACTTGCCGGTGTGACAGCGACATATCCAATTTACAACTACATTGTGAAACAGGACCGGGAAAAAATTGCCCCGGAAATTCTGCGGCTCAGTGAAGAACTGATTTTGGGAAACAACTGATAACAATTCAAATTATGAAGGAGATGCTTTTATGAATAACGAACGCTATTATCTGCTGACCGGTGCTGCTGGTTTCCTGGGCACCAATATCTGCATGCAGCTGCTGGAAGCCGGCTGCAAGGTCCGGGCTTTGGTGCTGCCCAATGACAAGTCTGTGAAGTTTATCCCCGAGCAGGTGGAGGTCGTTCTGGGCGACCTGACGGATGCTGCCTCTTTGGAGCCTTTCTTCACTGTGCCTGAGGGCTGCACCTCCGTCATTATCCACTGCGCTTCCATGGTCACCGTGAACCCCAACTATTCCGAAAAGCTGATGGCGGTCAATGTGGGCGGCACCCGCAACATCATCACCAAAGT
>JAFSCK010000049.1 GCA_017436785.1 Oscillospiraceae bacterium | reverse complement strand
TTCTCTTATCATGGTTTCTACAACCATCTGCTTAAACTCTCCCGTATATCGCTTGTTCGGTATTCCTTTAGGCATAATAAAAGCACCCCATTTCTTAGTACAAGTATATCATACTTGTCTAACAAATGGGGTGCAGTTCAGGTGTGGCCTGCTTTTCTCGTGTTTGATTCCTTTTTTGTAAAGTGTACCCCATGTTGTCCTTGACATGGGGTACACTTTAATCTTGCCCATGCGACAATCGAGGCATGCTTAGTTTTTCGTCTTCAGCGACCTGCTTTGACGGTTCTTTGATCATGGTCTTCCTGATTTGCTGGTTGATCTCTTTTCCAATGCCAAGAGCAGCGACAAATAGGCAGATACCGCCTGCGGTCTGCAAGCCCACGCCAATGGCAGAGAGGATCAGGCTCTTCTTCATGTGATTTATGTTTCGATCAATCCTTTTCATCCGGATGGAGGTACTGTCCATGATTCTTGGTTTTGTCATCATACTGGATGGCAAACTTGGGGCAGCGGTGCAGACAACCCAGGCACATGGCGCAGTTTTTCTTGGTCCAGGTGGGCTTGCCATCCTTCATTTCGATGGCACTGACTGGGCAGTTTTCGGCGCACGCTCCGCAGCCGATGCAGGTATCTTCCACATGAAGGTGACTTGTTTTGCTCAAAGTCTTATAGAAGCCGGGGTAGACCACTTCCATAAACTTGCCCAGCTTATCATTCACATGGTCGCCTTCCACACCCATTTTGATCTTTCGGATGATGCCGTCGATCTCTTCGTCGGCCTTGGCATTTGTTTCCGCAACCGCCTCCGCATTGGTCAGATCAAAAACAGGAGTCCAGTTGTCGGGCATCTTCACGGAATACATGGCATCGAAGGTACGTCCGGTATTTTTCTTGAAGTATTTGGTAGCAATGGATGCGCTTGCGCCGGTGTTGTTGCCGTAGGTGATGACCAAAATCAGCTTGGCATCCTTGGAGATCTGGAAGATATTCTTTTGAAGAAACTCCCGGATCACGGAAGGAACACCGCCGCAGTAGTTGGGGTATACCAGGATCATTTGATCCTCCACTTTGATTCCCAGATTCAATACATCCAGCACCGGGGTGACGGATTCGTTCAGGCTTTCAGCCAGACGATTGGCAACATGGCGGCTGTTTCCGGTGGCAGAAAAGTAGTAGATCATAATTGCATCTCCTTAACAGATATGTCATTGCGAACCAGTGCGCACACTGGTGTGGTAATCTCCTATAAATTTGGGGATTGCCACGTCGCTTTGCTCCTCGCAATGACAGCATGGTTTAGGGCTGGGAATCCAGATCGATGGCGAAGAATGCGTACTTTTCCTCCATGTCAGCAGGAGGATTGTAGAACCGGGTGTTGGTGTTCAGGGCCTTGATAGATGCCATTTCTTCCTCGGTCAGTGTAAAATCGAAGATGTCGGCATTCTCCCGGATGTGGTCAGCACTTGTAGAGCCGGGGATGACGGAGGTGCCGTTCTGGGTATGCCAGCGGAGGATGATCTGCGCGGTGGTCTTGCCGTACTTTGCCGCCAGTTCTGTAAATACAGGCTCATTCAGCAGCCCCTTGTCACCGTGGCCAAGGGGATACCAGGCCATCAGGCGTACACCGTAGGGAGCAAGCATATTCAGGGTCTTGGTATCGGAAAAATAGGGATGTTCCTCCAGCTGGATCACATGGGGCTTGATCTCGCACTCAGAGAGAAGATGCTCCAGCTTATGATCGTGGAAATTGGAGATACCGATGGCCTTGATCTTGCCTGCCTTGTAAGCCTTCTCCAGCAGACGGTAGCCTGCCATGTAATTGCCGGAGGGCTGGTGGATGTACAGCAGATCGATGTAGTCCACGCCCAGAATTTTCAGGGTCTTTTCCACTGCATTTTCTTTCTCATATTCGGAGGCCCAGATCTTGGTGGACAGGAAGATATCCTCTCTTGCAATACCGGACTTCCGCATGGCACGGCCAACGGCACGCTCGTTCATGTAGGCATTGGCAGTGTCGATCATCTTGTAGCCCATCTGCAGAGCGGTATATACAGCCTGTTCTGCCTGTTCAGGCTGCATCAGAAAGGTGCCGATGCCGACAGCGGGCATCTCAACGCCGTTTGATAAGGTGAAGTATTCCATATTGATCCTCCTTTAGTCGTCAATGCTGCCAAACACGTCCACGATCTCACCCATGAACACATAGTGGATAGGATTTCCGTTGGCATACATGGTATTGCGGACATCCTCCGGCACTTCCTCGTGCAGCATTTTGTGGGCGTAGATTTTCTTGCAAACAAAGGTAAGCGTGGCCTCCTCAAAGCCTACAGCATTTCCCAGAGGCTTGGGGGTCAGAGAGGTCAGTTCGATCTTATTGGGAACATCCCAGCCGGACTTGCTGCCTAAGATGCCCAGGTCTTTCCGTTTCTCCTCCGGGAAGAAGCAGACGGTGAAATAGTCATTTCGCAGCAGCACATCCGTAGTACAGCGATTCTCCCGAAGGAACACCTCAATGATCTGCTTACCACCTTTGGGAGGTCCCCAAATGGTGCCCATTGTGCCCCAGCCAATGGTCATGGTGTTGTAGTCGTCCGGTGTTCCAGCGGTAGCAAGGCCCCAGTGGTCATTGAACAGAGAAAAAACATCGTATTTTGCGGAAGTGAAATTGTCTTTATTGATTTGCATACGATCGTCTCCTTTATTGTACATTTACAGCAAGTTTGCTGCACTTTTTCAGATAGAAAATCACCAAAAAGGCTGCCATGATCACCCATGTAACAGGCTCTGTTACGCAGGTTCCCAGGAATCCGATTTTGGGGATCAGCCAGGAAGCTGCCAGGAACTTGGTTCCCAACTCTATGCAGCTGGAGCAAATAGGGATGATTTTATACCCCATGGCCTGCAGCGTGTGCCGAATCACAAACACAACACCCAGGAACGGGAACGCCGCGAAATGGATGCGCAGACTCATCACAGCGTAGCCGATCATATCCGCATCATTTGTTCCGGTGGTGAAACGGACAAGCGCGCCGCCAAACAGGTAGATCAACGCTGCGGCAAATACTCCCCACAGCACTTCCATCAGCAGAACCTTGCGCAGGGTCTGCCGGATGCGGCTATATTGCTTTGCACCCCAGTTCTGGCCCACAAAGGTGGAATTGGCCAGGGACAGAGAAGCTTGGGGCTGGATCATCATCATGAGCAGCTTCCGTGCAGCTGCGTGGGCTGTAATATAGGTCTCGCCCAGCAGATTGTTTGCCCGGGAGAAAATCACGCTGCCGCAGTCCACCAGACAGCTCATCAGCGCCATGGATATGCCGGTGGAGAAGAGGTTTCTCAGCATCAGTCCGGGAACCCGGAAATCTTCTTTTTCCGGCAGATATTCGGCATAGTTGCGCAGTACATAGATACCGCAAAGAACTGCAGAAACTGCCTGAGCAAGGACCGTCGCAATTGCCGCACCGGCGATGCCCATTTTGAGTCCTGCCACAAGGAGAATATCCAGCGCAATATTCAGAAAACTGCTGAAAATCAGGAAGTACAGTGGTGTGCGACTGTTGCCCATGGCACGGAGGATGGAGGCAAACATATTATAGCCGATGGTGGTGACGATGCCCAGACAGATGATGCGGATATAGCTGTAGGCCATATCAAAAACCGAATCCGGCGTATTCAGAAAAACCATCAAGGGCCTTAGGAACGCAAGTGCCACAGCAGTCAAGGACAGGCAGACCGCTGCATCCAGAATCATCATGCCGGCTATGGCCTGTTTCATTTTCTCCCTGTCGTGGGCTCCGAAACACTGGGTGACGATGATACCATAGCCGTTATTCAGGCCGTTGGCAAAATTGATCAGCAAAGAGTACAGCGCTGCCGTGGCGCCGATGGCTGCAATGCCGGTGTCACCCAGATGGTATCCCACCACCATGGTGTCCACCATGCTGTATAGCTGCTGGAAGATATTTCCGATAAACAGTGGAACCGCAAAAGCAAGAATCAGGTGAATAGGACTTCCCTGTGTCATGTCCCGCACGCGGACGGTATGTTTTGCCATCTTATTTGTTATCCTTTCCGGGCTGCCGCTTCCCGCTGACGGCAAATCTCTGCCCAGCTGGGGAGCTTGCTCAGTTTTTCCGCAAAGTCCTTCAGCGCGCCGGGAACATCGATATTCTGGGGGCACATCTGTGTACACTGTCCGCAGCCGATGCAGGCTGTGGGCTTCTTATCCTCCGGCATAAATTCGATCCGCATGGCCACATTCACCGCGGGAGAGAAGCGGATCTCGTTATAGGTGCTGATAAGGCCGGGAATATCTAAGCCTGCGGGACAGCCGTCACAGCAGTAACGGCAGGCGGTGCAGGGTATGGAATCTTTCATGCCCTCGGCAATATCCAGCAGCAGTACGGTTTCTTCTGTGGACAGGGGCTTGTCCTCGGAGAAGGTCTTTACATTGTCCACCATCTGTTCCATATTGCTCATGCCGGAAAGAACCATCTTCACATTGGGCAGTCCCTGCAGGAACCGGAAGCCCCAGGAGGCGATGGAATCATCGGGACGTAAGCCTTTCAGTTTCGCTTCTTCCGCATCACTTAGCTTTGCCAGCCGACCTCCCCGGACAGGCTCCATGACCCAGACGGGAATGCCCCGTTTGGTGAGCAGATCGTACTTGCCCTTGGCATCCTGCAGCGTCCAGTCCAGCCAGTTCAGCTGAATCTGGCAGAACTCCATATCCTCGCCGCAGACATCCAAAAAATCTTTGAGGCCCTTGGTTTCCGCATGGCAGGAAAAGCCCAGATGCTTGATCCTTCCCAGCCGTTTCTGCTCCTTGAAGTAATCCACGATGCCCCACTGAGGATCTAAGTACACTTCCATGGACTTTTCGTAAACATTGTGCAGGAGATAAAAGTCGAAGTATTCCACACCGCATTTACGAAGCTGCTCCTCAAAAATCTCAGCCGGATCATAGCCGGTGCTGCTGATCTGGTGGCCGGGATATTTGTCAGCCAGATAGTAGCTGTCACGAGGGTACTTGCTCAAGACTCTGCCGATGACCCGCTCGGATTCACCGCCGTGGTAGGGATAAGCGGTATCGAAATAGTTTACGCCATGCGCTAACACATAGGCGGTCATTTCTGCTACCTGTGCTTCATCGATGGAGCCATCTGCATTGGTGGGCAGCCGCATAGTACCGAAGCCCAGTCGGCTTAGCTGTTTGCCCTGAAAATCATTTGTCATCATAATTTACACCCCTTCTTGCCTTATAGGTAAGGCTGTGTTATACTGCCATTATAAATGTCGGTAGTTACTACCGGTCAAGTGGAAATCTTGCCAAAATGGAGATGATGTTTATGTACACAATGAAGCAGGCCTGCGAGAAAACCGGACTGGCTTACGAGACACTGAAATTCTATTGCAATCAGGGACTTGTCCCCAATGTCAAGCGGGACAAGCAGAACCGCCGCGTCTTTGATGACCGGGACATTGCC
>JAFSCK010000048.1 GCA_017436785.1 Oscillospiraceae bacterium | reverse complement strand
GGTCCCTTCCAGGTACTGGAATACCAGCGGGATCTGAGTGTTATGCCCAGTGATGCCATGCTGGCCTATTACTGTAATGAAATGAATGTCCGCAAGCGGCAGGTCGTCTGCGATCTGAGCAAGGTCAATATTACGCTGCAGGCAGGCGCTATGCAGTGGACTGTCGGTGATGTGAAGGCTACCACCGGTGTCAAAGGTGTGGGCGACTTCTTTAGCAAGAGCCTGCGCGGCAGTGTCACCGGCGAGTCTGCCATCAAGCCCGAGTATACCGGCTCCGGCATTCTGGTGTTGGAGCCTACTTATAAGCATATCCTGCTGATCGACACCGCAGACTGGGGCGGAAATGTGGTCCTGGATGACGGCCTGTTCCTGGCCTGCGATTCCAGACTGAAACACAAAGCTGTCATGCGTTCGAATCTGTCCTCTGCTGCACTGGGCAACGAAGGCCTCTTCAATCTGGGTATCCAGGGCAATGGTATCCTGTGCCTGGAATCCAGATGTCCCAAGGAGGAACTGGTGGAAGTCGAGCTGAACAATGACGTTCTGAAGGTTGACGGCAATTTTGCCATCGCCTGGAGCGGCACCCTGGACTTTACCGTAGAACGTTCCGGCAAGTCTCTGATCGGCTCTGCAGCCTCCGGAGAAGGTCTTGTCAATGTCTACCGCGGCACCGGTAAAGTGCTGCTGGCACCCGTCACAAAGGGTTTCGCATAATTGATGCAGTAACGAATGAGCACCTCTGTCCTTATTAGGGCAGAGGTGCTTTATTTGCTTTTATTGATAAGAGAATCAGTAACCCAGTTCCCGGCTCACCACTGTGCCATCGATTGCATTCAGTGTCAGCAAGGGCTTTGTGTCATAATTTTGGGGCTGTTCATCTGCCCGATACCAGCTGGAAGTACCCCAGAAGTCCCAGACAGGAATAATGGTACCCTGCAGGGAACCCTTGTCCCGGATGCGCATCAGGTTCAGGGAGACTTTTGTGATTTCAACATCCATTTTGGTATCAAAGCCGTTAATGCGGTCAAGATCCACCAGACTGTGGCTTTTGGGGCCGACGATGACCACGGGCAACATGGTATTTGCAATAGATGCGATCTCCTCAAAGGGCAGCAATGCAGTCTGTTTCTCCTTCACAATCATTTCCCCGCTGGGGGACTGCCATGTAAAGTCGAGAATGCCATCCTTTCCAACATGAATTAGAACACTTTCCATAGGCCAGGAAACAGGATCTGCATTGGTCTCCTCACTGGCATGGTATGTGAAATACTGGAAATGGGAAATCTTCTCTCCTTCGTGGGTTTCTAACACATCCTGGCGAATGCTGGGAAGGCGGAAACCGTTTACAGTGGGCATATAGCACAACTGCCATTCACCGGTATCCTGCTGCTGTACGTCGTCCAGCTCCATCGCATCCAGGCGAAGCGCCTGCACCAGTGCATCTGCCTGGGCAATGGCCTCCTCTTTGGAAATCCCGCCCCAATCCTGCTTCTCCACGTATTTGTAATCATGACGTATGATGCTTGCTTTTGTCCAAGGTTGACCGACCTGATTCCAAATGGATACTTCATATTCTACATCGTCTACTACAGCAGAGCCACCAATTCTTGTAGGATCAGTGGAATCAGAGAATCCATAAATGATGGGCTTTTCTTCCGGAGCCTTTGCAATTTCTGCTGTGTACCATGCATTCAGTTCTTTACGGCGGGATTCCAGCTGCTCGGGGGTCTGCACAGGACCATCTGGGTCAGACTGCCATTCAGGGGAGTTGATGTAGTCAAGCGATTTCTGAAGTTCCTGCTTGGTTTGCACAAATCCATAGAGCGGTTCTCCCTTCAGGAATACAGTCAGGAGCTTCTCCACATCCTCCTGGGTGAATTCTCTGGGGGTTACGGTTGCTGTTGGCAGAACTACACCCTGTTCAGCGACCACGGGAGCATCGGCATGGATGGTCAGCTTACCTTCCTGAGTAGTCCAATCGCCGGTAAAACGATCCGGGAAGCTGTATGTTTCCTGAGGCTGGCTAGATTTCTCAATCAGCATGGCCTGATTGACGGTGGTGGGTTCTGTCTGCGCCTGAGGCGCGCCGCATCCATTCAGCATGGTCAGTGCAAGAATGCCGGACAGAACAGAAATTATTTTTTTCTTCATATTAGCACATCCTTTCTGTCTCCCGTTTGGGAGATCTGATGGCTTTAGCATACCAGAGGATACCACAAAAGAGGTTACTGAGATATTACCGTTTCATTACCGTTTGCGGGGAATGTTATTCTGACGGTAGTTCCCACACCGGGAGTACTTTGAATATCTAAGGCTGCCCGATGAACAGCGGCGATTTCCTTCACAAGGGCCAATCCTAGGCCGAATCCACCATTTGTCTTGCTGCGGGATGGATCACACATATAAAATGGCTCCGTTACTCTTTCAAGGTCCTTTTGCGGGATTCCCCGTCCGCTGTCTGAGACCTCCAATACATTTCCTTTTGCACGCAGATGAATGACCTGCCCGGGGGAGGATGCTTTTGCACTGTTTTCAATGAGATTGACCAATGCAGAGCACAGAAGATCCTTGTCCATGGGCAGTGTTTCTGTTTTACAGTATACTTCCAGCACTGTACCGTGTTTCTGCATCGCACCTTGTGTGATCTCCCGGACCTGTTCCAGCAGTTCCGGAACGGATGCCTGCTTTATCTGGGCAGACCGATGCAGCGAGATCAGCTTCAGTAGTTTATGCACCATCTGCTTCAACCACTGCAATTGGCCATCCATGGATTCCAGCAGTTCCTGCTGCATTTCTTCAGGAAGATATACATTACGGAGGGTATCCACATTTAAGAGCAGGGAAGTGAGAGGGGTCTTGAACTCATGGGTTACACTTCCGATAAAAAGCTGTTGCCGCTCATTCTGCTCTGTCAAAGACTGAACGTGATCTTCCACTGCTACAGCCATACGATTGAAGTTCTCAGCCAGCATACCAACCTCATCTTTGCTATGGATGTCCACACGTTCCCCATATTTTCCTGATGCAATGCGATCAGCTGTCTTTTGCAGCTGTGCCAGCGGTGCCATGGTCTTGCGGATCAGCCAGAGTACACACAGAAGTCCCAAAACACAAACGAAGACGGCTATTATAACAAAACGGCCCAGCAGTGAATAGAGATCCTGGTGAATGTAAGTTGCGTCAGCTATAAGGTATACATGAAACACGGTCTCCTTGTATTCCAGAGCCCGACCAAGAATAAGATAGTGCTTTCCGGCATCGCTGCATCGGACTGTTTGACTTCTGTTCTGTAGTGTCAACTCCATATAGTGCCTGGGATCAATCTGGGTCGGTGAAGTAATCAGTTCTCCATTCATCCCAAGTACACTTCCTTCTACATCAAAATTCTGGAAGTGATACTGCAAATACACTTTTTGAGAATAGGGAGACTCAATTGTGGAGTAATCGAAGGTGAGAAGGTCCAAAAAATCATTAACCAGATCATTCAGTTTTTCCTGGGTGTGTTCTTCCAGGCTGTTATAGGACTGCTCCCGTACCTGCCAAAGCATCAAACCAGACAGGGACGCAGCCACAGTCAGCACCAATGCCGCACATATAGCGGTCAGTTTTGTTGTGAGTTTCATCGTTCCTCCAGCCGATAACCGGCTTTTGATATGGTGCGAATTTCATCAGAAAAGCCCAGCTTTTTACGGATATTGGCAATACGAACATCCACGGTCCGTAAATCGCCGAAGTAATCCTCACCCCAGATCTCGTTCAGCAGACGGTCTCGGGATACAGTCCGGTTTTTGTTTTTGATCAGGACACGGAACACATCAAATTCCAATGGCGTCAGTTCCACTTCGTCCCCAGCTTTTGTCACAATTCTGTTTTCCGCATCCAAAACCACATCCCGGAACCGGTATACCTGATTTAGTCGCCCAGTTCTCGCCAGTACTTTTTCGATTCGCACCAGAAGCGTAATTACCTCAAAGGGCTTTACAATGTAATCCTCCGCACCATCCCGAAGACCGCGCACCTCTGATTCGCTGTCCGTTTTAGCGGTCATGTAAATCACGGGAATGTGATATTTCTCCATATAAGAAAACAGTTCAAAACCGTCCATCCCCGGAAGCATGATGTCCAGCAGTGCAAGATCAAAAGCATGATCTCTGCTTAAGGCATCAGCAGCAACCTTCCCATCATCAAAAAGCATATATTCATAACCTGCAAACCGCAGATTCAGGGCAACAGACTGGGCTATGGCAGGGTCATCTTCCACGATCAGGATTCTGTTTGCAGCCATAAATAATCACCTCTTTATGATTGTAGCATACTCTCTGAAAAATAGTTTACCAAAATATTACCGACTCAAAAATAATGCGATTCCCCCGGATTATCCGAGTTTCCTCGTCTATTCCGGGGGAATTGCATTATTTCTTTTTTACCAATGGGACAGACCTCATATATTCGATTTACAGGCCGGTTTTGGCATTGGGATTTTTCTTTAATACTTTGCGGTAGATTTGGTCAAGCTCCAGATGAGACTGTCCCACAGGATCCAGCTGGCAGACAAAGTACTGCTGCCCATTCCCATCTTCATACCACAGATCCCGGGCATATTTCCCCTTCCGCTCTGCATTTTGCATATAAATCCGGCGGATGGAGCCATAGCTCACAATGCGCATGCTGCCTTTGCCGAAGAGATATTTTTCACCCACGCGAAGATTGCCGCCGATCTGCTTCTCGCTCTTGCCATAGTCCTCCAGAACAGCATTGATAACTCCCTGTGCTTCCAGCTCCGACCACTGGCTGTTCAGCACCTTAACATCCTTCCAGACAAACCTTGCCACAAAAAAGCATAGGAT